>CANRIZ010000004.1 GCA_947630835.1 uncultured Clostridia bacterium | reverse complement strand
CCGTTAAGACTATGCCCGAGGATCAGGTTCAGAGACTTATCGACGGTATCTGATTAAAGAGCATACGACAGATAAAAGTACAAAAGATAAAAACAATACAAACTTTAATTAAACGCACAATTTAGTAACCCCCATATCCGCCCTCGGCAAATAAGCCGAGGGTGAGTTTTTTGTTAGCTTGTTTATTTATTTGATTAAGAAAAAATTGCTTTTACAAAGCAAAAGGAAACCCCCGGCGAGGGTTTCCCACGAAAGAACAGTCCACCGGACTGTTTTATATCCCTTCCTGCGCTTTTTGAAGTAAAAGGGATTTTAAAGCAAAAGGATTTTGAAGCAAAAGGAATTTCGCAGTCTGCGGACTGCGACGAGGGCTTTGCCCCTCGACCCCACCGACTTTTGTAAAAGTCGGGGAAAACTTTGACCGTCGCGCTCTGCAAATTTAAGTGGGGATTTGACCGTCGCCCGCCGAAAGCTTAAACAGTCATTTACAAAAAGTTCAAGTTCAAAAGTTTAAAGTTAAAGCGAAAAGTTACAATAGGTAACAAATAAAGCAAAATCAAGCGGTTGTGCCGAGGCAAATTTCGGTATAGCCGCTTTTGTAATATAATTAAAAGGAATTTCGCAGTCTGCGGACTGCGACGAGGGCTTTGCCCTCGACCCCACCGACTTTTGTAAAAGTCGGGGAAAACATTGATCGTCGCGCTCTGCAAATTTAAGTGGGGATTTGACAGTTATCCGCGCAAATTTGTGCGAAGCTTTGACTTCATCTGCCGAAAGCTTAAACAGGCATTTACAAAAAGTTTAAGTTCAAAAGTTTAAAGTTAAAACAAAAAGTTACAATAGGTAACAAATAAACAAAATTAAGCGGTTATGCCGAGGTGAAATTCGGTATAACCGCTTTGGTTTGTTATTATTTGATTTTGAAAGTAAAGGGGTTTCGGTCTGCATTTACAACAAATTAAATCCGCAATAATTTGATCCCGAAACAATTTAGATACACAATAATTTAAACCTGCAATAAGAATTTACAACGGCTTAAAATATTATACCATTATTATTTGGCGAGTGCTGATTTTGCGACAAAGTAAATCAAAACAAGCGCGCCCAAAACTATTCTGTACCAACCGAAGACTTTGAAATCGTGCCTTTTAATGTAGGACATCAGGAATTTTATTACGAAGAAAGAAACTATAAACGCAGTCGCCATACCGGCAAGCAGATACGCCGCTTCCAATAAGCTGTAATTAAATCCGTATTTCACTACCTTTAAAAGGCTTGCTCCCGCCATAACCGGAACTGCCATAA
This sequence comes from uncultured Clostridia bacterium, assembly GCA_947630835.1. Classification (GTDB taxonomy): domain Bacteria; phylum Bacillota; class Clostridia; order Oscillospirales; family Acutalibacteraceae; genus Fimenecus. The sequence goes on along the minus strand of CANRIZ010000004.1, from coordinate 95,920 downwards.
AGAACGTATATTCCGCCGCGGTTGTCCTCGAAACGCCTATCATAAGCGCTCCCAAAATTGTCGCTCCCGAGCGTGACGTTCCGGGGAAAATCGCCGCTATAAGCTGGAACAGTCCGATTATAAACGCCGTTTTGTAGCTTATTTGCGATATCGAATTTATCCTCGGTCTAAGACTTTTGTTTTTGTTTTCTATTATAATGAACGCAATTCCGAAAACTATAAGCGCAAGCGCAACAACAACGTAATTATACAGATACTTTTCAAAAAAGTCGTCGAACGGCAAGCCGATAATTATCGCCGGAATGCACGAAACAAGAACGTGGAACCACATATTGAATATGTTTTTCTTGATAACTATTTTTTTCTCGTCATACCCGAAGGGCCAAAGCTTTTCCCAAAACAGGAGCACAACTGCCAAAATTGCGCCGAATTGTATCACAACCAGAAAAAGGTTCTTAAACTCCTCGCTTACATTAAGATGCAGGAATTCGTCAACAAGTATCATATGCCCCGTACTGCTTATAGGCAGCCACTCGGTAATACCCTCGACAATTCCAAGCAATATAGTTTTGAAAAACTCAATAATTCCCGACATATAATCTCCTTATGTTATTTATTGTTTTTTTATTTTATTATAAACTATATTCGGAAAAATGCAAATAAATTTGTTAATATTTTGGTAACCTTTATTTGCTTGCAATTTAATATATCAAATAGTATAATATTAAAGTTGACAGATATTGCTGTAAATTACTTTGCTGAAAGGCGTGAACGGTTTGGCAAAAAAGAGCCTTACAAAAGAGCAAAAATCAGAGATAACCAAGCTTATATTAACGGGGATATTGGCGCTTGCCGCCATAGCCGCCGTTGTATTGACGCTTGTTTTTTATTTTAATACAAACAACTCAAACGAAACAACCCCGAACAATCACATTGACGTAACAAGCCTTGCGGATATTACCCTGACCTCCAAGCTTACGGCTGTTCCCTATGTTAAAACCGATATTGACGGCTTGGCTTATACGGCTAATTCCTCGGGCACAATACTTTTTTACGAATTTAACGGCAAAGATTATGTGCAGACAAGCGAAACGGGCAGTATGGATATAGTCGTTCCGCTGAGCGGCCAAAAAATACCGATTAAGCTCCATTATATCGAGCGCGGCGGGAAGCTCACGGGTTACGGCGTTTTCACGGTAAACGACAGCGATTCCGTATATATTTATGACTTTATGCTCTGTAAAATTACAAATTTGCCTAAGGGCTACGAGCAGGACGGAAAATGCCTGCTTGTTGCGAATACCGACATCGACGCCGTATATTCAAACGAGCCTGTTTGGGAGGAGGCGTTTGTGCTTGACCGCGCAAGCGGAAAGCTTAGCCGTTTTCTTTCCGACGGCAACCGTATGGTTGATACCAACGGAGCTGTAAGAGCCGATTTCGCAACCGTAACCAACGGCGAAATTAAGGCTTCGGGCGGAATTATACCGTTCTTCACGGGCAGGGCTTACGAAGCTTCCATAGTTCCCAAAACGGATCTTTATATCAAAAACAAGAATAAGGAAACCCTTGCCGTAAAAGATGTGCTTGATAAATATACAAAAATCACAAGCGACGGCGGTATTGTTTATTTTAAAGAGATAACGGGCGGGTTTGCGGCGATGAAATATCTTAACGGCAAATCCGAGGTTGTTAAAGAGTTTTACTCCACCTACGGCGAGCAGTATATAAGAAGCGGCGACTGGATTTTGAGTCGGGAGGACGGCAGGATTTATTCCACCTATTCCGACAAGGTTATAGAGCTTGAACAGTTCGTTATAAATCCCTCCGATTTTGCCGTAAGTCCCGACGGAAAATATGCGGTGCTTATCGGAACGGCGTCAAACGCCGCAGATTATCAAATTTGGATTTTCAATACCGAAACCGGAAAACATCTTAATTTTTCCGACGACGATTACTCTCGGCATTTGGGATTGTATTTTATAAACAACTCCGCAATCTGCTTTTATACCGTCACGGCGGAGGGCTACAACGAAAAAATTATTGACGTTTCAAAAATAGCTTGAGGTGTTAAAATGGCAAAATACGATATAGCGCTTTTTGATTTCGACGGAACTCTCGCCGACACTTCCCGAGGCGTCTTCAAGAGTCTGATTTACGCCCTGAATTCGGACGGGAAACCCGTTCCGAGCGTTGAAATGCTCAGAAAATGTATAGGCCCGCCGATTTATGCAAGCTTTAAAGAAACCTTCGGCTACACGGACGAGGGCAAAATTGAACATATGATAAAAAAATATCGGGAACGCTACAGCGTGCTCGGCTTGTTCGAGGCGGAATTTTACCCGGGGATTGAGGAATTGCTTACAGCCCTTAGGGAAAACGGAGTTAAGATTGCCACGGCTTCGTCCAAGCCGAAAAGGTTTATAAACAGGATTTTGGACTCGTTCGGTTTTTCAAAATATTTCGACTACATAGGCGGCACGGATTTTGACCAAAAGGAATCCGGGAAAACCGAGATAATTTTGGGTGCGCTCGATTATTTTAATTGTACCGACAAATCCCGAGCTGTTATGATAGGCGACCGTAAATTCGACATTGACGGCGCAAGAGCCGCAGGGATTGAAACAATAGCCGTTTTGTACGGTTTCGGTTCAAGAGAGGAATTTGAGGAGCACGGCGCCGAATACATAGCCGACGACGCCGCGGAAGTAAAAAAAATAATTCTTGGAGAATGAACTATGTCATCACCGTTGGCGGACAGAATAAGACCCGAAAAAATTGAAGATATGGTAGGTCAGGGGCATCTTTTGAACGAAGGTATGCCCTTGAGAAATATTGTGGAATCCGGCATATTGCCGAATATGATATTCTACGGTCCGTCGGGTACGGGCAAAACGACCCTTGCGAGGATAATAGCGAACACTACAAACAGAAAATTGCACAAGCTAAACGGAACAACCGCAAGCATAAAGGATATAAGGGATATTGTAGGCGAGCTTGATACCCTTGCCGCTCCGAACGGGATTTTGCTTTACCTTGACGAGATACAGTATTTCAACAAAAAGCAGCAGCAGTCATTGCTTGAATACATTGAAAGCGGAGCTATAACCTTAATAGCCTCTACAACGGAAAATCCGTATTTTTATGTCTACAGCGCGGTTCTCAGCCGTTCGACGGTGTTTGAATTCAAACCCGTTACCGAGCGGGAGGTTTTGCCTGCGGTCGTAAGGGGATTTAAATTCCTTGAAAACGAAAGCGGCATAGAAGCGGAAATAGAGGACGGGGTTTGCGAGCATATAGCGAACGCCTGCGGAGGAGACGTGAGAAAATCGCTTAATTTTGTTGAGCTTGCGTATCTTTCGGCAAATTTAAAGGGCAAAAAGAAATTAATAACGCTTGAAAACGCGGAGTCGATAACGTCCAAAAATTCTTTCAGATACGATAAGGACGGAGACGAGCATTACGATATAATTTCGGCTTACCAAAAATCCATGAGAGGTTCCGACGCGGACGCGGCGCTGCATTACCTTGCAAGATTGCTTGAAGCCGGCGATCTTCCGTCGGCGGCGCGCAGACTTTTGGTGTGCGCCTGCGAGGACGTGGGGCTTGCGTATCCGCAGATTATTCCGATAGTCAAGGCGGCGGTGGATATAGCTTTTCAGGTGGGCTTGCCCGAAGCGCAGATACCGTTGGCGGACGCAGTAATATTGGTTTGCACTTCGCCGAAATCCAATTCGGGAGTAAATGCGATAGAAGCGGCGGCGAGGGACGTCAAGAACGGCAAAGCGGGCAAAATCCCGCGGCAGCTTCAAAATATGCATTATGACGGCGAGGACAACAAGAATAAAGGGCAGTTTTATCTTTACCCGCACAGCTACCCAAATCATTATGTAAAACAGCAATATTTGCCGGATAATATCGCGGATGCAAAGTATTACATAGCCGGGGAGAATAAAATCGAACAGGCGGCAAAGGAATATTGGGACAGAATCAAGGGAAAAAAATAAAATTCAAGACCACGGTCAAAGCCTCGCACAAATTCGCGGCGGGCGACAGTCAAAGTTTTCCCCGACTTTTACAAAAGTCGGTGGGGTCGAGGGGCAAAGCCCTCGTCGCAGTCCGCAGACTGCGAAATCCCTTTTAATATATTACAAAAGCGGTTATACCGAATTTCACCTCGGTATAACCGCTTAATTTTGCTTTATTTGTTACCTATTGTAACTTTTCGCTTTAACTTTAAACTTTTGAACTTTAACTTTTTGTAAATACTTTTAATTATTTGGTTATTAACTCCAAAGTTTCTGCGTCACGCATACCTGCAATAATTTGAAGCACCCATTTAACGTCTACTACGGACAGCTTACCGTCGCCGTTGAGGTCGGCGGCTTTGGATTGCTCGTCGCTGAAATCCCTTGACTTTGCTATGTTCTGCAAAATCCACTTAGCGTCAACGGTTGAAAGCTTGCCGTCGCCGCTTACTTCGCCTGTCGGTTTGGGATTATCGGGATTTGTCGGGTCACTCGGATTTACAGGCTCGTTTGCGCCGCAAACGGTGCAAACGCCGTCCTCGTATTTGTGTCCCGTTGCCTTAACTACAACGTCTGCAACCTCTTCCTTGCCGTCTTTGTCTTTAAAATTCCTGTTGCACTCGGAGCAATGGTAATATTCAACATTGCCGTCCTCGGTGCAAGTTGCCGCTTTTGCCGCAACTTTTTCACCCAAAGTGTGACCTGCTGCCTTTACAACAATATTCGCAATCTCATCGTAACCATATTCATCTTTAAAATTCTTGTTGCAGTCTGAGCAATGATAATATTCAATATTGCCGTCCTCGGTGCAAGTCGCCGCCTTTGCGGGTACTTTTTTCATACTCGGGTGTTCATCTAAAGCAACGAATTCGTGACTGTTTTCCTTTGCAAGCTCTCTGCGTACCGTCCTGCCACTACAACCTATTTGTTCGGCTATTTTTTCGGATTTTATTCCGGCTTTGCTTAATGCCTCAATTTTTATCCGTTCTTCATAAGTTAGGTGTTTACCCTTCCTTACTTCTGTGCTATAATCTAAGTGACTCATTTTGCAGCCTCCGTTTCTGTTTGGTTTGGTCACTTAACATGATACCAGAGACTGCTTTATGAGTCATCCCTTTTTTTGGACATTTTATTTTACAACTTACCCCTTTTGTTTAAGGCAAGAGAGTCTGACGTGCCGCCGCTTCGCACAGATTCTTTTCGGCGCTTTTAGCTTTCCCTGCCGCCTTGGCCGTATTGTCGGGTCGCGCGAAGCGCAGGCGCGGCTCGGCCGTTTAAAGCCGACAAAATTAACCCGTTTTGTTGACACATCGGCAGTTCTATTATATAATAATATTCTGTCGGAAACCGAAATTCGGTTTATCGTATTTTTAATTTTCGGTATATCATTCATTTATTATACAAGTAAACAAGGAGGACCGTTTTAAAATGGTTAAAGCTATTATCGGAGCCAACTGGGGCGACGAGGGTAAGGGCAAGATAACCGATATGCTTGCCGGCGAGGCAGATATTGTCGTCCGCTTCCAGGGCGGCGCAAACGCAGGTCACACTATAATAAACGAACGCGGAAGGTTTGTGCTTCACCTTATGCCCAGCGGCGTATGTTACGAAAACGTAAAATGCGTTATCGGCAACGGCGTTGCGTTTGACGTAAACAAATTTTTTAACGAGCTTGAAGGCCTTAAAAAAGCCGGACTCAATCCCGACCTTTGCGTTTCGGACAGGGTTCAGCTGCTTATGCCTTACCATATTCTTCTTGACGAATACGAGGAGGAACGCCTCGGCAAAAACGCTTTCGGCTCTACAAAAAGCGGTATCGCTCCGTTTTTCTCGGATAAATATGCAAAAATCGGTATTCAGATAAACGAGCTTTTTGACGAGGAAACGCTCAGGGCAAAAATCAAAAACATATGCACGCTCAAAAATCTCACGCTAAAATATGTTTATAACAAGCCCTTGCTTTCCGAGGAGGAGCTGTACGACACCTGTATGCAGTATAAGGAGAAAATCGCCCCGTATGTTTGCGACACGCATAAGCTCTTGCTTAACGCTGTAAAAGAGGGCAAAAACATACTGCTCGAAGGTCAGCTCGGCACTCTTAAAGACCCCGATTTCGGAATTTATCCCATGGTTACATCGTCGCCCACTCTTGCGGGCTACGGCGCTGTAGGCGCGGGTATCCCTCCGCATGAAATTAAGGAGATTGTCGTCGTTACCAAGGCTTACTCCTCCGGCGTAGGCGCGGGCGAGTTTGTTTCCGAAATACTCGACGAGGACGAGGCTCAGGAGCTTAGAATACACGGCGGCGACAGGGGCGAATTCGGCGCAACGACGGGCAGGCCGAGAAGAGTCGGCTGGTTCGACTGCGTTGCAACCCGTTACGGCATTGACTGTCAGGGCGCGACAAAGGTTGTAATGACCGCCATTGACTGCCTTTCATACCTTGATGAGATAAAAATTTGCACCGCTTACGAGGTTGACGGCAAGATTATAACGGATTTCCCGACAACTCCCGTTTTAAAGAGATGCAAGCCCGTGTATGAAACCCTTAAAGGCTGGAAATGCGATATAAGGGGAATTAAAAATTACGACGATTTGCCGAAAGAGGCGAAAGCGTATGTGGAATTTATCGAAAAGCATATCGGACGTAAAATCGATATGGTATCGAACGGCCCGCAAAGAGAAGCTATAATTTACAGGGATTAAACGAACATAAAAGAAAAAGACGGTTTGTTTTTCGCAAGCCGTCTTTTTTTGATTTCTCTTTTGTTTATATTATTCGGCATATTTTTTCCTTACATGCTGTATATCCTTATTTGAACCCAAAACTATAATTATATCGTCGTCAACAAAAACGTCGTCGGGCTTCGGGTTTACGATAAGCTCCTCCTGCCGTCTTATTCCTATTACGTTGAGCCCGTACGCCTTTCTCAAATTAAGCTGAACTATGGATTTCCCGTTCCACTCGTCGGGTATGGTGATATCGGTAATGCTGTATTCATCGGACAAATCGAGGGAGTCGTAGTAATTCCCTATAGCAATTTGCTTGCCGAGCCTTATTCCCACCTCTTTGTCGGGGAAAATGACCTTATTTGCGCCGACCTTCGTAAAAATTCTGCCCTCAAAATCCGTCGTCGCCTTAGCCATAATAAAGGGCATACCCATTTCGTGCAGGTGCATTATGGTTTTTACGGAAAATTCCAAGTCGTGACTGCTTGTGATAATAGCTCCGTCAAAGGATTTCATATCGAACTGGTTTAAGACCTCGTATTTCGACGCGTCGGCGCAGACTGCCCTTGTCGCCATACTCTCTATTTCCTCAAGCCTGTTTATATCCTTGTCGATAACAAGCAGGTCTACATCCGAGTTATAAAGCGTGGAAACAAGATTTTTCCCGAACTGACCTATGCCGATAACCATAAAAACTTTTTTTGACATTTTAATAACACAGCCTTTCTGCCGAAAGAATATTTGAATTGCGCCGCCTGTACGCAAATAAGGCAAGCGCTTATCCTATGGGTACGTTTTCCTCGGGAAGCTCTATCAAATTTGCGTATTTTTTTGTATTGAAGAACAGCGCAAGAGAGATTGGGCCTATTCTTCCGAGGTACATGGTTATAATTATAATAAGCTTTCCCGCAAGGTTCAACTGCGAAGTTAAATCCCGACTCAAGCCCACCGTGCCTATTGCCGAAACCACCTCGTACAGGCAGGATTCAAACGCGCTCGGCTGAACTATGCAAAAAGCGAGCAGCGATATAAGCATCACGAGGAAATTGAGCGAAAAAACCGACATAGCCTTCCTGACCGTTTCGGCATTTATTTTTCTTCTGAAAATTTCCGTGCTGTCACGGTCGGAAACCGCGGAAAACATCGAAGCGGCAATAATCAAAAAGGTTGTAGTCTTAATGCCCCCGGCAGTACCCGAGGGAGAACCGCCTATGAACATCAGCACGCAGCAGATTATTACCGTGCTTCGGCGAAGCCCGCTTTGGGAAATAGAGCAAAAGCCCGCCGTTCTCGTTGTAACCGACTGAAAAAACGACGCGAGTATTTTATCCGAAAGCGTGAGCCTTCCGAGCGTTTCGGGGTTGTTAAACTCAAAAACAAAAATTAAAAAAGCGCCCGACAAAATAAGCAAAAACGTCATAAAAAGCACGGTTTTAATGTAAAGCGGCATACTTATAAGCGTCCGTTTAAGGCTGTTTTTGCCACGGCGAAATTTCATTTTATCCGTAACGTAAAACCAAACGGGAAAACCGACGCCGCCCAAAACTATAAGGGTAATTGTTATAAGATTAACCGCAAGATTGCTTTGGTACGGAATAAGGCTCGACGGGCCCAAAACGTCCATACCGGCGTTGCAGAAGGCGGAAACCGCGTTAAATACGCTTTTCCATATGCCCGAAATCCCGTATTCGGGAACGAAAACGAAGCAATACAGCAAAGCCCCCGTTCCCTCTATTAAAAACGTGCCTTTAAATATCTTTTTTACAAGCACGTCCATACCGTTACTGCTGTCAAGATTATATGCGTCACGGATAAGCTGACTTTCCCGCAAGCCTATTCTTTTGCCCAAGATTTGCAAAAAAAGTATGGTAAAGCTGATAAGTCCGAGACCGCCGAGCTGAATCAAAACCAAAATAACTGCCTGACCGAAAGCAGACCACGCCGAAAAGGTAGGCACGGTGACAAGACCGGTTACGCATACGGAGGTTGTTGCGGTAAACAGGGCGTCCGACCAGGCGGCGCTTTTTCCGCTTGCGGAGGAAAACGGCAGACGAAGCAGAAACGTACCCAGAATAATGAGCAGTAAAAATCCGCCCGCTATTATATATGTGGTTATAAACCTGCTTTTTCTTTTCTGTCGTTTAAGCTTCATTGTATATCTCCGGTTTGCAAAAATTAAAGCGTTTTAATCAAGCTGCGTTCTTATGTCGATTTTTTTGTCTTTAAAATAATATTCCCTGTCCCTGTCGTTAATCTTACGCATAACCCTGCAAGGATTGCCCACGGCAACCACTCCGCCGGGTATATCCTTGGTTACGACGCTGCCCGCGCCTATAACCGTATCGTCGCCTATGCTGACTCCCGGCAGAACGATAACCCCTGCGCCGAGCCAGCAGTTTTTTCCTATTTTAACGCCCGCGTTGAATTGATACGCTTTTTTTCTAAGCTCCGGCAAAACCGGATGCCCCGCCGCAGCTATGGTGACGTTGGGGCCTATCATGGTGTAATCGCCGACATATATATGCGTGTCGTCAACCACGGTAAGGTTGAAATTGGCGTAAACGTTCCTGCCGAAATGGCAATGCGCTCCGCCCCAGTTTGCGTGAAACGGCGGCTCAATGTAACAGCCTTCCCCTATTTCCGCAAACATCTCTTTAAGCAATTCCCGCCTTTTTTCCGTTTCGCTCGGACGGGTTTCGTTAAAATCGTACAGCTTTTCAAGGCAAAGCGTCTGTTCTTTCAATATCTCCTCGCTTTCGGGAAGATACAGTTTGCCCGAATGAAGTATATCGGTTGCTCCCATAACGCCCTCCCGTTACATTCCGAGCATTTGAGAAAATTCGCGCATCATATCGGATATTTTAATCTGCTGCGGACAAACCTGCTCGCAGCTTTGACAGCCTATGCAGCTTGACGGACGTTTACCCTCCTCCATACTGCCGACGGTCATGGGAGCAATAAAGCCGCCGCCCGTGATTTTATGCTCGTTATACAGTGCGATGAGTTCGGGAATGGGAAGCGATTGCGGACAATGGCTTGTGCAGTAATGACAAGCGGTACAGGGCAGTCCGCCGCTGTGAGTTTCCATATCGGCAAGCGCAACAAGCTTGTTAAATTCCGCTTCGCCGAGCGGTTTATCCTCTTTCCAAATTTCTATATTTTCCTTTATCTGTTCAAGGCTTGACATACCGGAAAGCACAACCGTTACTCCCTCTACGGACTGCAAAAACCTGAAAGCCCACTCCGCCGCCGAATACTCGGGACGCATTTGCTTTAACGCTTTCTCGGTTTGAGCGCTCATTTTGGCAAGCTTGCCGCCTCTCAACGGCTCCATTACCCAAACGGAAATACCGGCGCTTTTGATAAGCTCGATTTTTTCCTTTGCGTCCTGAAAATGCCAGTCCATATAGTTTACCTGAAGCTGACAAAACTCCATATTCTCGCCGTAAGCGTCAAGAAAACGCTTTATAACCTCCGTGCTTCCGTGCGCCGAAAAGCCGAGATGCTTTATTCTTCCGTTCTTTTTCTGCTCAAGCAGATAATCGTAAATGCCGAAATCCCTGTTGAGATAATCGTCAATATTGCCCTCGTAAACATTATGGAACAAATAAAAATCAAAGTAGGGAGTTTGGCATTTTTCAAGCTGACGTTCAAATATTTCCCTTACCTTAGGCATATTTGAATTGTCGTACCCCGGGAATTTGCTGGCAAGGTAATAGCTGTCCCTCGGATAAGCCATAAGATACTTGCCCGCGACCGTTTCCGAGTTGCCGTCGTGATAGCCCCAAGCGGTGTCGAAATAATTAATGCCGTTTTTGTAGGCGTAATCTATAATTTCCTTCGCTTTATTTTCGTCAATCGCCGCGTCGTTGCCGTCGATTAAGGGTAAACGCATCATTCCGAGCCCGAGGCCGGATAATTTAATATCCTTAAAATTTCTGTAAATCATATTGCGCATCTCCCTTTGTAAATATATTACAGTATAACATATTTTCCGTATAAATAAAACATTAAAGTAAAAATTTATAACACAAGCCGTCAAAAGCAGCGTTTGTTTTAAACTCAAAGCTTCCGTCCGCCATATGTGCAGGAGAACGAAAGCTTTTAATTTTGCGTTATTCCCAAATAAGCGGAAAGTTTTTTACTTTTCCGACTTTGCCGCTCTCCTCTTTTGAAGCTCTTTGGAAATATTCTGCTTCTTTTCGCCGACTATATCGTATTTGAGCATCGGAATTACGGACAGCAGCGCAAGTATTCCGGGAAGAGCCGTATATGCGAAGAATATAATATCCTTGGTGCCGTTTGTAAAGCTTCCCGCCTCGAGTGCCTCGTAATAGCCCGAAGCCGAAACGAAAACAAGTCCCACGGCAGTACCCAGAGCAAGGCAAACCTTAATGGTAAGGGTGAGTATGGAATAAGCCGCGCCCTCCATTCTCTTGCCGGTTTCGTATTCGTAGTAGTCAACCGCGTCTGCGGTCATTATCATAGGCATAAGGGTGACTGCGCCGAACTGAAGACCTATAAGGAACAGCGAAGCGTAGAACAAAATCGTAAGCACGGTATTTTCGGGATTTTGGAACCAGAAATGCCCTATTACGAAGGACAAAATCGACGCCGCAAAGCCGTAAACCGAAAGCAGTATATACGCCTTTTTCTCATCGAGCTTTTTGATAAGCAGCGGGCAAAGCGCCATGGAAATCATTGAACCCACAGCCGTAACAATGCCCAAAACCGCAACGAGGTTTTGAGAGCCGAGTATAACCGTTGCCGCCTGAACCTGTATACCCATCGCCATCTGCCTGCCGAAGCCGAGGAAATAGGAAACAATTACGAGCATAAGGGGTTTGTTGTCCTTTAACGCCCTTACCATATCGCCGGCGGTGGTCTTTTCGTTTGACTCCACCTTAACCCTCTCTTTGTTTAAAAGCGGTATGAGCGCAAAGAGAACGCAGCCGAAAATCGCCGTAAGTATCGCCGTACCGAGAAATTCCGAGGAAATCATAGGAGTATCGGTCTGTCCCTTTTCAACAATAACCTTTGAGCCGCCCGGTATGATAAGACACACAATGGGTACTATGACAACGCAGGCCGAGAAGCCTATCTGCTTAAACGTGTTGGAAATGGAAACTACGTTCGTTCTCTCGGTGGGGTCGGGCGTAAGAGCCGAGGCTATGCCCTGCGAGGGAACGTCGCCCATAGTCATGGCAATGCTCCAAATGAGGTATGTAATAAATATCCACACATAAAGCCCGAAGCCCTTAAACGGAACCTTTAAGAACACAACCGCCGTAAAAATAAGCAGCGGAGCAAGCGAGTAAATTATCATAGGCTTGAATTTACCGAGCTTTGATTTTGAACGGTCGAGCAAATTGCCTACCACGGGGTCGGCAACGGCGGAAACTATCTTCGCAACGAGTATTAAAATCGCAACTACGCTTACGTTTGCGCCCAAAATCGAGCCGTCGAATTCCGCCTGATATGAATTGAGCAGACCGACTATCGCCTGAAAGCCGAAAAGCCCGAGGGAATAAGCGGCTATCTCCTTAAAATTCATATACTTTTTTGACTGTACTTTTTCGCTCATAAGAGAACCCCCTAAAAAGTATTTTAACATTTTAATGATAATGGATTTATCGCTTTAAGTCAATTAATTTTATAAAATTTCCCGCTTTTCATTTTAAAATAAATTATTTGCTTGCATAAACATAAATCTATGATACAATTTTAACAGAGATATTTTTATTGTTATACCTTCGGCGCTTTAATTGATTGCGAAAAAGCTATGTTCGGGGACGTAATCGGAGACTTTATTTCTTTGGATTATTTATCGCCGTTCGATTTGGAAAAGAACAAGCAGTTGATAAACGGATACAATTCGGTTGCACAGCAAAAGCTTGTTTTTGATAAATGCACCTTAATCAGACTGTATTTAATTAAAATTTATCCGGGCCTAATCGCATACATTGAGCCTTATTACAGGCAGTCAAAAATCAGCCCGGGATTTTACGGCGCAAGGGCTTTTGCCAAAAAGATGCTGTATAACGCGCTTTGCGGAAATTGAAAAATTAAACGAAACGCAATAAACCGAAAAATTAAAATTTAAGGACGGAAGTGAAAGGGCAATGAGCGAAAACGTAAACGAAACGGTAAAAACGGAGGAAAAGGAAAATTTAATCAACAAGCACAAGAACAGAAGATATTTAAGGCCAAAGGAGATACTCGCATATATCTGCGTATCCTACGGGGCAAAAAATCTGTCGGAATTTGTATCGGGCAACCAGCAGTTTTTTATGCTCAATTTTTTAAGGCTGAAGGGTTCTACCTACGGCACTCTCTCGCTTATTGCAAATATTTACGACGCCGTGGACGACTCGATAAGCGGAGTTATAGTTGACCGCACCCGTACCCGTTGGGGTCATCTGCGCCCGTACCTTGTGGTAACCCTGCCGCTTATCGCCCTGAGCACGTTGATGATGTTCTCCGCTCCCGAGCTTACGGACGCAAAAAGGACGGTCTACGCCCTGTTTTCGATAATCTTATACGGGCTTTCGATGTCGTATTACAACTGCTGGAGCATAATGCTTTATAACATTACTCCGAATGTAAACGAGCGCAATAACTTAATCACGACCAAGGAATTTTGCGATTTGTTTGTGGTTCTGCCGAGCGTGGTTAATATCGCCGTCTCCGTGCTCCCGAAAATCAACGAAAACATAACCATGCAATCCATTTACACGGGCTGCGCGCTTATCTGCATTTTGCTGTGCGTTTTGGCTTCCGTTTTCGGCTTCCGCAATATGCGTGAGAGAGTGCCGCTTGTTTCCCGCGAGGAAATGAACAACACCCCGATAAGGAAATCACTGAAGGAGCTTTTCAAAAACAAGCCGATGTTTGTAGTGATTATAGCCTCCTTCGTAAACAATATAAAATCGGTCGGCGGGGCTTCGGAAAGCTTTTTCTGGCTCAACAACGTGGGTTCTTTGCTCTACGGCACGTTTTCGGGGCTTGTAACGGGCGCACCGAACTATTTTATGACGCCGCTCGCCCCTAAAATAATAAAGAAATTCGGGGCAAGGAACACCGCCGTTATATGCGGACTTTTCGGCGGCTTTGCATACCTTGCGCTGTTTTTGATAGGCTACGCGCCCTTTGGAGAGCGAAAAATTCTTAACGTCGCCTACCTTTACATAATGCTTATGATTTGCGGTCTGCCAAACTGTGTAATGCGTGTGTGCAACGCCGTTATTCAGGGCGACGTGTACGATTATATGGAATGGAAATCGGGTATGCGAAACGAGGCGCTTTTGTCCACCGTCAGCGGCTGGTTCGGCAAGCTCGGCACTTCGCTTATGGGCTTGCTTTCGGGCTGGTGCTTCACCTGGATAGGCTACGAAGCGGCGTATGACAAATTCGGGAACCTTGTGCCCATTTCCGATAAATCCGTACTCAACGGCATTTTCGCGATTTTTGCCCTTGCGCCGTCGATAGCCCGTTTCGGCTACGGAATTTCGCATATCTTTTTCAGCGTTCACGGCAAATTCAAAGAGCAGATTACAAGCGACCTTGAACAAAGGCGCGCGGAAAGAATTTTGGCGCAGGACGGCTCCGAAAACGGCGAAAACAACGGTTAAGCCTTGCCGAAACGCCGCCCGTAAACGGATTGGCGCTTTAAACGCAATTAAGCAAAGCCCTCCCGAGCCGAGCCCGAGAGGGTTTTAATTAATCAAATTTTGGGTTGTGTTGTGTATGTTTTACTGTATATCCGGTTTATTTGCGAGCCCTTATACAGGGCGGGTAATTTACGTTTGCAAAAACTCTGAGTTAATGCCGTTGATGTTCTTTTTTGTTTTGTAGAGTCTTTCTCTCCTTTCTTTTCCAAAGAACGCCAACCGTGACTCGTATTTGTATATATTAAAAGTAGATTTACGACATCTAAACGGCAACCGGCTGACATATCGAAACGACTTAGTCCCTATGGCTTTGCGTCGCTGCCTTTCGGCAGTTTTGCTATTGGTGTTCTTAATTATCGGTTAATTTTTTGCCTTGAGGCAGGGCGTTTGCTTAAAAAATGAAATTGCAGCCTCATCTCCTTTACCTTCAATTCAGGGAGCCGGCTGCCGAATAAAAATCCTAATCATACAAAAAGGTATGAAAAAAAGAATAACGTATCTTTAACGGCAACTGGCTGACATATCAAACGACTTAGTCCCTGTAGCTTTGCGCCGTTGCCTTTCGGCAACTTTGCTATTAGGATGTATTAACTTTTCCTATGTACATATATTAGCACCGGTATTTATATTTGTCAAGCGTTTTTAAAGTATTTTTAAAACATTTTAAAATTTTCGGAAAAGAAAAAGCGACGGTCAACAAAACCGCCGCTTTCAGTCTTATGTTTAATAATTATATTGGTTTATCAGCCGTTAAGTATTGCGAAATTTTCCTTATTCGCTTTGTAAAGGTTTGTATAAACCTTGTAGTTGCGGTCATAAATCGCTTTGTAAGCATAATTGGGCTTGAACGTCTTGGAGGCGGGGATTAATTTCTTTGCCTCGGTGATGTCGCCTATAATTCCCGTGCCGACGGCTATAACTATAGCCGCCCCGACAGAGCCTATGTTCTGCGGGCTTTCAACGGTTTCAATCGTTCTGCCCGTGCAGTCGGCAAGTATCTGGCAGGTTACGTCGGAAAGCGCTCCGCCGCCTACAAACCTTATGGTATCGGAGGTTTTGATTTTCTTATCCTGCGTTTCAAGGAACCAGCGCAGGTGGAAGCACACGCCCTCGTAAACTGCTCTTATAAGATCGGATTTTCCCGTGTCGAGGCTGATATTAAAGAACATTCCCCTTGCGTTGGGATCTTCAAACGGACAGCGGTTGCCATGAAGCCACGGCGTAAATACAACGCCGTTCGAGCCTGCGGGAACTTCGTTTATTACAGCCGCCATATACTCAAACAAATTGGTGTAAACCGTTTCAATGTCGCCCTTTGAACGCTTTAAATTATGGCTTTTATCCATATAAACGTCAATCTCGTCAAGCGCAAGATGATCCTTTACCCACTCAACGCATTTGCCCGCCGTTTCAAGCTCGGCAAAATAGTTGTAGTAGCCGTCCTTAGCGCCGACAATGGCGGCAATCATTGAGCTTACGTCGACCTTGGGCGAGTCAACAACCGTTGAAACCCAGCCCGAAGTACCCTGATATATGTGGGTGTCGCCGAGCTCTACCGCGCCTGCGCCGACTCCGATAAGGGAAGCGTCCCCGCCGCCGCCGAAAACGGCGATTCCCGGCGCAAGCCCGAGCTCCTCCGCCGCCTTTTCGGAAAGCTCGCCTACCTTGTCGGTGGATTTTACAATCTTCGCAAGGTGGTTCATATCAACGCCGAGCATATCGCACATTTCGCGGCTCCAGCTTTTTTTCTTAATATCGTAAATCATAGTGGAGAAAGCGGAATCGTGAGTCATGACAAATTCGCCCGTCATTCTCGCAATAAGGTATTCCTTAACGTCAAGCCATTTGTAAACCCTTTTAAAGTTGTCGGGTTCGTTCTTCTGCGTCCATTTATATTTCCAAATAGGGTCTTTAACCGAAAGCGGAGCGGCGCCGGTAAGCTTTAAGGATTTTAACACCTTGGTTACGTTCCCGCCGGCGATTTGTATTCCGCCGCCCATAGCCTCCTTCAGCTCCTCGGTGGCGCGCTGGTCCATATAGCTGAACGCCCTGCGAACCGCATTGGCGTCCTTATCTACAAGCACAACGCCCTGCATCTGCGAGCAGAAGGAAATTCCGGAAATGCTCTCCTTTTTGATTTTTGATTTTTTCATAACAACGGAAGTGCTGTTTCGCATAGCCTCCCACCACTCGTCGGGATCCTGCTCCGCACCGCCGTGAGGCATAACGTAAAGCTTGTAGCCCTCGCTCTGCGAAGCGAGCAGCTCAATCCTGTCGCTTATGGCGAAAACACAGGTTTTTACGCCGGTTGTGCCTATATCATAAGCGATAACATATTTTTGCTCTGACATTTAGAAAACTCCCTTACTCAATTTATTTCTTTTTTCAACGCCGCCTTGATGAATTTAAGGCACTGCTCAACTACAAAATCGTCCCGCTCAAGTATTTCGTTGCCCGCATAAATCCTAAAGCGTTCCTTATAATAGTCGCTTGCGTATGAGAATTGCAGGTTCATAAAAATATTATCGAGCAGATATGCCGCAAAGGCGGAATCAATATCCTCCCTCACGTCGCCCGTCTTTTTTCCCCTCTCGATGGCAAGGCGGTAAATCCTTGCGGTCATCGACTCCATCTCATAAGCGAATTGCGAGGCGAACCTCGGATTGCTCTCGCTTGTCATAACATTGTAAAGCTTAATCAAAAGCTCGTTTTCCTTTGAGCTTTTTTGAATGGAGCGAATAATTTTCTCCACCTTTAAAAGTATGTCCTCATCGCTTTCGACAAGCTTCAACAACATCTCCTCCATAGAGGAAATCCCGTAATGGATAATGGTCAGGAACAAATCCTGCTTATTGGAAAAGTATTTGTAAAGCGAACCTACGCTTACGTCGGCTTTTTTCGCAATATTGTTTATATTTGCGTTATCGAAGCCTTTAAGCGCAAACTCCGTTGTGGCGGCGTTAATGATACGATTCCGCTTTTCCGGGGAAATGTTATCAAACGTGGCTTTATGATGCATTTGCAAATCCATAAAATCATCGCCCTTCAAAACAGGAGATATTTTGTATAATATTCTGAATATATACAGTATTTTATCATAAGTTCATACTTCAATACAAGGAAAAATTACAAACGTTTATACAATTTAGACAATGTATTTAATATTTATTTGTATATTTGGATATTTTGCACAGATAAATACGGATTTTAAGTGAAAAATGGCATTGCCTCTGCCTGTAATTATATGTTAAAATAGAAAACGGATATGAGCCCATTATATTTCAGGGGGAATTTTTATGAAAATTATAAATAAAATCATAAGGAAGGTTTCGGGGGCTGAGCTTGCCCAGCAGCAACAGCTGGCGGCGGAGCTGAGCGGCGACGTAAACGAAAGCATCGTTCCCTTTTTAAGGCGCGCCGGAGCCGACGGCTGCGTGCTTTTGAAAAACGAGAAAAACGTTTTGCCGTTTACCGAAAACGACAACGTGGCGGTATTCGGCAGGGTGCAGTACGATTACTTCTTTGTGGGCAACGGCTCGGGCGGCGACGTTCGCTGTCCGTACAAGACTAACCTTATTGACGGCATAGAAAACAACAACGCCTTTAAAATAAACGGCGAGCTTAAAGATACATATAAGCGTTGGTGCCTAAAGCATAAGGTCGACCCGGGCTTTTGGGGGCATTGGCCGAGGTTTTATCCCGAAATGCCCTTAAACGATTACATTGTAAAATCCGCCCGCAAGCAAAGCGATAAGGCTCTTGTGGTTATAGGGCGTTCCGCGGGAGAGGACAGGGAAAACGCATTAAAAAAAGGCAGCTTTTATCTTACCGACGCGGAGATTAAAATGCTTGACTGCGTTACAAAGCGCTTTGACAAGGTTGCCGTTATACTGAATATCGGCTCTGTTATTGATTTTGAAAAGCTCAATTCCTACGGCGACAAAATCAGCGCGATTATGATAGTATGGCAGGGCGGAATGGAAAGCGGAAACAGCGTTGCGGACGTACTGTGCGGCAGGGTAAATCCCTCGGGCAAATTGAGCGATACCATTGCGATAAATTACGGCAGCTATCCCGGAAGCGACCATTTCGGCGCAAAGGACGAAAACAGCTACGTTGAAGATATTTACGTCGGCTACCGTTACTTTGAAACCTTCTGCCCGACAAAGACAAGCTATGAATTCGGCTTCGGAATTTCCTATACGGAATTTGAGGTTGAAACCGTTTCGGCAAAAAACAGCGGCGGCAAAATAAGCGTCACGGCTAAAGTGACAAACACGGGCAAAACGGCGGGCAGAGAGGTTTTGCAGCTTTACGCCCAAGCGCCCCAGGGCAAGCTCGGCAAGCCTTCAAAGGCGCTTATAGGCTTTAAGAAAACAAAGGAGCTTGCCCCGCAGGAGAGCGAAACCGTAGTTATTGCCGCCGAACCCTACTCATACGCCTCGTTCGACGACAGCGGCAATTCCGGGAACAAAAACAGCTATGTTCTCGAGGAGGGCGAATATAAATTTTTCCTCGGCACAAGCGTAAAAAAATGCCGCGAGGTTCTCTCCTTTAAGCAAAAAGAGCTTAAAGTTCTTAATAGCCTGTCGGAGGTTATGGCGGTCAAGGAACAATCACGCTTCAGGAGGTTTTTGCCCATTAAAAACGGCGACGGCTATCTTCTCTCATTTGAAAACGTACCCGTAAGCTCAAAGAATTTAAGGCGTACCATACTCGACAATCTTCCGCAGGGGAAGCCGCTCACCGGCGATAAGGGCTATAAGCTCAAGGACGTAAAGGACGGCAGGGTTTCTATTGAAGATTTTACCGCCCAACTCAGCCTCAACGAGCTTGAGCTTATCACAAGGGGCGAAGGTATGATGCGAAGTCCGCTCGGAGCGGAGGGCAACGCCGGTATCTTCGGCGGGGTTTCGGAGTCTTTGCGGGCAAAGGGAATACCCCCCGTAACTACAACGGACGGTCCCTCCGGCATTAGGCTAAGCGCTCCCTGTTCCCTTATGCCCTGCGGCACGGCTCTCGCCTGCACCTGGGACGAAGAGCTTATAGAGAAGCTTTTTTCGCAAATGGGTAAAGAGATGCTCGCAAAGGGAAGCGACGTGCTTTTGGCTCCGGGTATGAACATACACAGGAATCCGCTTTGCGGCAGGAACTTTGAATACTACTCGGAAGACCCTCTTTTAAGCGGAAAAATCGCGGCGGCAGCCGTAAGGGGAATACAATCCTCGGGCTTGTCGGCGTGTCCCAAGCATTTTGCCTGCAACAATCAGGAATACAACAGGAATTACAATAACTCCGTAGTTTCGCAGAGGGCTCTCAGGGAAATATATCTCAAAGGCTTTGAAATCTGCGTAAAGGAAGCAAGCCCGAAAAACATAATGACAAGCTACAACAAGATAAACGGTGTATGGAGCCATTACAATTACGAGCTTTGCACCGAGGTACTGCGTGGCGAATGGGGATACAAGGGCAACGTGATGACCGACTGGTGGATGCGCTACGCCCCCTCGCCCGAATTCCCCGAAATGTCGGGAAACGCATACAGAGTCAGGGCGCAGGTGGACGTGCTTATGCCCGGCGCAAGAACCTCCGTAAGCAAATCCGCCGAACCCGACGGCACGCTGCTTGAAACCTACGGTAAGGAGAACGGCATAACCCTCGGCGAAATGCAGAGAAGCGCCGAAAACGTGCTGAACTTTATACTCAACTCAAACAAGCTGTAATTTTACTTAAATAAATATTTTCAAAAAAGCTCGGTTTTCCCGGGCTTTTTTTCCGTATAAATTAATTGCTTTCCGTATCCATATGTATATAAGTATTTTATGATAAAATCGGAGAATTTTAAAATAATACGACAAAAAATAAAAAAAATATATTGACAAATCTGCATATGCTGTATATACTGTATATGTACAGTATTGAAGAGGTGATTCGATTGCTCATCTTTATTGACAACAAAAGCGGAAGGCCAATATACGAGCAGATTTACAGTCAAATAAAAGCGCAAATAATCAGCGGTTCTCTTGCCGAGGATGAAGCTTTACCGTCAATACGCAGTCTTGCAAAGGATTTGCACATAAGCGTCATAACTACAAAACGCGCATATGACGAGCTTGAGCAGGAGGGCTTTATTTATACCGTTGCGGCAAAGGGCTGTTTTGTTGCGCCCAAAAATGTAGAATTGCTCAGAGAGGAAAATCTGAAAAAAATCGAAAAGCATATAGCCGAGATACTGAAGCTTTCGGCAAGCTGTAATTTAAGCAAAAAGGATATAACGGAAATGATTGATTATGAATGGAGGGAGCAGAATGAATGCGATTGAAACCAAAGACCTGTGCAAAGCATACACGGGCTTTAAGCTTGACAAAATCAATCTGGAACTGCCCGAAGGCTGTATTATGGGGCTTATCGGCGAAAACGGCGCAGGAAAAAGCACTTTAATCAAGCTTATCCTCGGTATGATAAAAGCAAACAGCGGTACAATTACCCTGCTCGGCAAGGAAAACGGCGGCGAAATCACATCGCTTAAAGAGGACATAGGCGTTGTGCTTGACGACAGAGGATTGCCCTCCTGCCTTAACGTAAAGCAGATTCATAAAATTATGAAAAACAGCTTCAAGAATTGGAATCAGCCCGATTTCAACGATTATATAGACCGCTTCGGGCTGCCGATTGACATTAAGATAAAAGACTTTTCAACCGGTATGAAAATGAAGCTCAATATCGCCATTGCGCTAAGCCACAACGCAAAGTTGCTAATTCTTGACGAGGCGACCTCGGGTCTTGACCCGGTAATAAGGAACGAGATACTCAATATCTTCGAGGAGTTTACGAGAAACGAGCACCATACGATTTTGATTTCCTCGCACATAGTAAGCGACCTTGAAAAGATATGCGATTACATCGCGTTTTTGCACAAGAGGAAGCTTATGCTCTGCGACGACAAAGATAAGCTCAAAGAGGATTACGTTCTTGTACACGGAACGTATGATGAAATAAAGGCGCTCGACCCCTCGTCCGTGGTCGGCACGGAGCTAAATTCATACGGAGCGCAGGCGGTTGTAAAAAAGGACGTTGTTCCGCCCAATACGAAAACAACGCCCGTGGATATAGAGCAGTTATTTGTTTTTATGGTAAAGGAGGACGCGTAAATGAAAGGCTTATTGTTAAAGGACGCTTATATTATATTAAAGCAGTGCAGAAGCTATGTATATATTTTTATTATAGCGAATGCTATCGGTTTAGCCTTTTCTCAGCAAGGAATGTTTTATTCCATATATTCATGCCTTATTGTAAGCCTTCTTCCCACAACTCTGCTCTCATACGACGAGCGTGACAAATGGGACGTATATGCTCAATCGCTGCCCTTTTCCAAAGCCCGGTTGGTTTCCTCCAAGTATCTGATTGGCTTATTGGGATGTATTGCGTCTTTATTCATTATTGTTTTATTGAAAAGTATTTTTCAACATTCCTCATTGAGCGTATATTTTTCGCTCGCTCTGACAGGTTCGCTTGTGTTAATGGCGCCGGCCATTGTCTTACCGTTTATGTTCAGGTTCGGGGTGGAAAAAGGCCGTGTTTTATATACGGTTTTGGTAGTTGCGGTATGCGCTGCCGGAGGCTTCGTTTCGAGCGCGTTATCGGACTCTGCCATCGTTGCAAAAATAAGCGGAAATACGTTAATTATGCTTATCCCCGTAATTTCCCTTTTACTCTATGCGGCGTCGTGGCTGATATCAATAAAACTCTATAAAAGCAAGGAAATCTGACGGCAAAATAATTTTTAAAGTCAAAAGAACGGCACAGAAAGCGTTTTTGCTTCCTGTGTTGTTTTTTGCGCAAAAATCAAAGCCTTCAGCCGACCTTGCGGACGAATTAATGCTTGTATATGTTTCCGATTTACAACGGCGTAGAAATATGATATTATTTATGTACAAAAAACAATTCATATTTTAAAGGAGAATTATCGTGAAAATCACAAACAAGCTTTTATCATTACTTCTGTCCGCTATTATGATTTTGTCGTTATTCGGCTTTTCCGCCTTCGCGCAGGATTTGTGCGACGTTAACGGCGACGGTAAAATTTCAATCGTTGACGCGAAATGGGTTTTACAGCAAGTCGCCCAACTGCGAACTCTTGACGAGGCTCAGACAAAAGCCGCCGATTTAAACGGAGACGGCAGAATTACGGTATCGGACGCAAAAGGCGTCCTGCGCGCAATAGCGGGAGGCGGCGACGAAGAAAGCCCTTCGCAAAAGGCGGAGGATATTTTAAAGCTCGTCAACGAAGAACGCAAAAAACGCGGAATAGCCGGGCTCAGCCTTTCCGAGGAATTGAACGAGCTTGCAAATTTAAAGGCGAAGGATATGGTGCAAAACAACTATTTTGACCATACAAGCCCCACCTACGGATCGCCGTTTGATATGATGTATAAATTCGGAATATCTTTTTCTACCGCGGGCGAGAACATAGCTTCCGGTCAGGCTTCTCCGCAGGAGGTTATGGAGGACTGGATGAACTCCGACGGTCACAGGGCAAATATCCTTAATCCGTCTTTCACAAAGCTCGGCGTAGGCTACTGCGACGGCGGCATTTACGGCACTATATGGGTACAGATGTTTGTCGGCTGATTTTAAAATCAAAAAGCCCGTAAGGCTTCCAAACGGTTGCTTTACGGGCTTAAATTCCGGGCGTGTTATCCCAAAGCGGCCCTTTGCTCCAAGTGCGGCGAAATATCTCTGTATGTTGAGGGCGACAATCCCGAAAATATGACAAAATAATTTTAGCCTTTGAAAAAGCGGCACACAAAGCACTCTGCTCCTGCGTCGCTTTTCTTTTGCGAATTATTCCCCAAAGCTAAAACCAAAAGCCTGCAAAACAAACAAACCGTTGCTTTGCAGGCTCAATTTATACCATGCCGTAAGGGCGGAAAATTATAAAAGCTATAAAGACCTTGAGGCGGTATCACAGACTTTCCCTGCGCTTTATTGCCGCTTCGCCAATCACGGCAAAGAAAACGCCCATAGCTAAAAGGCCCAGCCAATAAAAAACCGTTTTATCTGGATATAAAACATAGTTTATCGGCAAAACCGAATTGCTTGTTATTACGAACAGCTCGTAAAGCATTATCGCAAGCAGGACTATCGCCGTGGATCTTAAAACGGACATCAAAAGATACGAAACTCCGTAAAGCATGCAACAAATGCACGCCGTTTTTAAAAATTCGGCAAAGAAACCGTTAAAATGGCGGCCGTAGGATATAAACAAAACGGCAGTCAATAAAAATACAGAAACGGCGGACGAAAAGGTCAACGCCAAACGCTTCCCGAAAAGGTAGATATACATAAGCTCTTTGCAGTCGCCTTCAAGGAATAACCTTAAAAGCATAATAGGGGGTACGATAGCGCAAAGAGGTATCAGCCTGCGAGCGGTATTGATCAAAGCGTCTTTAAGCATATCGTTCATACCGAGTTGCTTATATGCCGAATAGTTCAAAAACGGGATAACGGCAAAAATAACGAATAAAGAGAAAAATATAGCGGCAATAACGGATTTTTGCGACAAATAAAACAGTTTAAGCCCGTTGGAAATTTTTATATTCCCTTTATGTAACATAAATAACCGTCCTCTACAGTTGGCTCTATAGGCTCTGCGTCAAGTTTTGTTGAAGAGAAAACCTTTACATACTTTTTATTTTCTCTTTCGTAAATTTTTCCGATTTCAAGACCGCTCGGCTGTTTATCAAATTCAAATTCATAAACCTTGCCCTCTGCGTTTTCGGCAATGCTTTTTCTATCCGCATCGGCAAGTATTTTGCCCTTGCGCACAACAACTATTTTGTCACACAGGGCCTCAACATCTTCAATAATATGCGTAGACAGTATAATCGTTTTTTCTTTGCTTATATTGTTTATAATGTTTTTAAACCTCAGCCGTTCTTCAACATCAAGGCCGGTTGTGGGCTCGTCAAGAAGAATAAGCGACGGGTTCCCCAAAAGGGCCTGCGCTATTCCTGCACGGCGCTTCATACCTCCCGACAGCGCCTTGACCTTATTGTTTTTCTTTTCTTCAAGGTTGACGCTCTCCAAAGACTTTAATACAACTTCGTCCCTTTCGTTTTTGTCAATACCTTTCAGCGCCGCAAAATACGACATCATTTCAAAAAGAGTGAGTTGCTTGAACATATCAAACTGCTGGGGCAGGTATCCGATACACTTAACAAGCTCGGGATGCCTTTTCAGGTCTTTTGAGTCTATGCTTATAGAGCCCTTATAATTATACATACCCATTATGCAGCGCAGCATGGTTGTTTTGCCGCTCCCGTTAGGGCCGAGAAGTCCGTAAACGCCGCTTTCCGGCTTTAAGCTTACATTGTCAATTACCGTTTCTTTTTTAAGATTCTTTGTAATAAATGTTTTGGTTAATCCGTTTATCTCAATCATAGTATAACCTCTCGACTTCATTTAGTGAATTGCGTATCTCATCTTCATCGCTAAGGGTCAAGGCCGCCATGGTAGGCACATAAAAAGTATCTGTTGACAGCATAAATCTCTCGCCGGGCTGCTGGTTTAACCGGGGCGCACATATTATGGTAAAGCCCTCCTTTACAAGGCCGTAATCTAAGAGCCTTGTAATTGTATCCCCGACCTCTTTGTACCATCTGTTGTTATTTAGCTCCTGTGGGCTTAAAGAGCTTCTGAACATCGTTGACAGTTCCGAATACGGGTAAATCACGGTAACGCCTTTAATGACCGATTTGTCAATAAAGCCGTGGAAAAGGGAAGCCTCCGCAGCCTCACCCGAGAAGCTGTTTTCACCTGTTTTATCGAGATTTGAAATAAGCTCAAATTTTGCGTCGGCCGTAATATCAAACTTAACCTTGTACTTATAGCTGTTATCGTTAAAAGAAGTTTTGATTTTAGGGTTAAGCATAAAACATTTTCCGGCTATCGGATAGTAGGGGAAATATCCTGCAAGATAAACAAGGTCGCTGTTTGAGGCGAACCGATTTGAGTGGCCCTTATAATTAAAAACAAGGGTGTTGTTATTGCTCGGATTTTTAAAAGTAAGGTAGTTGCCGTCCCTTGTGAACTCAAGCGGATTTCCTTTGCCGTCCTTAATTTCTTTGACCTTATAGCCTTTCCAAAGAGTAAACGAAAGCTCATCGCTTTTAATATCCGACATTTTTATTTCCACTTCGGCGCTTAGCTCACGGCCGAAGGACAAGTTCATTTTATATGCCTCCGCCTTAAATGCGGCAGGTTCATACTCGTTGTTCCCCACACTTAGAACATCGCTGAGGGTTGAGCTTTCCGGGTGATCGTATGTAATAATAAACTTGGACTGCGGCATCTCATATTCAATGACAAGCACCGCACACACGGCGATACAGGCGAGCTTAAGAATGGTATTTTTAGCGTTAAGCTTTTTGCTCTGCACAATTATAATAATCAACGTCAGGGAGAAAGCTATTAAAATCAACGCCTTAATATACTGATATTTGCCTATTGCCCAGGCCGACCAGAAGAATTCCCTTCTGTAAAGACCGGCGGGGAAAATACTGAACATATCCAACACTTTAAACAGGTTTTTACCGAAAGCAATGACAAATATTGCCGCTAAGTCCTCAACCTCCGTAGCCAAAGTGAGCATCACGGTTATAAGCATGGAGATATAAGCGCCTATTCTTTTGAATGCGACGGAAAAAAGTGTGCCGAGGCAAATTGCCGACAATAATACCAGCAAAACATATATAAGAAAAAATTTTATAAGATAAGGCTTAAACTCGGGAGCCGTTATATTAAATCCCGAAGCGATTTTGCCAAACAAAACTCTGTTAAATACATAGTAAATGATAAATGTCAGTACTGCGAAAAAGGACATAACCAAAATATGAGAAAAATACAGTTTTAATTTTGAATTACCATAACCCCGTAAGTTTTCGGAAACCTTTTCACTGCCTATCTCTTTGCAGTATTCATAAGAAATAAATAAAAAGAAAATAAATGCATATTTAATCGAAAAACTTGAATGGGACACAGACGAAAAAAATCCGCCTGCATCAATTGCGCTTAAACTGTTTGCATAAATACAGTCTCTATACAGTTTAAAGCAAAGAGCCGCATAGCCGGCACAGAATAACGCTATAAAGACAGGATTTTTAAAAAATCTTTTAACTGAAATATACAAACTCATAACATACCCTCAGATATAACTAAAGGGGAGTAAAAAGCTCCCCTTTTTACATGTTTATTCTAATTTACAGCGTCAATTGTGCCGGAGCCGCTGCAACCGCCCAACCCAACGCCATATGGATTAAGCTCAAGACGCCATTGATGAGAACTACTTGTAAAATATGTTTTGTCATCTAACATATTATTAAAATTAATTCCCGGCATTACCAGTAACGAATCGGAATCTCGCCAAGTATTCCCATCTTTATATTGAGTATTAAAATATAAATTGCGTTTTGAGCTTTTATTGTTATGACCTGAATACTTAACTCTTTTTGCTGATATTTCATCTGTAACTGCAGATAATTTATTTGGCGTAATATCCACAGATGCACTTGTTGCCGCAAAAGCAACACAGGTGAAAATAACAAGCAGAGAAAATATTACCGACATAACACTTAATAGCTTTTTTGAAGTTTTCATTTTAATCATCTTTAAATCCTCCTAACGATACAATTTTAATACTTTTAAAAAATCTAACACTAAACCATTTTAACCACCCTCAATTTTTTATATAAAACACACATTACAATTTACTGCAACGCATATTTATTGCGTCAACAAACATTTTACAGAGCAAAACACAAAAAACGTACTATTTGGAAATGCTTATGCGGTTGATTTTTTAGTTATGTTATATGTCGGACGCCGGCGGTAAAGTACTGAATACATCGTCCCAGTTTGTCTGCACTTCGCCGTCGTTTACAAAAGCAAACATCAGCTTTTGGACTTTGCCTATCGGTTTATACTCCATAGTCTCACGGGTATAGTTTGTAACCACGCTTGTTGTAATTTCGACAACCGATATATTGTGATTGTCGGTAAGTATTCTGTAAGAATGCGAACACAACAAGCCCTTGTCCTCATACGAAGAAAAGCTGTTAAGGTAGTCTTTAATCTCTTGGTTAAGTTTTTCTTTTTGCGAGCTGTCCGCACCGTGAATCTTTTGCGCCGTAAGTTTGTAAGATGTCACATCCCACACGATTGCATGAGAGAGGGAGGTATAGTTAAAAATAAACAGCGAAAGGACGGCAATTAACTCAACCGTAATTATTGCCGCAAAAATTTTCAGCTTTTTCATTTTGAAGCTCCTTTCAACTTGATAACGCTTACATACGGGATTCTATTTTCGCCGAAGCTTACCAATACCTGCCAAACAGCGCCGTTTTTCGCACCCGATAAAGTGTAGCTGAAATCATTTGCGGTAGAAATAATTTTTTCCGATTTTATTTCATCGATATCGCCGTTTTCCATAACATATTTTGTAGAAATATCCTCGAGGGTTATGTTAAGGACATAATCGTTGACAAATTTTGCGCCTTTGGCGTATGCCTCCCCGTAATATCCCCTGAAAGGAGTTTCGTAAAAATCAGCTTCTGCAAAAGAGTCTATTTGTCCCTCCTCGCTCATTATAGGAACGTTTAAGTTTTCATTTACCTTCCATATTCTCGGCACGGTCTTTGCAATCAGCATCGCCAAAACAACCAAAATAACCGCCTGTGCGGCCGTTAGCAATACCCAAAGCCTTTTAGTGTCGCTCATATGCTTTCCCTCCCTATTTACACAATAAAAATAAAAAATTTTATTACTGATTTTTTGCCGATAAAATTTTAGCGGCTGCAAAATCAATATTAATTATTTATTGTTCAGCTGTCTGTTTTCAGCTGCTTCGGAAGACCGCTCTTCGGGAGTCATATTTTGAATATCCCTTGTCAATACAAAATCGAACTCCAAGGTTTCGTCCACATTTTCGGTCTTCCCGGTCTGCCCGTCGGTGGCTGTGCCGACATAATGGACATAAGTTTTTTTATCTTTTATAAAGCAATCGGCGTGGATTTCCGTAGGAGAAACGTATTTTGAGTTTATCTTTTTAAAGATTTCCTCATTTTTGCCGACAAATTCATCTAAGTTCTCCAAGTACTCGGCGGAAACGGAAGCTTTCCACCCGCCAACCATTCTTGTTTCGGCATAAAAATCGGTTTCTCCCGCTTTGCCGGTTGAAATAAGGGTATAAATCGTTCCTCCCAAGCGGTTGTTGCGATATGTTACCGCCGCTGCGGCAACCGCGCATAGGAATACCAAAACCAATATTACGGCAATACATATTATTTTTTTGCTTTTATTGGATTTTTCCATAAAATATCACCTCAAAAATTAACCCAACGCAGTCCATACGTTAAAATCTAAATTAATGCTATATTACAGGAAAATCTCTTTTCTTCCTAAACCATTTTAACCGCCCCCTAACAAAACACTTCTCACCTCTTTTATACCATACATAATTTACCGTGTCAACATATATTTGGGCAGCATACAAAATTAGTATAAAAAAGTTCATTATTGGCGGTAAAACGTGCGTTTAAGGCAAAAAGAAGCGGCGAATCGAAATTCGCCGCTTCCGTCATATTGCCTATTTTATTTATGCTTATTCGTATTCGTAATCCATTATTTTTCCGCTTACGGCATTGATGGTATATTCATATTCCGTTGTTCCTTTGTAGAACTCAATCTCATATACCGCATAGCCGTCGTCATGGTCAAGCTTCGCTTTTACGAAGGTTACGTCGGAAGCCGAGAAGCCCGCGTGATTCAACGCTATGGATTTTGCCCGGTCAACTCCGATATAGCTTGCGCTTCCCGACGCCGAGCCGCCTTGAGAGCCGGAATTTGCGGTTGTATTCGCCGCGCTTCCGCTTGAGCTTCCGCCCGCCCTTAAAGGCTCAACCTCTTTTTTGTAAACGGAACCGTCGGACGCCTTTATTTCGTATTCGTATTTTTGAGTGGAGGTATAGAACTCGATTTCATAAACCGCAATCCCGTCCTCATAATCCTTTGCGGCCTTTATAAACTTAACCTGTGAAGCCGAAAGTCCCGCGTTTGCAAGCGCCGCCTTTTTAGCCTCTTCCAAACTTATCTGCGAAGCCGCCGGCTTGTTCTGATTTGCGCCGCCGTTTGCCTGCGCCGCGCTTGTGGGTTTGCTTGAAGTGCCGCCCGTACTGCCTGTGTTTCCGGCGCTTCCGGTATTGACTTTATTGCCCGAGCTTCCTGTGCTTCCGGTATTTCCCGCGTCGGTTTTATTGCCCGTATTTCCCGTGTTGTCGGGATTTGCGGCGGTTTTATCGGATTGCTCCGTGCCGTTTGCCGTATTGGGAGCGGTTACGTCGTTTGCGTAAACCGTATTTTTGGAGAAGAATACCTTGCCCGTATTCGAGTCGATTTCATATTCGTATTCGGTGTTGCCTGCGGCGAATTCTATATCGTATACCGAAACGCCGTCCTCAAGGTCAAGCTCCTGCTTTACAACCTTAACGTCGGAAAGCTTCAAGCCTGCGTCGGCAAGGGCGATTTCAACCGCCTCGTCCATGGTTATTTTTGCCGTGGCGGTCGCTTTACTGCCGTCCGCCCTTACAATATCGGCTTCCTTTTTAACAACGGAACCGTCCGAAGCCTTAATCCAATATTTGTACTCCGCGCCGTCCGCGGTAAACTCAACCTCGTAAACGAACTGTCCCTGCTCGAAGTCAAATTCCGCTTTTACCTGTTGTGCCGAAACCGGATCGATTCCCGCGTCCGCAAAGGCAAAATTTTTGGCGTTTTCCTCGCCTATCGAGGAGCTCTGCGCTATACTGCCCGCCGCAAATGCGGTACACGTTCCCAGCAAGGCGAGAACCGCAATTATGCAGATTACCGTAACTGCCGATTTTTTGGGTGTTGAAAATAAATTTTTGATTTTGTTCATATTTACATCTCCTTTCATCTTGCCTTCATTATAAAACGGAAACATTAAAGAATCATTAGAGAAAATTAATTTTAGAAATTTTTTATAAATTTAAAATCAGCGTAAATGTACTGCCTTTTTCAGGCTCGCTTTCAACCGTTATTTCCCCGCCGTGGAAGCGCGCTATTTCGCTTGCCATGGAAAGTCCGAGTCCCGAACCCGCTCCCGTGCGGGAAGCGTCGGATTGATAAAACCTTTCAAATATTTTTTCCTGCTCCTCTTTTTTTATGCCTATGCCGTCGTCCTTTACGGATAAGATAATTTTCCCGTTGTGCGTTTTAAGCTCAACCCAAATATGGCCGTCCTCTTTTCCGTAACGGTAGGCGTTTACTACAAGGTTTGCTATAAGCCGCGACAAAAGCTCCCGATTGCCGTTAAAGCGAACGCCCTGCCGAACGTCGTATTCTAACTTTATGCCCTTTTCGCCTATCAAAGCAAGGTCCTCGCATAAGGAGCTTACGAGCTCGGTCATATCCAATTCTTCAAAAGCGTATCTGTCGGGATTGCTTTCAAGGCGGGTAAAATCAAGCATATCGTTTATCATTTTTGACACCTTTTTGCTCTGCCTGTCAATAACCCTAAACGCCTTTTCGTATTCCTCGGGGCTTCTGTCGGTTTCAAGCGAAAATTCGCACTGAGCCGAAATAACGGACATCGGGGTTCTGAGCTCATGGGAAGCGTCCGAGATAAATCTGTGCTGAGTTTCAAAATTCAAGTCGAGCTTTTCAAACATATCGTTGAAGGTATCGGCAAGTCGGTGCAGTTCATCGTTCCCCTCGCCCAATTCTATACGCTTTTTTAAATCGTTTTCCTCACCGATATGCCTTGCCGTTTCGGAAATTTCCTGTATGGGCTTGAGCGTTCTTTTTACAATATTATATCCTCCGAGGCAAGATATGATTACAACAACGGGCAAAAGTATCAGCGAAAGACGGGCTATGGAGGTCATCTGCACCGCGCCCTGCTCCTCGGACACTATACCCCTTATCCAAAGGTTTTCAAGCCCCTTGGAAGTGAGCTTTCTGTCGAAGATATAATAATTTGTACCGTCGATTTTAACGGTTCTGATTCTTGAATCCGTAAACTTAACGTCGTCTGTCGAGAGCGAAACGGGATTTTCGCCGTACAGAAGCACATGCTCGGAGCTGTAAATCGAAGTGTACACCTGATTTACCTCGTCCAAAAAATCGTCGTCGACCTCAAGGTAGCCCGTTTCAAATTTGAGGAAATGGCCTGATTTTTCGTTCAAATCCAATTTGCTTATATCGGGATAAAATATTATTTCGTCGAAATTGTTTTCAACCGTTTCTATAAGGTTGTCCCTTATGGTTTTTTGCAAAATCCGATTGCTTACCGACAGCACCGAAATAAAGGTAAACAGTACCACTATAAGCAGCGCCGAAGTAAACCAAAGCGTTATTTTAACCCGCAAAGGAAAACGCTTCATCATTTTGCCTCCTCCCTTATAACATAGCCTCTGCCCCTGACGGTATGTATGAGCTTTACGGGGCTTTCGCCGTCTATCTTTTTACGCAGATAGCTTATATAAACGTCGACGACGTTTGTGCCGCCCTCATAATCGAAATTCCATATGTGATTCTCAATTTTTTCCCTTGAAAGCACCGTTCCCTTGTTATTCATAAGGTATTCGAGCAGGGCAAATTCCTTTGACGATAAATTGATTACTCTCTCTCCCCTTTTTACAAGGTGCGAGGCGCAGTCAAGGGATAGGTCGGCAACGGTAAGGACGTTGCTTACCCTGCCGAAAGAGGTTCTCGTCATAGCCCTTATTCGCGCGGAAAGCTCTTCAAGGGAAAAGGGCTTAACAAGATAGTCGTTCGCTCCTCTGTCAAGTCCGTTTACACGGTCCTCCACGCCGTCCTTTGCCGTAAGCAGCAAAACAGGCGTACTCTTGCCGGACGCTCTGAGCTTTTTGAGTACGCTCAGGCCGTCGAGCTTCGGCATCATTATATCGAGTATAATTGCGTCGTACTCGGTATAGGACAGCACGTCCAAAGCCTCCTCGCCGTTAAAGCAGCAGTCCACGCTGTAGCCGTCCGATTTGAGCTTTTGCGCGACTATTTCGTTTAAATCGGGTTCGTCCTCGGCAAATAAAATACGCATATTCTTTCCTCGCTTTCGGTAAATTTAACAACGGCCGCAAGCCGTAATTTTTTGCTACAAAACCATTAATAAAGTGCCTGCGCCTATCAAAATACAGCCTATCAACGACTTCGCCGTAAATTCCTCGTGCAAAAAGATAAACGCCAAAATAAGGGTGAAAACCACGCTAAGCTTGTCCACCGGCACTACCTTTGAAACCTCGCCCAATTGCAGCGCCCTGTAATAGCAAAGCCAGGAAGCGCCCGTAGCAAGCCCCGAAAGAATCAAAAACACCCAGCTTTTTCGGCTTATTTCGGGAAGACCCCGCTGGGCATTTGTCAAAAACACCATAAGCCACGCCATTATGACAACTACCGCCGTTCTGACGGCCGTGGCGAGATTTGAATCCACCTGCTCTATTCCGATTTTTGCAAGTACGGACGTTAGCGCCGCAAAAACAGCCGACATCAGCGCAAAAACGAACCACATATCAACACCTCCCGAGCGAAATTCAACGTCTGATTTTTAAACTTTTGTCTATCTTTTTAAAAAAATTGCGATAGTTAAAATTTATCTATCTTTTGCTTTTGCTTTTTGCGGCAATCGGACGGCTTGTACGGCGGCTGTGATTTTCCCGCCGTCCTTCCGAAGCAAAGCCGCTTTAATTTTGAACGTTCAAGTTTAAAACGTTCAAGTTTAATTTTGCCCTATTAAAAAATTATAGCATTATACTTTTGCTTTATCAACACCCCGTCGCTGTTTTTTGCCCGCATATTTGACGTCTGCGAAAAAGTCCGACAAAATCCGGCGCTCCGCCCCGACGTCGGACCTTACAGAAAAGCTCGAGCCCGAATTTACGCCGCGTTTTCACTTCAGCCAACCGCCTTTGTAAATTCGATTCCCCGGTAATAATGCTTTAAAATTTCCTTGTAATTGCTGCCGTTTCTCGCCATATAATCTGCGCCGTACTGGCTCATTCCGACGCAATGGCCGTAACCGTTTACCTTGAAAGTGAAGCTTGAATTTTCGTATTTTACCGTAAAAGACGGACTTCTCAGGGAAAACATAGTCCTCGCTTGACTGCCTTTAAGCTGTTTCGAGCCTATTTTTATGCTTGTGACAACGCCCGTGCCGTTTTCGGAATACTTAACGTCGCTTACCCATTTTTCCGCTTCGCTCCCGAGCTTTATATCGCCGTCCTTTTCGGCAATCTCCTTAAACTGCTCCTTGGTAAGTATAAGCGTTGAGGAAAAATCCGGCGAAAGCTTATCTCCCGGAGAAGAAATCGACTGCAAATAGGGTATGTCCGTTCCCCATATGACCTCGGCGCTCTCCGTTCTGCCCGGCGATATGGCGCAGTACGAGGCGACTATCGGTTCGGAATTATAGGTCATAACCGTTCCCGCCACCTCTTTAACCGCCTTTTCCACCTTTTGGCTGTATTTTTCGTAATTATCGCCCCACTTTTCCCTGCGCTGCTGTTCGGTAAAATATCCCTGATGCTTTTGAGGGCTGTCGGAAATATCCGCGCCGTTCAGGGAGGAATCGGGGTTTTGCTTTAGTCTGATTAAATTGGTATATGCCGCAACCGCCTGCGCTTTAAGGGCTTCCTCGTGGTAGGTTGCGGGTACTTCGCTTGCAACGCAGCCTATAACGTATTCGAGTTCGGTCGTCGAAATTATGTTTCCGCTTGCCGCCGCCAAAACCTTTACTTCGTTTTCGCCCGCGTTTTCCGAGTTGTCCGAAGCTTCGGCGGAATTCTCGGCAGTGCTTTCCGCCGCAGGCAAAAAATTCGCCGAGCTTGTAAACACGCTTTTCGCCCTGTCAAAGGAAAATCGCGAAAAATCAAGCGCCGCCACAGGTACTATTATAAGCGAAAGGAAAACGGATACGAGCATAAAAATCTTGCTTTTCATTTTTTCACCTCAAAAACTTTTGTTAAATCCTTTGAATTAATTGACTTTAAACCGATTTTGATATAAAATATTATAATTAATGCAGTATTATATCGGTTTTCCGAAAATAATATAAAGGAGGGTTTAAATGTCTGAATTTATTTCTTCGATTTCCAAAGGTACTATTGACAGTTTATGCGAAGAGCTTATAAAAAATAACCGGATAAATTCCGAGTATTACAGAAGATATGAAGTAAAAAGAGGACTTAGAAATCCCGACGGAACAGGAGTAATGGCGGGCTTGACAAGAGTGTGCTCCGTTGAAGGTTATTATATAGATGACGGCGAAAAGGTGCCCAAGGACGGAAGGCTCGTTTACCGCGGCATAGATATGAGCGATATAGTCAACGGCTGTAAGGCGGAAAACCGCTTCGGCTTCGAGGAGGTCGCCTGGCTTTTGCTTTTCGGCGATTTGCCTACCAAATCGCAGCTTGAAGCTTTTACAAACACCCTTGCCCGTGCAAGGGAGCTTCCCGACGAATTTATAGAAGATCATATAATAAAATCTCCGTCAAGGAATATTATGAACAAGGTTGCGGGTACGGTTTTGAGCCTTTATTCCTACGACGAAAATCCCGACGACACCTCTGTGGAAAACGTCCTGCGCCAGTCAATACAGCTCATAGCGCAGATACCTACCATTATGGCTTACGCCTATCAGGTAAAAAGGCGTAATTTCGACCATAAGAGTATGTATATACACCAGAACAAAACGGATATTACCATGGCGGAGTCTATACTTCGTTCGATAAGATCCGATAAAAAATATACCGACGAGGAGGCAAAAATCCTCGACACCTGTATGATGATTCACGCCGAACACGGCGGCGGAAACAACTCCACCTTTACAACAAGGTGCGTTACCTCGACGGGTTCGGATACATATTCCGCAATAGCCGCAAGCATAGGCGCTCTCAAAGGGCCTCGCCACGGCGGAGCGAATATAAAGGTCCACGAAATGGTTATGGACATCAAGAAAAACGTAAAAAACCCTGCCGACGAAGGTCAGCTTGCCGATTACCTTACAAAGATAATCAAAAAAGAAGCCGGCGACGGTTCGGGGCTCATTTACGGAATGGGGCATGCCGTTTACACCTTATCGGACCCGAGAGCCGTAATATTAAAAAACGACGCCCGCAGGTATTCAAAGGGAACCGCCTATGAGGAGGATTTTAAAATCCTTGAAAGCATCGAGCGCATAACACCCGAGCTTTTCTGCAAATACAAGGGTATAAAGAAAAAGATTTGCGCAAACGTCGATATGTATTCGGGGCTTGTTTATTCAATGCTCAATATTCCCGAGGAGCTTTTCACTCCGCTGTTTATGTCGGCGAGGATAGCCGGCTGGTCGGCTCACAGAATCGAAGAAATCTATACGGGCAGTAAGATAATGCGGCCTGCGTATAAAAACGTTTCGCTGCCGAGGAAATTTGTCCCTCTCAACGAAAGAAAAGAAAATCCGTTCGCCGCAAGCGAGTATATTCCAAACGAAGAAAGGTAGAGTGTAACATGGCAAACAAAAAAGCAATAGACTTTAAAAAGATTTTTATAGTCGGCGGGGTTGGGCTTGCAGCGCTTATTCCGCTCAGGCTTTATCAGCTGTTCTTTATCACCGAGGAGGATAAAAGCGGGTTTTTAACGCATGTAAACGCAAGCGTTTATGTATTTTTCGCTCTGCTCGTCGCTTTCTGCGCCGCCCTGCTCGTTCTGGTTTCCGTTACAAACAAGGTGACGGCTTCAAAATCGGTTAGGGGAAAATCGAAGGCGCTCTCGGTAGGCTCCGGGCTTATGGCTTTGGGACTTGCATACGACGTAGCATACTGCGCAAGTCTCTTTATCAGATCTCTGCTCTCCTATTCTTCGGGAACAAGCATTATGTCGTATATTTTTTCAAACGGTATGCTCGCCGTAATATTTGAGGCCGTTTGCGGTCTTCTCGCCTGCATATACTTTATATTGTTCACGCTGTCGTATGCGGACGGAAAAACAACCTATTACGATTACAAGCTTTTGGCTATAATGCCGCTTTTCTGGGCGATGTTCAGAATGGTTCGCAGGTTTATGACAAAAATCAGCTTCCTTGTAGTGCCGGATTTACTGTTGGAGCTTGCAATGCTTGCGTTTATGATGCTTTTCTTTATGTCGTTTGCAAGGATTTCATCTCAGATATGCCAAAAAAACGAAATGAGAAAAGCTATGAAATACGGCCTCGTTTCGGCGTTTATTGCAATGATTTTGGGC
Organism: uncultured Clostridia bacterium; assembly: GCA_947630835.1. Classification (GTDB taxonomy): domain Bacteria; phylum Bacillota; class Clostridia; order Oscillospirales; family Acutalibacteraceae; genus Fimenecus. The sequence goes on along the minus strand of CANRIZ010000004.1, from coordinate 59,181 downwards.
GTTACGAGGCTTGCCGTTACGCTTTGCGGAAAATCCGACCTGCTTCCCCGGGACTTCGCCTTTATCCCTGCGGATCTCTTTTATGCGATTTTCACCGCAATCTACGTCAACGCCTGTTCAAAGACGGGCAGGGACGCTTCGGAGGACGATTTGCTCCCCGATTCATATGAAGAACCCAAGAACGAGGTAGACGACGATTTCCTCGGCAAATGACGCGGTGACCTGTTATGTTTTTACACAATGTGGCTGTTGCGGCGCAGCAGGTTGCGATACTTTATATAATCGTCGCGGTGGGCTTCGTCTGCGATAAGTTTGGTCTTTACACCGAAAAGGCGGCTCGTCTTACAAACGATTTGCTCTTTCAGATAGTCACGCCGGCTGTTATAATTCAATCGTTTACGGCTATGCGGTTTAACGCCGAAAACCTTAAAAACCTGCTTTTATCCTTTTTCGGCGGAACGGTCATTCACTTGGCGGCAATAATTATTTCAAAGCCTTTTTTCAGGCGCGGCAACGAGGATACTTCGGTTATTTACAAATTCGGCAGCGTTTACGGCAACGTGGGCTATATGGTTTTGCCGCTTGCCTCTGCGGTACTCGGCGACGAGGGTGTTTTCTTCTGCTCCGGCGTGCTTATACCGTTTAACATTTTCGCCTTTACGCACGGCGTGGGGCTTATGAAAAAGAGCGAGGGCAAAAAGCGCGGCTTCGATTTAAAAGCCCTTTTCATCAACCCCGGAGTTATCTCCGTGGCTATAGGGCTTCCGCTTTTTATTTTAAAAGTAACGCTTCCGGAAATTTTAATGCAGCCCATATCGCATATAGCGAACCTTAACACGCCGCTTGCCATGCTGATGTTCGGTACATATCTTTCCAAAACCGATTTAAAAAAGATGTTTTTAAGAAAGCAGGCGTATCTTGTTGCGGCTATAAAGCTTATAGCCGTTCCGCTTGTATGTATGCTTATTTACAGGGCGGTCGGTATGACCGGCTCTCTGCTTACGGCGCTTACCGTTTCGGCTTCTGCGCCGACAGCAAACAACACCGTTATGTTTTCCACAAAATATTTGAGGGATAACGAGGCGGCGTCGCAGACCGTAGCGATAGTCAGCTTTATTTCGATTATAACGATGCCTGTTATGATTGCTTTGTCGCAGCTTATGTGAGAAGGGCTTATAATATGACTTTAGATGATTTTAATCTAAGCAAAGCAAACCGTGAAATAATTAATAATTTAGGTAAGAACGGCGCTTTTCCGCACACAATATTAATTGAGGGTTCGACTGCCGAGAAGCGGGCGGATTTTGCCGGCTTTCTTGCAAATATGATTTTGTGCCTTTCGGACGGTAAAAAGCCCTGCGGAGCTTGCAAGGCGTGCGTTAAGTGCGCCGCAAACAGCAATCCCGATATTAAGATTTACGGCGAGGATAAAACCGGAGCTTCGTTTAAGGTTGAATTAAGCCGCGAGATAAGGCAGGACGCTTTTGTTCTTCCCAATGATTTCGATAAAAAGGTGTATATACTCAACGGCGTTCAGAATATGAACGATTCAAGCGAAAACGCCCTTTTGAAAATACTTGAAGAACCGCCGGGCTTTGACTGTTTTATTTTAACCTGCGAGTCAAAAAGCGCCATGCTCGACACCGTGCTTTCCCGTTCGTCCGTTATAAGCCTCGGCGAAACGGACAGGGATTTTTCGCCCGATACCGTTGAAACTGCCAAAAAGATTTTGCTTTCGCTTACAGGTACAAGCGAATTAAAAACGCTTGAAGCCCTTGCCGAGCTTCACAATAAAAAGGACAGGTTTGAGGATACCGCGGAATGTATAAAGACAGTCCTTACCGACTGCGTTAAATTTAAGCAAACCCAAATAAATTCATCGGTTTACGGCGATACCGCGGAGGCTCTTTGCGGCAGATTTTCCGTAAACAAAATATATGAGCTTATAAAAATAATTTCGGAGCTTCAGCGGCGTTTTAAGCAAAACGCCAATTACAATTTACTTATAACTTCCATGTGCGCCGAGCTTTGCGGCGCAACGGGTAAATAACAAAGGAGGTACTTATATGTCGGAGATAGTCGGCGTCAGATTTAAAGAGGTGGGCAAGGTTTATTACTTCAGCCCCAACGGACTTACGTTTAACAAGGGTGACAGAGTCATAGTCGAAACCGCAAGAGGCATAGAGTGCGGCGAGGTTACCATAGAGAACAGGGAAGTTGAGGAGGAGGAAATAGTCAGCCCCTTAAAGCCCGTTATAAGAGCGGCGACCGAGCAGGATTTAAGAATCGTTGAGGAAAACAAAATAAAGGAAAAAAAGGCGTATGCAATTTGCGAGGAAAAAATTGCGAACCACGGGCTCGAAATGAAGCTCGTTGACGTTGAATACACATTTGACAACAGTAAAATACTTTTCTATTTTACCGCCGACGGCAGAGTTGATTTCAGGGAGCTTGTCAAGGACCTCGCTTCCGTTTTCAGAACGAGAATAGAGCTTCGCCAAATCGGCGTTCGCGACGAATCGAAAATGCTCGGCGGCTTCGGCGTATGCGGCAGACCCTTCTGCTGTCACTCGTTTTTGGGCGAATTTCAGCCCGTATCCATAAAGATGGCAAAGGAACAGGGGCTTTCGCTCAATCCCGTTAAAATAAGCGGCACCTGCGGCAGACTTATGTGCTGTCTTAAATACGAGCAGGATACCTATGAGCATCTGTTAAGGCATACTCCCAAGGTCGGCGCAATAGTCGAAACCGACGAGGGCAGGGGTACCGTTATAGAGAATAACCTTATTACCGGTATGCTCAAGGTGCGGCTTGACAAAAGACCCGACGCCGCCCCGCTTATAATCGAAAGGCATCAGGTAAAGCTTATCAAAGACGCGCAGATAAAGCTTGAAAAGGCTGAAATAGAAGCTCTTAAAGGAATTGAGTAATCCGAGGGAGCCTGTTTAAATTTTCTTTTTAAAAACCGTTAAAAAACACTTGATATTTTATAAATATGTGTTACAATGAAATCAATGATAAACAAGGAGGTTTGTTGGATATGGCATTTAAAATCAGCGATGATTGCATCAGCTGCGGCGCATGCGCTCCGGAATGTCCCGTTGAGGCAATCTCGGAGGGCGACGGCAAATTTGAAATTGACGCCGATACCTGCATCGAGTGCGGCGCTTGTGCGGATACTTGCCCCGTAGGCGCTCCTAACCAGGATTAATAAAAGCTACATAAAAGCCGACGCTGTTGCGTCGGTCTTTTTTTGCCGTCGATTTTGTCTTTTACACGCAAATTTCCGCCGCTTTTATTGACATTCGGGCAGAATTCGGTTATAATCTGAAATTGAAAACCATTTTCATATTCATAGGGGCGGTGCGATATGGGATACTCCACCAAACAGAGCAGGGAAATTTTGAATTGCCTTGAAGAAAACAAAAACAGGCATTTGACGGCGGACGAGGTATACAACATTTTGATTTCCAAGGGTATTTCCGTGGGCAGGACTACGGTTTACCGCCGGCTCGAAAAGCTTTATGAGGAAACGACGGTGCGGAAATTCAAGTTTGACGAAAGTACAAGCGCCTGCTACCAGCTTGCGCAAAGCGACGAAAAATGCCGTAACCATTACCATCTGAAATGCACGGTATGCGGCAAGCTCGCTCATGCGGAATGCGGCTTCTTAGACGAGCTTTCCGAGCATATTTTTAAAGAGCACAATTTTATTGTAGACGGCGAAAAGACTATGCTTTACGGTATATGCGAAAGCTGTATGGGAAAGGAACGCCATGACGGTTGATTTATTGCTTGAAATAATTAAGGACACGTTGACGGACTGCCTTAATATACTCCCCTTTTTGTTTTTGGCTTTTTTGCTTTTGGAGGCGGTCGAACACCATACCAACGAAAAAATCAATAAAAAAATTGCTTCCTCCGGCAAGGCGGGACCTGCCGCGGGCGCAATACTCGGTTGTATTCCGCAATGCGGTTTTTCCGTTTTCTGCGCTAACCTCTTTTCAAGCGGAGTTATTACGCTCGGTACGCTTATGGCGGTTTTTCTCTCTACAAGCGACGAAGCCCTGATTATTATTCTGGGTCACCCCGGGCAGGCGGCGGAGATATTCAAACTGCTTGCGGTAAAAGTAATAATAGCCCTTGTTTTCGGCTATGCCGTTGATTTTTTTGCAAAAAAGCATCCCTCGCCCGAGAAGCATATAGAGGACCATTGCCGAAGCTGCGGCTGTCACGAACACGGCGGTATTTTAAAGCCCGCAATTAAGCATACGGTTAAAATTATGCTGTTCCTAATCGCCATAGTATTTGCGCTCAATTTCTTTGCAGAGCTTGTGGGAATCGACTCCCTGTCAAAAATTTTGCTGCAAAATTCCGCATTCCAGCCCTTAATAGCCGGGCTTATAGGCTTAATACCGAACTGCGCGGCTTCCATACTGCTTACGGAGCTTTACCTTAAAGGCGCGTTGAGCTTTGCCTCGGTCACGGCGGGGCTTTGCACGGCGGCGGGGGCGGGACTGATAGTACTTTTCAAGGAAAACCGCAATATAAAAGAAAACCTGAAAATAGTCGCCCTGCTGTACCTTATTTCGATATTTTCTGCGGGTATAATATCGCTTTTTTCGCTATAAAAAGGTTGACATTTGTTTTTAATGGTGCTAATATATCAACAATATAAGGTGAGGAGAATATTATGTCAAAGCGCATTATCACAGCCGGATATTACTATTACCGCTTTATCGTATGCTCGGTAAGGTAATAATGAATTTCGCTGTTTGAAGCTCGCTTTAAAAACAAAGTAAGTTTATTCCCGCAGTTGAAATTCACTGCGGGTTATTTTTTTAAAGGATATGATAAAATGATAGTAATTTTAAAAAACGAAGCCGACAGCCAAAAGGTTGAAATTTTAAGGCAATGGCTCGAAAACCAAAACGTTGAAATACACAAGTCCGTAGGCGAATATACCACCGTTTGGGGCTTGGTAGGCGATACGAGCAGAATTGACGCCGACTTAATCGAGGGGCTTGAGATTGTTGAGGGTGTAAGGAGAATTTCCGAGCCGTACAAGCAGGCAAACAGGAAATTTCACCCGAACGACACGGTAATCGACCTTGGCGGTTCGGTAAAACTGGGCGCAGGAAACTTTCAGTTCTTCGCGGGTCCTTGCTCGGTTGAAAGCGAAGAGCAGATTATCGAAATCGCAAAATCCGTAAAAGAAGCCGGCGCAAATGTTTTAAGGGGCGGAGCGTTTAAGCCGAGAACCTCGCCCTACGCCTTTCAGGGTATGCGTTCGGACGGTTTAAAGCTTTTGATTGAAGCCAAGGAAATCACGGGTATGCCCATTGTAAGCGAAATTATGGACGCTTCGCACATAGATTTGTTTGAGGACGTCGATATAATCCAGGTCGGCGCAAGGAACATGCAGAATTTTGAGCTTTTAAAACAGCTTGGCAAGCTCGATAAGCCGATTTTCCTAAAGAGAGGGCTTTGCGCAACGATAGACGAGCTTCTTATGAGCGCAGAATACATTATGGCGGGCGGAAACGAGAAGGTAATACTCTGCGAAAGAGGAATAAGAACCTTTGAGCCCGCCGCAAGAAACACGCTTGACCTTTCCGCCGTACCCATACTTAAAGAAAAAACGCATCTTCCGGTTGTGGTCGATCCCAGTCACGCTTCGGGAATTGCAAGGCTCGTTAAGCCGCTTTCCTATGCGGCGGCGGCGTGCGGCGCGGACGGCTTAATGATAGAGGTTCACAACAATCCGCAGCAGGCGCTTTGCGATGGCCCTCAGGCGCTTACGCCCGATAAATTTGCCGAGGTTGCAAAGGGCGTGCAAAAAATTCTCAACGCATTAAAATAAGGAAGGGAAAACATATGCTTATAGCTGTAGTTGGTCTGGGTCTTATAGGCGGCTCGTTGGCAAAGGCGATAAAATACAATACCGACAACCGTGTTTTGGGTTACGATATCGATTATAACGTACTGCTCAAGGCGAAGCTCCTGGGCGCTGTCGACGGCGAGCTTACGGACGAAAACATATCTCAATGCGATATGATTATTACGGGGCTTTATCCCGAAACGACAAAAAAATATATAATCGAAAACGCCGACAAGTTTAAAAAAGGCGCAATAGTTCTCGATACCTGCGGCGTTAAGGAATATGTCTGCGACGATATGTGGGAAACCGCAAAAAAGCACGGCTTTACCTTTGTCGGCGCACACCCTATGGCGGGACTGCATCTTTCGGGCTTTGAAAATTCGGAGGTTACAATGTTCAACAACGCCTCCATGATTTTAGTCCCCGAAAAGGATTTTGACATAAGAGAGCTCGAAACCGTAAAAAAGCTGTTTTTATCCATCGGTTTTACAAATATTCAAATGACAACCTGTCAAGAACATGATAAAATAATAGCGTTCACCTCCCAGCTTGCGCATGTTGTTTCAAACGCCTATGTAAAAAGTCCCAACGCCGAGCTTCACAAGGGCTTTTCGGCGGGAAGCTACAAGGATTTGACAAGGGTTGCAAAGCTCAACGAAAATATGTGGACGGAGCTGTTTTTGGAAAACAGGGACAACCTTATTGAAGAAATAGACTGTATTACGGAGAACTTGAAAAAATATTCCGACGCTTTAAAGAACAACGACGCCGTTACTTTAAAGGCGCTTTTGAAGGACGGCAGAGAGTGCAAGGAAAGAATCGACGGAGATTACAGGGATTGATTTTATGGATATAGCGTTTAAACCCTCCGCGCTCGGCGGCTGCGTTACGGCGGCGTCCTCAAAGGCTTATTTGCAAAGACTGCTTATAGCAAGCTCCCTTTGCCGTGAGGAAACCGTCATAAATTGCAACGGAATTTGCGGCGAAATAAAGCTTACCGCCGCCTGCCTCAACGGTCTGGGCGCGGATATTAAGCTTGACGGCAATAAAATAACCGTAAAGCCCATAAACCCCGTATGCGGGAAGGCTCGGCTTGACTGCGGCGACAGTTCGCTTTTGGTAAGGTTCCTTATCCCCGTTGCCTCGGCTTTGGGAATAAACGTTGAATTCACAAGCTCCGGCGCGCCCGTTTCAAGGCCGTTGCTTCCCTTAAGAAATTCTATGGAAAGCCACGGCATAAGCTTTACCGCCGCGTGGAAATATCCGCTTGAAATTTCGGGTAAGCTTCAAAGCGGCGAATTTAAGCAATTCGGGGCTATGAGTTCGCAATACGCTACGGGACTTTTATTTGCCCTGCCCATAATCCGAGGGGATTCGGTTATTCGGCTTCCCTCCCCCTGCCCCTACAAAAACTATATAAATATGACTGTCGATATAATAAAAAAATTCGGAGTGATTATAGAGGAAAAAGATAATTCCCTGTACATAAAGGGCGGTCAAGAATATGTTTCGCCAAAGGAGCTTGACGCAGAAGGCGACTGGCTCAGCAGCGCATATCTGCTCGCCGCGGGCGCAATATCGGGCAAGGCTTCGATTAAAGGGCTGAAAACGGGAAGCTTCCAAAACGAGGAAAAAATACTCTCCCTTCTTAAAAGCATCGGCGCCGACGTGCGGGAAAAAGACGGTATTGTAAGCGTTTCGGGCGGAAATTTAAAGGGATTGCCGCTTGACTCCAACGAGATTTTCGACCTTGTGCCCGCGCTCTGCGTTTTGGCTCACAACTGCAAAAGCGGACTGAGCATTATCTCAAGCACCCTTCATCAAAGAATAGGTATGAGAGAAGCTCCCGCCGTTTTCAGCGACTGCATATGCGCCATAGGCGGCGCAAGCGCGCAGACGGACGACGGCATAATTGTTTGGAGCAACGAAAAAACCGTCGGCGGCTATATTCCGTCGTTTAACGATTACAGAATAGTTATGGCAATGGCTGCGGCGGCGCTCAAATGCGAAAGCGAAATTATTGTTACCGACGCGGACTGCGTCAACGGCAACAGTCCCCTTTTTCTTGAAAATTACAGAAAACTCGGAGGTGTATTCGATGTCATCAATACTTAAAGGCAACAAAATTAACGTAAGCGTATTCGGTCAGTCGCATTCGCAATCCATAGGCGCGGTAATCGACGGACTGCCCGCCGGAATCGAGCTTGATTTTGCAAAAATCGAAGCGTTTATGGCAAGGCGCGCTCCGGGGCACAGCCGTTTTGCGACTCCGAGAAAGGAAGCGGATACGCCTCAAATTATTTCCGGACTTGTCGACGGTAAAACCTGCGGCGCTCCCGTTTGCGTTAAAATCGACAACACAAACACAAAAAGCCGCGACTACGACGAGCTTAAACTGCTCCCGCGTCCCTCGCATTCCGATTACGCCGCATATGTTAAATACGCGGGTAATAACGATATTGCTGGCGGCGGTCAGTTTTCGGGCAGACTTACCGCCCCTCTGTGCTTTGCCGGCGCGATATGCCTGCAAATACTCCAAGCAAAAGGAATAAACGTTAAAGCGCATATTTATTCGGTTAAGGACGTTACGGACGACGGCTTCGAGAGCGAAAATCCGCTTGACGGCGAATTGCGGCTTGACCCGTTTTTCCCGGTAATAAGCAGGTTTAAGGGCGAACAGATGAAAACGGTTATAGACATTGCCCGCAGTTCGGGCGACTCGGTCGGCGGCGTTATAGAATGTGCGGTTTCGGGGTTACCTGCGGGAATAGGCGAACCTATGTTTGACGGTATAGAAAACGTCATAGCGAAAAATATTTTTGCAATACCCGCAATAAAGGGTATAGAATTCGGCTCGGGCTTTGAGGGTTCGCAAAAATACGGAAGCGAAAATAACGACGCTTTTTCGGTAAAGGACGGTAAAATAGTTACGCTTACAAACAATCACGGCGGAATACTCGGCGGCGTCACCTCCGGTATGCCCATAGTTTTCAGGGTTGCCGTAAAGCCGACCGCTTCAATATCAATCCCCCAAACAAGCGTTAATTTAAAAACCCTTAAAACCGAAGAGCTTACAATTCACGGAAGGCACGACCCCTGTATAGTACCCCGTGCCGTTCCCGCGGTGGAAGCCGTTACGGCAATCACGGTTCTCGACCTCATTTTATAAATTTTTTCGGCTTGTTAAAATTTCTTTAATATTTTATTTACATTTATTTAAATTTATATATACACAATCGAAACATTTTGATATTATACTTTAATCATCAATTCAAGAGAACTCACCTCTTGATGCGATAACTTTTTCATTTATCCCTTTTCTTCCCCTAAAAACACAAAACAAAAACCCGTCTTTAAGGCGGGTTTTTGTTTTTATCCGTTTAAGGGCAGAATCCCTATATCATTTTTTGCTGTTCTTTACCGCCCTTACAAGCTCGTTGAGCTTCGGCGGTTTGCCGTACATAATTACGCCGACCTTGTAAATTGCCGCCGCAATATAGCCCGTGAGCACGGTTGAAGCTATAAGTATAGCTATTGAAACGGCTATTTCCGCCGCACTTACGCTGCCCATGGTTATCCTTGTAAACATTGCCATGGGCGAAGTGACGGGAACAAACGAGGCAATTTTCATAAGCGGACTGTCCACATTGCCGCCTACCATTGAGAATATAGTTATAAAAAATGTAATTATCATACAGAACATAACGGGCATTGTCAGCGTGTTAATATCCTCCAGCTTATTTGCAAGCGAGGCGGCCGCCCCGAACATAAACGAATATATCAAAAATCCGAGTACAAAGAACAGAACCGTAAACGCAAGCATTTTAGCGGGCATACCGAAAATCGAAGCAATAATCATATTGCCCTGCCAATATTGCCTGTTTACCGCATAAAAGCCGAAAGCGCTCCCCAAAAGCAAAACAAGCTGAATAAGCCCCGCCGCGCCTGCGCCGAGTATCTTGCCGAACATCAGATTAACGGGCTTTGCAGATGTTATCAGCAGTTCCATAGCCCTCGAGCTTTTTTCAAGCGCAACGCCCTGCGCTACAAACTGACCGTAAACCATAACCGCAAAATAGAGCAGGAACATAAGTATATAAGTATAGAAAAAGCTCTGCGACTGATCGTTGCCTATTATCACCGCTTCGCTTGTGACGCCGCTTTCAAGTATATCTGCGGCCTCCTCCTGCGGCACGCCGAGATCGGCCAGCTTTTTCATTCTGTAACAGCTTATAATTGCGTCGTCCACGGCATAGCCCGTCATATCGGTTATACCTGCGGTCTTAACTATGTATCTGTAAGAGAGCGGCGAGGTCATTATAACGGCGATGTCGTATTTCTCGTCCATAATTTCCTTTTTCATCTGTTCCTCGCTCTTGTCGGCAACCGTTATTTCGATGTCTCCGAGCTGTTGCTTTATACATTGAGCCAACAGTGATGCGTCCGTTTCGGTTGACTCCTGCAACAGCATTTTTGAAGCATAGCTTGTGCCTATGGAGTCTGCGTCGGGGGTCTTTGACTGAGAAAACCGAGGGAAGAACAGCACCGCCGCCATAACAAGTATTAATATAACGGTAAGTCCGGTAAATATTTTGTTTTTCAAATATCCCGAAAGCTCAAATTTGAAAATCGTAAAAAACTGTTTCATACGCTTGCCTCCGTATATTTGACAAAAATCTCGTTAAGAGTGGGTTCTTTAACGTAAAAGGCGTCTATGTATTCGGAATATTCCGAGAGGGAGGAAAAAAGCCTGTCCTTGTCGCCGTCATGCTCAAGGGTAACCCGAAGCTTGTCCCCGTCGGCGTACATATCCCCGATAATATCCGCGTTTATTATTTTAAGGTAATCCGATATTTTCTCGGTATTATTTGAAATTATTTCAACCACATTCCTCGGCGAACGCCGTTTTATATCCCTTATACTGCCCGAAACAACGATTTTTCCGCCGTTTATTATGGCTATCTCATCGCAAAATTCCTCTATGTAATTCATTTGATGCGACGAAAAGATAACTATTCTGCCGTTTGAAATAAGCTCTCTTATCAGGTCCTTTAAAATCATTGCGTTTACAGGGTCAAGGCCCGAAAACGGTTCGTCGAGTATGACTATCTCCGGGTCGGCTATAAGCGTTGCGGCAAGCTGGATTTTCTGCTGATTTCCCTTTGAAAGCGTGTCGAGGCGTTTGCCCGCGTACTCGGTCATTTGCAATTTTTCCAAAAGCTTACGGGCGTTTTCCTTTGCCTGCGACCCCGAAAGCCCCGCAAGCCGCGCAAAATATACGAGCTGTGCCATTATTTCCTTTTTCGGGTATAGACCCCTTTCCTCGGGGAGATAGCCTATTTTATGCTTTTGCGCCTCAAAGGGCTCGCAGTCAAGCAAAACCTCGCCCGAATCGGGTGAAAAAACATTCATAATTATTCTGATTGTGGTGGTTTTACCCGCCCCGTTCCTGCCGAGAAGCCCCAAGGCTTTTCCGCCCTGCGCCTGTAGGGAAACACCCTTCAGCACGGACTTGTCGCCGAAGCTTTTTACCAGATTCGCCGTTTGCAATATCATCTGCGCGCCTCCCGAAATATAACAAAATCCTTATAAAATCTTTGCAAGCTTTTTGCTCCGCTTTATTTTATCATATCCCGCTCCGATTTAAAAGGGCAAAAGCAAAGTTTTCGTTTTCAGAAGGAAAAAATGTTAAATTATTACTTGACCTGAAATAAAATATATGTAAAAATATTATTGATAATTCGGTTTATATTAATGCTTTTGCGAAAGGACGTATAATGGAAAATTTAAACTTGAACGAAAAGGGAATTTTATATCAGCTTAAGCAGTACAGAATGAAAAGGTACATAAAGTTTTTCCCCGAAATCGACTCTACAAACGAGGAGGCAAAAAGACTTTGCGCCGACGGCAAGGGCAAAAACACGGTGGTTATCGCCGCTTCCCAAACCGCGGGCAAGGGCAGGCTCGGGAGAAGCTTTTTTTCGCCGGAAGGGGCGGGCGTATATTTTTCGGTGATTTACGAGCTTAACGCCGGCAGTAAGAACATCGGGCTTATCTCCTCTGCGGCGGGGCTTGCGGTGCGCGACAGCGTTTATAACATTTTCGGCTTGGAAGCAAAAATAAAGTGGCCCAACGACGTTCTCGTTAACGGCAAAAAGCTGTGCGGCATTTTATGCGAAACGGTAATCGAACACAACAGACCGAAATATGTTGTTGTGGGAATAGGCGTTAACGTTGAAAAGACCGTTTTTGAAAATGAGCTTGAATTTACGGCAACCTCAATAGGCAACGAATATTCGGGCGAAATTGAGCTTGACCGAAACGAAATAACGGTTGACATTATTAATAATCTTGACAGATACGTTTTAAGAAGCGGTTTGCTTGTAAACGACGACAACGCGGAAATAATCGACAGGCTCAGGGCAAATTCGGACACCGTGGATAAAATGGTCAGGGTGATAACTCCCGACGGCGAATACGACGCAAAAGCCGTCGACATAGCCGAGGACGGCGGACTTATAGTTAAGGGTCCTGTGGAAACTACCGTTTTAAAATCAGGCGAGATAATTCATCTTAGATAAAATTCATCTAAAGGCTTTAAAGACATACAAAAAGAAAAATCGGACGTTCCGCAAGGTCTTACGGTTTTTCTTTTTTAATTAACGGGAAGTGATAAAATGAAAGCTTTGCAGGAAATATTCGACGAGAGCAAAAATATAGTCTTTTTCGGCGGCGCGGGAGTTTCAACGGAAAGCGGAATACCCGATTTCAGGAGCAAGGACGGACTTTATAATCAAAAATACGACTATCCGCCCGAAATTATATTGAGTCACAGCTTTTTTATTAACAACACAAAGGAATTTTACAGGTTCTACCGCGACAAAATGCTTGTAGAAAACGCAGAGCCGAACGCCGCGCATTTAAAGCTTGCCGAGGCGGAAAGCAAACGTAAGCTCTCGGCAATAGTGACGCAGAATATCGACGGTCTGCACCAAAAGGCGGGCAGCAAAACCGTGTATGAGCTTCACGGCAGCGTACACAGGAACCACTGCGTAAAATGCGGAAAATTTTACGGCTTGCAATACATTAAAGAAAGCGGCGATATACCGCTTTGCGAATGCGGCGGGATTATTAAACCGGACGTTGTGCTGTACGAGGAGGGGTTGGAGCAAAGCACCGTCAATGCTGCGGTAAACGCCATAGCCCGAGCCGACGCGCTGATAATTGCCGGCACTTCTCTCAACGTCTACCCTGCGGCAGGGCTTATAAACTATTTCACCGGCAAATACACCGTGCTCATAAACCGCAACGAAACTCCGTTTGACGGCAGGGCGGATTTAGTGCTGCACGAAAGCGTCGGCAAGGTGCTGGGCGAAATTGAAATCAATGAAAATTAATGTTGATATAAGCGCGTTAATGTGGTAAAATATTTAAGTTAATTGACAAAAAATCGGTAACGTACCGAGCGAAAGGAAGGTTTATAATGAGCGATAAGGGAAAGTTTTATATCACCACCGCCATTGCTTACACTTCAAGAAAGCCGCATATCGGCAATTCATATGAAATAGTGCTTACTGACGCTATTGCAAGGTATAAACGAATGCTCGGCTACGACGTATTTTTTCTGACGGGTACGGACGAGCACGGTCAAAAAATCGAGGAATACGCAAAATCCGCAGGCGTTGCGCCCAAGGAATATGTTGACCGTGTTGCCGGGGAAATCCGCCGGATTTGCGACAGCCTTAACACAACTTACGATAAATTCATAAGAACTACGGACGATTACCATGAAAAGGCCGTTCAGAAGGTTTTTAAAAAGCTCTATGACAACGGCGATATTTATAAAGGCGAATACAAGGGTATGTACTGCACCCCCTGCGAAAGCTTTTGGACGGAAAGCCAGCTTGTAGACGGAAAATGCCCCGACTGCGGCAGAGATGTAAAGCCTGCCAAGGAGGAGGCTTACTTTCTTAAGCTTTCAAAATACCAAAAACAGCTTGAGGAGTATATAGAGTCAAACGAAAGCTTTATTTACCCGGAAGCGAGAAAAAACGAAATGCTCAATAACTTTATCCGTCCCGGTCTTCAGGATTTGTGCGTTTCGAGGACCTCGTTTAAATGGGGTATCCCCGTAACATTTGACGATAAACATGTTATCTATGTATGGATAGACGCTCTTTTAAACTATATCACGGCTTTGGGCTACACTCCCGACGAAAAAGGCGATTTGTATAAAAAATACTGGCCTGCCGACGTCCATATTATCGGCAAGGACGTCGTAAGGTTCCACACAATTTATTGGCCCATTATACTTATGGCTCTGGGCGAGCCCTTGCCGAAGCAGGTTTACGGCCATCCGTGGCTTCTGTTCGGCGAAGATAAGATGTCGAAATCCAAGGGTAACGTCATATACGCAGACGACCTTGTTAAGGTTTTCGGCGCTGATCCCGTGCGATATTATCTTCTTTCCGAAATGCCCCACGCCTCGGACGGTTCCATAACCTACGAAACGCTTATCGAGAGGTACAATTCCGACCTTGCAAACACGATAGGCAATCTTGTAAACCGCACCGTAACGATGCAGAAAAAATACTTTGACGGCGTAATTCAACCGAATACCGCCGAGGAGGATATTGACGGGGAGATTAAGGCGCTTGCGCTGAAAACGCTTGACGATATCGACAAGTGCTTTAACGAATACAAAATTGCGGACTCCGTTGAGTGCATACTCACGCTTGCAAGGAGGCTCAACAAATATATTGACGAAACTATGCCGTGGGTTCTTGCCAAGGACGAGGCAAAAAGAGAAAGGCTCGGCACGGTTCTTTATAACCTGCTTGAAGGCATACGCTACGTTGCAATCTTATTAAAGCCCTATATGCCCGACACTTCAAAGGAAATTCTTGCCCAGTTAAATACCGACTCGGACGGTTACGATTCGCTTTTGAGCTTCGGCGGTCTTAAAGCCGGCGAAAGCGTTGGCGAGCCTAAAGTGCTTTTCTCAAGGATTGACGCGGATAAGCTTATTTCCGAGCTTATTGCAAAGCAGGAGGAACAGCAAAAATCCGAAGCAAAGACTATAAATCAAATTCAAGGCGTTGCTCAAATCGGAATAGACGATTTTGCAAAGGTAGAACTAAGGGTTGCCGAAGTCAAGGCGTGCGAGCATGTAAAGAGGGCAAAAAAGCTGTTGAAGCTCACTCTTGACGACGGAACGGGTACGGACAGAACGGTTGCAAGCGGCATAGCTCAATGGTATTCGCCCGAACAGCTTACGGGCAAAAAGGTTGTGGTTGTCGCAAACCTTAAACCCGCAATGCTCTGCGGCGTTGAGAGCAACGGAATGATTTTGGCGGCGGACTGTTCGCAGGACGACGTTAAGGTAATATTTATTGACCCCTCAATCCCCAACGGTTCAAAGATAAGATGATGTATAAAAACATTTTCGATACTCACGCACATTATGACGACGAGCGCTTCTCCGAGGATTCGGAGGAGCTTTTGTCGTCTTTTCCCGAAAACGGCGTTGTGGGGGTAATATCCTGCGGAGTTAACGCAGAAAGCTCCGAAAAAAATATCGCGCTTTCGGAGAAATATCCGTTTATCTATGCGGCGGCGGGCTATCACGGGCTGAATACGGAGGATTTAACGAAGGATTACCTTGATATTTTGGCAAGGCTTATCAAAAATAAAAAGGTGGTCGCCATAGGCGAAATCGGGCTTGACTACCACTACGAGAAGGAAACAAGGGATATTCAGCTTGAAATCTTCAGAAGGCAGATTGAGCTTGCAAACGCTCATAACCTGCCCGTTATAGTACACGACAGGGAAGCGCACAAAGACGCGCTTGAAATTTTAAAGGAGCTTAAACCGAGAGGCGTTGTGCATTGCTTTACGGGCAGCGTCGAAATGGCAAAGGAGATTGTAAAGCTCGGTATGTATATAGGGCTTGGCGGCGCAGTAACGTTTAAAAACGCCGTAAAGCCCGTGGAGGTTGCAAAGTTCGTCCCCGAGGACAGACTGCTTTTGGAAACGGACGCCCCGTATATGACTCCCGTGCCTTTCAGGGGTAAGCGCTGTACCTCGCTTCACATTCCGTACACGGCGCAAAAGATTGCGCAAGTGCGCTCAACCGACGCGCAAAATATACTTGATATAAGCTGTAAAAACGCCAAAGAACTGTTTAATATCTAAATATTAAAATAATAAAAGTTTCGCTCAAGCCTTTTCAAAAGGTTTGCAAAGTCACGGGCAAAGCCCCGTGGCGCAGTCCGCAAAAAACAACGCCTATCCGAAAACAGGACAGGCGTTATTTTTATTTTGTTGAATTTATTTGCGAAAATTTTTCGCTAAAATTGCGCCGCCGCTTCGTTATCCCTCGCCAAAGCCTTCTGCCTTGCGTCTTCAAGCATCATAGACTTGACCTTCATAAGGCGGGTTGTGGAGCTTCTCTCGTTTTCGTCAAGCTTCATAGTGATAAACTTGATGGTTTCCTCGTATCTCGGAATCATAACGTGTTCAAGCGCATTGACGCGCCTGCGGGTTTTTTCTATTTCGGCGGACATAAGCTGACAGCTTTTTTCCACCTCCGCAAGCCTCAACATAAGCGGCATAATATCCGAAAGCGACTTAACCGCGTCGTCAAGGTCGGCAGAGGTAAACGCAAAACCGTAGGAGTAAATATCGTTCTCGTCGGCAGTTTTAAGCTTTGTATTGAAAACGGGAAGCATTACGCTCATTACGTTTTTTTCTTCAATTTCAAGGCTCATTTCCTGAGTGGGCATCATAAGCGCAACGTCAAGCGCAGAATCGCTCATAACGGAACGCGCGACAGCCATATGCCTGTTGGCTTCGCTTATCCCTTCCTCAACGCGCCGCCTGAGTTCCTTGTTCTCACGCACAAGGTCAAGGAAACGGCGCATAAGCTCGTCACGCTTATCCTTTAAAAGCTTGTGCCCTCTCCTCGCGGTTGTGAGCTTTCTTTTTAAATTTGTAAGCTCCATACGGGTGGGGTTTACATTCATTACTGCCATAATATCAAGTCCTTATGGGGTTGAGTTTAATTTATTTGCCGTAGTATTCGTCAAGCAGCTCGTCGCTGATAC
Organism: uncultured Clostridia bacterium; assembly: GCA_947630835.1. GTDB lineage: Bacteria > Bacillota > Clostridia > Oscillospirales > Acutalibacteraceae > Fimenecus. The sequence goes on along the minus strand of CANRIZ010000004.1, from coordinate 42,195 downwards.
GCTTCAATTCGCTCCTCGGGAAAATTTTGAGAAGCTTCCAGCCTATGTCGAGAGTTTCCTCAATAGACCTGTCCGTATCGAAGCTCTGGTTTACATATTCCTTTTCAAATTCATCGGCAAACTTGGCGTAAAGCTTATCCATATCGGTCAAAGCCGCCTCGCCGAGAACTACCATAAGCTCTTTTGCGTCCTTGCCCCTTGCATACGCCGAGAAAAGCTGATTCATAGTGTTGGAGTGGTCTTTTCTCGTTTTTCCCTCGCCTATACCCTTGTCTTTAAGACGGGAAAGCGACGGCAATACGTCTATGGGAGGGAGTATGCCCCTGCGGTACAAATCCCTTGAAAGGATTATCTGCCCTTCGGTGATATATCCCGTAAGGTCGGGAATGGGGTGGGTTTTATCGTCCTCGGGCATAGAGAGTATCGGTATCATCGTGATGCTTCCGTCCTTGCCCTTCTGCCTGCCGGCGCGCTCGTAAATTGAAGCTAAGTCCGTGTACATATAACCGGGATAGCCTCGTCTGCCGGGCACTTCTTTTCTTGCGGCGGAAACCTCACGCAAAGCGTCCGCGTAGTTCGTAATATCGGTCATAATAACCAAAACGTGCATACCCTTGTCAAAAGCAAGGTATTCTGCCGCGGTAAGCGCCATTTTAGGCGTTGCAATTCTCTCTATGGCGGGGTCGTTTGCAAGGTTTGAGAACATTACCGTTCTGTCAATAGCGCCCGTCTGTTTAAAAGAGCTTATGAAGAAATCCGATTCCTCAAACGTAATACCCATTGCGGCGAAAACAACCGCAAATTTCTCGTCCTTGCCCCTGACCTTTGCCTGACGCGCTATCTGCGCCGCAAGCTGAGCGTGGGGAAGACCCGAAGCCGAAAAGATGGGAAGCTTTTGCCCTCTTACAAGGGTGTTAAGCCCATCTATTGCGGAAACGCCCGTCTGTATAAACTCCTGCGGATAAGCCCTTGCCGCCGGATTCATAGGCAAGCCGTTTATATTCATTCTCTTTTCGGGTATGATTTCGGGGCCGCCGTCAATAGGTCTGCCCAAGCCGTCGAAAACCCTGCCGAGCATATCCTCCGATACGCCCAACTCCATCATTCTGCCCAAAAACCTGACTTTGCTGTTTGAAAGGTTAATTCCCGTTGACGGCTCAAAAAGCTGAACAAGGGCGTTGGAACCGTTTATTTCAAGCACCCTGCAGCGGCGTGTTTCGCCGTTTGCAAGCTCAATTTCGCCAAGCTCGTCAAATTTGACGTTTTCAACCTCTCTTACAAGCATAAGAGGACCTGCTACTTCTTCTACCGTTCTGTATTCCTTTGGCATCAGTATTCCTCCTTTGTGTTTACAGCTTCGTCAATTTCTTTTCTTAACTGTAAAAGAGTTTTTTCGTATTCGGAATCCGTATTTTCCTCTTTAACGTACTTAAATCTGCCTATCGCTTCCCTTACGGGCAGGGCGGCAAGCTTTTCAATGTCCGCGCCCTTTTCGAGAGCCTCGTTTGACTCGTCGAAGTAGGCAAGCACAAGGCTCATCATATAATTCTGCTTTTTAAGGGAGCTGTAAGTATCGACTTCGTGGAAAGCAAGCTGATGTAAAAAGTCCTCCCTGATACTTCTTGCGGCTTCCATTTTAAGTCTGTCCGAAGCCGAAAGAGCGTCCATACCGACAAGCTTAACTATCTCGTCAAGCGAAGCCTCGTCGGAAAGCAGCCCCATAATTCTCGTTCTCATTTCGGTCCACTTGGGACTGACGTTTTTATTGAACCATTCGCCGAGATTGTCCGCATAAAGCGAATAGGAGGTAAGCCAGTTTATCGCCGGGAAATGGCGCTTGTAGGCAAGCGAAGAATCAAGCCCCCAGAACACCTTTACTATTCTGAGCGTCGCCTGCGAAACGGGCTCCGAGATATCGCCGCCGGGAGGCGAAACCGCCCCTATAACCGAAAGCGAACCCTCCCGGCTGCCCGAGCCGAGCACCTCGACACGTCCGGCTCTTTCGTAAAACTGCGCGAGCCTTGAGCTTAAATACGCCGGATAGCCCTCCTCGCCGGGCATTTCTTCAAGTCTGCCGGACATTTCACGCAGCGCCTCCGCCCAACGCGACGTCGAATCCGCCATAAGCGCAACGGAATAGCCCATATCCCTGAAATATTCCGCTATCGTAATGCCTGTGTAAATTGAAGCTTCACGGGCGGCAACCGGCATATCGGAGGTATTCGCTATAAGCACCGTGCGTTCCATAAGGGATTTGCCTGTGTGCGGGTCTATAAGCTCGGGAAATTCGTTAAGAACGTCCGTCATTTCGTTGCCGCGTTCGCCGCAGCCTATATATACGACTATATCCGTTTCCGCCCACTTTGCAAGCTGATGCTGAGTAACGGTTTTGCCGCTTCCGAAAGGACCGGGGATAGCCGCTACGCCTCCCTTTGCTATCGGGAAAAGAGCGTCGACAACACGCTGACCCGTTATAAGAGGCATATCGGGCGGAAGCTTTTTCTTATATGGTCTGCCCTTTCTTACGGGCCATTTCTGCATAAGGGTTACCGAAACCTTCGAGCCGTTTTCCGTTTCAATGCTTCCGATTTTTTCCTCAACGGTATAATCGCCCTCGGTTATTTCCTTTACCTTACCCTTTACTCCGAAGGGAACCATTATCTTATGCCTAACAAGCTCGGTTTCCTGAACGTATCCGAGCTCGTCGCCTGCGCTAACCTCGTCGCCTGCCTTGGCGGTAGGATAAAAGTGCCATTTTATATCTCTGGGAAGCGACGGTACTTCAACGCCCCTTGAAAGATTGTTGCCTATCTGCTCCATTATCTTTTCAAGCGGTCTTTGTATTCCGTCAAATATACCTTTAATAAGTCCCGGTCCGAGTTCAACGCTCAAAGGCTCGTTGGTTGACTCGACAGGCTCTCCGGTTCCGAGTCCCGCAGTGTCCTCATATACCTGAATCGACGCCCTGTCGCCGTGCATTTCTATTATTTCGCCTATAAGCCTGTGTTCGCTTACACGCACAACGTCAAACATATTGGCGTCCCTCATATTCTGCGCCACAACGAGAGGACCCGATACCTTTAATATTGTACCTTTACTCATTTATAATTTACCACCCTTCAAGGTTTGGTTGTAAGGCTTGCGCCTTATTATTTAACAATATCAGAGCCGACCGCCCTTTCGACAAATCGGCTTACCCGGCTCATTCCCATACCGTTATTGCCCGAAATTCCGGGTATCGGTATAACCGCGGGAAGCGGATCGTCCTTAATTCTGTCAAGCTCTGCGGAAATTTGCGAAGCGAGATTTTCCGTAATATATATTACGGCGTAACCGTTTTCGGAAATCTGCCTCAAAGTCTTAACGGCTTGGGCAGAGTCGTCAACGGGAAAAATGCTTATTCCGAGCGAAGCAAAGCCGTAAATGCTGTCACGGTCGCCCATAGCCGCAATTTTATACATACAGCTCACGCATCCTTTCCCTTATAATATCGTTTGAAACGCCGCTGAGCTTGGCGGAAAGTATTATTCTAAGGCATTTTATTTCCGTTTCCCTTGCAACGAAATACCCCGCAAGAGGGCTTATGCCGAAAACGGTCATTTTCGCCTTTTTCATAATTGCCATAAGCTCGTCGTCGCAGTATTTTTCAAAAGCGGAGCTGCCGCTTCCTATCGCCTGCACGACATTTGAAAGCCCCTTTTGCGAAAGAAGCTCCAAAAGCTCGTCCTTGCCCTTGAGCGATTCTTCGATAATCTGCTGTTTGCTTATAATCGAATTTTCCGCTATGGCGTTTTCAAAAAAAGTTCTGTTTTTGTTTGTGTTTATCGCCCGCAAAGCCGTTTTTATATCGGTAAGCAGACAGAATTCATCCGCATATTTTATCAAAAGCTCGTCGCCGCTCGTACCCGCGAACGAAACGACAGCCTCCATAGCCGCCGCGTCTGTAATAATGTCGCAAAGCTGACCGCTGCCGGTTTTCACTATAGCGTCGTACGCCCTTTTCGCCGTTTCGGAGATAAAATCGGGCAGTTCGTTAAACTTTCTTTCGCTTACAAGCCTGTACATTTCCCCGCTGTCAAAAACGCAGGGGGCGACAAAATATTTTTCGGCGTCGTTTCCCGTCATTTCCGCCTTTAAAGCGGCTTTTAGATTCTGAAAATCATTTTTGACTATAAAGGTTTTCAGGGCGTCCGCCTCGGGAGCGCTTTCGTTTATCAGCTTCCAGGTTTTTTCGATTTCATCATCGAGCATTTTGGAATAATTGTTTCCGTCCGGAGTATCAAAGCCTTTTTCGGCAAGTATGCCGACCGCTTTTTTATAATCGGGAGCGTTGATTAACTGTTCCAAATCCGACTCCTTCAACAGCGTCAGCTCGTTTGCCCTTATTGCCGACACCGCAAAAAGATAGTCCCTGTTTTTCAAAACGCTTCCCTCCTTTATCAGTTGAATAACAAATTGTTTAAGGTATCCCTAAGCTCATCTTTTTTTTCGGAAGCTATTGCGTCAAATGAGCAGTTAACGTCTATATCGCCGTAAACGAGTATAAATCCGCTGTCTATATTTGTGCTTTTGCCGAGCTTGATTTCGGAATTCTTCAGCGAATTGTTTACGCTGTCAATGAAGTTGGAGGGAAGCTTTGCCGTATCCTCCTTGGAAAGGCGCAGTTCGCCCTCGCCCTGCCTTGCGTTTTTATAGATAAGCTCTTTGAGTATTTCGTAATACTCCTTTTTCGGCAGAGCCTTAATTACTTCGAGAGAACGCGCGAGCATATCGTCGATAATTTCAAGCTTTTCACTAAGCAGCGCGCGGTTTTGGGTAAGCTGTGCGGAGGATTGCGCGGACTCAACCGTAAGCTCCGCCTTTTTGTCGCTCGCCGCTTTTCTTTCCGAAAGCAATTCGTTTGCGCGTTCCTTTGCCTTCTCGATTATCTTTTCTGCCTGTTCTTTGGCGTTTTCTTCGATTTCACGACAGCGGTCATCGGATTCTTGCTGAATTTGTGAAAGTATCTTTTCAAGACCTGTCATAAAAGCTTTCCCCTTAGAAATTTAATCTTAAAATAAAGAGAATCGATATAAGAAGCGCAAGAACGGCGTATGTTTCAACCATAGCGGAAAGGACCATCGCCTTGCTCTGCTGTTCCGGTTTTTTTGCCACAACCGAAACGCCGGAAGCCGCAACCTTTGCCTGCGCGATAGCCGAGAAATAACCTACCAAAGCCATGGGAAGGCAGGCGGCAAGTATCTGCAAGCCCTGAGTCCAGGTAAGCTCAACGGGAGCGCCGCTTAAAAGCTTAATCTTAATCATTACCATAATTGCGGTAATAAAGCCGTAAAGTCCCTGAGTACCGGGGAGAATTTCAAGAATAAGAACCTTTGTGAATTTGGACGGATCCTCGGAAACAAGTCCCGCCGCCGCCTGACCGACTATTCCTACTCCCTTTGCCGAGCCCATTCCGCTGAACAGTGCTGCAAGAGCAGCGCCTAAGATAGCCAAACCTAAACCTAAATTAGCCATTATTTTTTTCCTCCTTGAGTTTAAATGATTTGGAATTTACTTTAAGAGGGTTAAAGGCTGTGCCGCCGCCCTCGTAAAACCTTGAAAAGAATTCTACATACTGTAATCTGTTTGTATGAACGTATGCGCCGATTATGTTTATGCCGAAGTTTATGGTGTGTCCCAAAACGAACACAACCGCAAACAATATTGTTTTTATAACCGTGTTCTGCGGCAGAGTGCCCATCATATTGACCACGTTGCCGATTATGCCCGTTACAAGCCCAAGCGCAAGCAGTCTTGAATAGGAAAGTATATCGCTCAAATAGCCCGAAACGGTATTGTAAAGAGCGTAAAGTCCCGAACCGAGCTTTCCTCCTATACTCTTCGACTGCCTTCCCGCGGTAAGTATTATAAGCACAACACCCGCAAGCGCGCAGTATTTGCCGATATTTGAAATTTGCGGATTTATGTCGATTATCATACCCGCGCACACCGGAGCTATTCCGCCGACCGCAAGGTAAATGGAGGCTACGTCGCACACGGCGCCCAATTTGTCGCCCTGCTTCCAGGTCATATAGCCCTTAATCGCAACGCCCGCAAACAGGTGAACTATGCCGAACAGGAAGCACCAAAGCATGGTAATCATCAGGTCGTCGCCCTGGGGATTGAGCCATAGGTACAGTCGCATTTCGGGGAGCCCGAGATAATTGGTTCTTACGGTATTTATAACGTCGCCGAAAAAGCTTCCGAACATCACGCCCCAGAACATAGTCGAAATACCGCAGTACATATACATCAAAACCGTTTTTCTCTTTTGCCCCTCCGGCTTAAATTTGAACAGCACGAACGCCGTTGCAATTACCATAAGCAGTCCGTAGCCCGCGTCGGAAAACATCATTCCGAAGAAAACATAGTAGAAAAACGCCATTATTGCGTTCGGGTCAATATCGAGCTTTCCTGGCAGAGAATACATTTCCGTAATCCCCTCCACGGGAGCCGCGAACGAATTGTTCTCAAGCAATACGGGAACTTCCTCGCTTTCCTCGGGTTCGCTCACAGAAACGGCGCAGGAAAATTCCTCCTCAAGCCGTTTGACAATCCCCTCGGCATATTTTTCGGGAACAAATCCCGAAAGATAGAATATCCTGTTTGTAACGGATATTGTTTTTAAAGCCTCATATTTGTCAATCCTTAAAGTAAGATAATCCGTAAGGAAGCAAATGTCGTCATATTTTGAAGCCAAGGCGGTAATTTTGCCGTCGTATTCCTCTATATCCTTTTCGAGTGCGGAAATTTTTTCCCTGTTTTCCTCGATTACCTCTTTTACGGGTCTGTCGGGCATCTCCGTCGGTGCGGAAAAGCCGAAGGAACGCAGCGCTTCGAGCACCTTTTCGGACTCCTTACGCAAGCACATTACTGCGGCGCAGGACTGCACCTGACTTGAATAAACCGTTTCCGCTTCAACCGCCTCTACCTCGGGAAGAAGCTCGGCAAGCTTTGTTATTATGGTTTCCCGAGTCTGCATATCGGGAAAAGAGCCTACAAACACCTTAACAAATTTGGTGGGTCTGCACTTCATTGGAATGTCAAGCTTTTCCCAAACACTTAACGAAGAATTAACGGTTTCAAGCCTAACAATGTCCGCCTTTGCCTGAGCCGTGTTCCGCTGATATTCGAGTATATCGTAGCACACGGACAGGATTTGGTCGGAATCGTCCGCCTTTTCGAGAAATTTTGAAAGCTCCATTTCCCTGGGAGGCTTAAAGCTGTCAAGCAGAGAGCTTTTTATGCCGCAGCGGGAAGAAAGGATCTCGTCCGCTTTTTTCGCCGTATCAAGGAATTTTTCAAGCTGAGCGACGCTGTACGACGTGTCCAGCGCATACATTCCCTCCGGCATCTCGTGCTTTGTAAGCTCTATAACGCCCTTTCGCTGCAATAAATCAATAATTCTTTTGCTGTCCTCAATAAGCGATATTACTTCAATTTTCTGCATTTTAAGCTTTGCCGTAATTATCACCCCCGATGAATACTGAAATAAATCAATCGGACTGCCTGCCCGAAATTATATCTCTTACTGCGCCTACAGCCTCCGAGAACTTGGATTCTGCCCTGCTTTTTAAAAGCTCGGCCGCCGCCTCCGCCTTTTGAGCGGCGTTTTTGCCTATGGCGCGAGCCTTTTTTTGAGCCTCGGCGTCTGCGGCGATTTCATATTGCTCCGCCTCTTGCTCGGCATTTTTGACTATTTCCTCCGCCTTTGCCGCTGCGGCGTCCAATATTCCCTGCGCCTGCTCGGATTTCTTTCGCTCGTTCTCGAGCGTCTGCTTTTCCTTTGCAAGCACTTCGTCAAGCATTTTTGCAGCCACGGTTTTCACCTCTTGATTTAAATTTATCTTTTCCGAATTTATAGTATATCACATTTTTGAAAATAAGGAAACAGTTTATCGTTAATTTTTTAACAAATTTTAAATTCCTTTTAATAAAAATTTTGTCGCTCTTGATTATTGATTATATATACACTATAATACTTAAATACACTTAAACTTCCTGAACGGTTCTTGGGGGATTTAACGGTATGACCGATTTACTCATTAAGCTTTTTATCAAAGACTCCGAAAATACAAAGGACCCGGCGGTACGCAGCGCTTACGGCAAATTAAGCGGAGCCGTGGGCATTGCCGTGAACCTGATACTGTGCGCGCTTAAATTCTTCACGGGAATGATAACCGGAAGCGTTGCGGTAACGGCGGACGCCGTGAACAATTTATCGGACGCCGGTTTGTCGTCGGTAACGCTGTTCGGCTTCAAGCTTTCGGAAAAGCCCGCCGATTCAAAGCACCCCTACGGTCACGGCAGAATAGAATACATAGTCGGGATTATAGTATCGGTTTTGGTTCTGGTTATGGGATTTGAGCTTGTCGGCAGCTCCGTGCAGAAAATCAGGGGCTCCGAGCCGACAAAGTTCAGCGTAACTGCGGTAATAATTCTTTCCGCTTCGATACTTTTAAAGCTCATGCTTGCGCTGTTTAATTCAAAGCTCGACAAAAAAATACATTCCACCGCGACAAAGGCCGTTATTACGGACAGCATTTCCGATTGCGTTTCCACGGGAGCGGCGCTCGTTTCCGTTATAATTTCCCGCTTTTCCGACGTTAACGCAGACGGATATTTCGGTCTGGCGGTTGCGCTGTTTATAATTATCTCGGGCTTCAGGCTGGTTGGCGAAACCGTCGCCCCGCTTGTGGGTATGCCGCCCGAAAAGGAGTTTTACGAGGAGGTTAAGGAGCTTATATTATCCTACGACTCCGTTATAGGCGTTCACGATTTGATAATACACGATTACGGCCCTTCCCGCCTTTTTGCCTCGGCGCACGCGGAAGTGCCCGCCGATTCGGACTTTTTGATAATCCACGATACCATAGACCTTATAGAACACGATATTATGCAAAAGTACGGTATGCTCATCTCGATACACGCCGACCCCGTAATTATCGACGACGAAAGAATAAACGGCTTTAAGGAAATGACGGAAAAGGCGGTAAAATCGGTTGACGGCTCTTTCAAAATACACGATTTCAGAGTGGTAGAGGGCGTTACGCATACCAATCTTATTTTCGATATCGAGGTAACGCATGACTGTAAGCTTTCAAGCCGTGAAATAGAGAAAGCCGTTTGCGAAAAAATAAGCAAAATAGACGAAAGATACCTGTGCGTAATCACGGTAGATTATGCTTTTGACTAAAGTTTAAAAAAATTATAAAAGCCCTTTAATATTTCGTCGAAATATAGTACAATATATTTATCTTTTGAGTTGGAGGATGTTTATATGCCGGATTACACACAAGAATTTACCACTATCCCTTACGGGCCGCTCGGCATCATTGCTTTGCCCGGCTGCGAGGAGTTGGCTTCAAAAATCGACCGCTATATCGTTAAATGGCGCGCTCAGAAGCAATCCGAACACAAGCACAGCATTGCCTTTTCGGGTTACGAGAGGGATACTTATATTATTAAGGCGGGTTTTCCCCGCTTCGGTACGGGCGAAGGCAAGGGAACAATAGCGGAATCTGTACGCGGCTATGATTTGTTTATTGTTGCCGACGTTTTCAACTACGGAGTTAAGCACAGCATCTACGGTATGGAGGTCCCCATGACGCCGGACGAGCATTACGCTAACCTGAAAAGGGCAATCTCGGCAGTTGCGGGCAAGGCTCACAGAATTACGGTTATTATGCCTATGCTTTACGAGGGCAGGCAGCACAAGAGGTCGAACAGAGAGTCGCTTGACTGCGCGCTTGCATTGCAGGAGCTTTGCAATATGATGGGCGTCGACAATATCATCACCTTTGACGCGCACGACCCGAGGGTTCAAAACGCAATCCCGCTTCACGGCTTTGAGAACGTTCAGCCCGTTTACCAGATGATAAAGGCGCTTGTAAACCATGTGCCCGACCTTATGCTTGACAACGACCATATGATGGTTATTTCACCCGATGAGGGCGGTATGGGAAGATGTATTTACTATTCCACCGTTCTCGGCCTTGAGCTGGGAATGTTCTACAAGCGCAGGGATTATTCCAAAGTAGTAAACGGCAGAAACCCGATTGTTGCGCACGAATTTCTCGGCGACAACGTCGCGGGCAAGGACGTTATGATAGTTGACGATATGATTTCCTCGGGCGAATCTATGCTTGAGGTTGCGACAAAGCTTAAAGAGCTCGGAGCAAAAAGAATTTTCGTTTTCTCGTCGTTCGGGCTTTTCTGCGAGGGGCTCGGCAGCTTTGACAAGGCATATGAAAACGGTCTTATCACCAAGGTTTTCACAACCAACCTTGTTTACAGGACTCCGGAGCTTTTGGAGCGCGAGTGGTACTGCGAGGTTGATATGTCAAAGTACGTTTCGTATATAATCGATACTTTAAATCACGATATGTCAATAAGCAACCTGCTTAATCCGGCGGACAGGATCGACGCATTTTTAAGGAAAAAGGGCATTAAATAATCAACGGTAAAAAGTAAATTTTTTTAACGGAAGCGGCATTTTTGCGCCGCTTTCATTTTTTGTATTGACAAACATATATATGTGTATTAAAATATGTAATCAATTAATCGTAAATCGGTTAATAATTAGCCGATTTATTAAATAAAGAGGTGACTTTGTGTCCTTTGATATAAAGGCTTTGACCCGTTCTTTTGCGGACTTTGAATGTTACAAGCGTTTTATAGTTCATAATTGCTTAAAAGACAGTAAGGTTTACTTCGGTCAGCCGCCCATACTCGACTACCTTTCGGAACACGGCGGCTGTACTCAAAACGAGCTTGCGGCGGCTATGAACGTTTCGCCCGCTTCCATGGCGGTGTCGATAAAGAGAATGCAGAAAAGCGGGCTCATTTGCAAGATAAGCGACGAAAACGATATGCGCCGCAACATAATTACACTGACGGATTTCGGCAAAAAGCAAATAGAAAAAATACATTCGATTCTTGACGAGCTTGACGCAAAAACCTTTTCGGGCTTTACGCAGGAGGAGCTTGTCGCTTTAAAAGGTTATATGGACAGGATAAACAAAAACCTTTTCGGCGATATTCCCGATAAAAAATGTATTTTAAAAATTATAAAAAATTCCATAACGGAAAACGGAGGCGAAAAAGATGATTAAGCTGCTCAGATACGCCAAAAAGTACAAAATATATGCTTTTATATGTCCCTTACTTATGATAGGCGAGGTAATATTTGAATTACTGCTTCCGCAGGTTATGGCGCAAATAGTAAATATTATCGACCCGTCCAATATCGGGCAGGCAGGTCTTGACGAAATTTTCCGGCTGGGACTCAGAATGTTAATTTACGCCTTCTGCTCCCTTTTATGCGGTTCGTCCGCGGCAAGGCTCGCCGCAGTAGCCGGTATGGGCTTCGGCGCGGAGGTGCGTTCGGCGCTTATCGAACGGGTACAGAGCTTCTCGTTTTCAAATATCGACCGTTTTTCAACGGCTTCGCTTATTACGAGAATGACTACCGACGTAACCACGGTTCAAAATACCTTCCTTATGCTTATAAGGAGCATTTTCAGAGCGCCTATTCAGCTTGTATCCGCCCTTATAATCTGCATTTCCATGAGCAAAAGGGTTTCGAGCGTTTTTGCAATAGTGCTTCCGCTTATTATCATAGTTTTGGCAATAGGCGGCCCGATAGCCATAAAGCGCTTCAGGAGAATGCTTAAAAAGTTTGATAAATTCAACGCCTCCATACAGGAGAATCTTACAAATATCAGGGTTGTAAAATCCTTTGTAAGAACGGATTACGAAAAGGAAAAATTCAATTTTTCAAACGAAGACCTCACAAACGCCTCAATACATGCGGAAAAGATTATGATTTTGGGCGAACCGCTTTTAATGCTTGCGATGTACGCCACCATTATGGCTATAGTTGTGGTATCGGCAAAAGCGATAACCCTTTTTGAAATCAGCATAGGCGATTTCACCGCAGTATTCTCCTACGTTATGCAAATACTTATGGGCTTCCTTTTCACTATAGCGCTTATCGCCCAGCTTTTCCTTTCCGAGGCGAGCGCAAAGCGTATTCAGGAGGTTTTGGACGAAAGCTCCGATATATCGGATCCCGAAAATCCCGTTGAGGAGGTTAAGGACGGCAGCGTTGAGTTTAAGAACGTATCCTTTGCTTACGGAAAAGGGAAGGACATATTAAAGGACGTTTCGTTTAAAATAAACAGCGGCGAAATGGTCGGAATAATGGGTACTACGGGTTCCTCCAAATCCTCGCTCGTTCAGCTTATTCCCAGACTTTACGACGCAACCCGCGGCGAAGTGCTTGTGGGAGGCCTAAACGTTAAGGACTACGGTCTTCTGCCGCTTCGCGACTCGGTAAGTATGGTACTTCAAAAAAACGTACTTTTTTCCGGAACTATTGCGGATAACCTGCGTTGGGGCAACAAGAACGCAACGGACGAGGAGCTTGTTGAGGCGTGCGAAATCGCCGACGCTCACAGCTTTGTTTCCTCCTTCCCCGACGGCTACAACACAGACCTCGGTCAAGGCGGCGTTAATGTTTCGGGCGGTCAAAAGCAAAGGCTGTGCATAGCCAGGGCGATACTCAAAAAGCCCAAGATACTCATACTTGACGACTCAACCAGCGCCGTGGACACCGCAACGGACGCAAAAATCAGAGCGGGACTCAGAAGCGCCATTCCGAACACGACAAAAATAATTATTGCGCAAAGGATTTCATCCATATCCGACTGCGACAAAATAATAATTATGGACGGCGGCAAAATAAACGATATAGGCACTCATGAGCAACTGCTTGAAAGAAACGAAATATACCGTGATATTTATAACGCCCAGCAAAAGGGCAGCGATGATTTTAACAATATGGGAGGTGAACGGTAATGCCAAAGCCAAACAGAAACTCAGGGCCTGTACGCAAGCCCAAGAACACCCAAAAAACCGTAAAAAGGCTGATAAAATATATAGGCAGGGAAAAATGGCTGCTTGCGGGCGTAATAATATTTGTTGTAATAAGCGCGGTTGCAAGCGTCGGCACGTCCGTTTTCCTACAACCGCTTATCGACGATATGTTTTCCAATATTGCGGGCGAGCAGTTCAGTCTTTCGCTTTTTAAACCCGTTGTAAAATACCTGTGGTTTATGCTTACCGTATTTGTATTCGGCGTAATTTCCTCCTACGGCAAGGCAAAATGCGCCGTTTACCTGACGGCAAGAACGCTTAAAACGCTGAGGAAGGACCTTTTTGAGTCCGTTGCCGACCTGCCCATAAGCTTCTACGATTCAAGACCTAACGGCGAAATAATGTCAAGATTCACAAACGACGTAGAATCGCTCAGGGCGTTTTTGAGTCAGGGGCTTGCGCAGTTGATTTCCTCCGCTATAACAATCACGGGTTCTTTTATCCTTATGATTTACTACGGCAAATGGCTTACGGTTATAGTTGTTGCTATGGTTGCGGTTATGATATTCTTAACCAAGAAGCTCGGCGAAAAATCCGCCTATTTCTTTAAGCGCCAGCAAAAGGAGCTGGGAACCGTCAACGGCTATATCGAGGAAATAATCGAGGGGCAAAAGGTTGTAAAGGTATTTAACCACGAGCAGGAGGTCAAGGAGCATTTTAACGAGGTAAACGAAGAATTACGCAGGGCCTCCACGGGCGCCAACACCTTCGCAAGCATACTTATGCCGATTATGAACAACCTTACTCATATTAACTATGCGGTTACGGCGTTTTTCGGAGCGGTTGTGGCTATTAAGGGCTTTTTCGGTATGCATATGACGGCGGGAAGCCTCGTTACGTTCTTACAGTATTCGAGGAACTTCTCCATGCCGATAACGCAGGTATCTCAGCAGTTCAACAACGCCATTATGGCTCTTGCGGGCGCAGAGAGAATTTTTGAATATATCGACGAAAAGCCCGAAACGGACGACGGCTACGTTATGCTCGTAAACGCAAAGGAGAAGGACGGCGAGCTTACCGAGTGCAAAGAGCATACGGGCGTTTGGGCGTGGAAGCATACCCATTCGGCGGACGGCAGCGTTACTTACCAAAGGCTTGAGGGCAAGGTTGAGTTTGAAAACGTCAGCTTCTCTTACGACGGTAAAAAGACGGTTCTTGACGACATTTCGCTTTATGCAAAGCCCGGTCAGAAAATCGCTTTTGTCGGCTCAACCGGCGCGGGCAAAACTACGATAACAAACCTTATTAACCGTTTTTACGAGATAAACAAAGGCAAAATACGCTACGACTCCATAAACATTCAGAAAATCAAAAAGGACGACCTCCGCCGTTCTTTGGGTATGGTTTTGCAGGATACGCACCTGTTTACCGGCACTATAGAGGACAATATCCGCTACGGAAACCTTGAAGCCACTCACGAACAGGTGGTTGAAGCGGCGAAGCTTGCAAATGCGGACGAATTTATCAACGCCCTTCCCGACGGCTACAACACGGTTCTTTCGGGCGACGGTTCAAATCTTTCGCAGGGACAAAGGCAGCTGCTCTCTATAGCCAGAGCCGCCGTTGCCGACCCGCCCGTGCTGATACTTGACGAGGCTACAAGCTCTATAGACACAAGGACCGAAAAGCTTATAGAGCAGGGTATGGATAAGCTGATGGCGGGCAGAACGGTATTCGTAATCGCTCACAGACTTTCTACGGTCAGGAACGCAAACGCAATTATGGTTCTTGAACACGGAAAGATAATCGAACGCGGCGACCACGACGACCTTATAGCGCAAAAGGGCAGATATTATCAGCTTTATACCGGTCAGTTTGAGCTTTCGTAATAAATTGATTTATCGACAAAAAGAAGCCCCCTTATTAAAGGGAGCTTCTTTTTTACTTTATTTGCTTTCGGCTTAATTATTTATAAAATCCGTACAGCGGCGAGGTGTCCGCAGCGTTGTTGTCAACGTACCACGAGCTGCCTATTTCAACCACGGTTATATCGCTTTTTGCAACCGTTTCGCCGCCCTGTTCCTTTACCTCTACGGTATAGCTCTTCGCCGCTTTGATATCGTCGATATTTACGCCGTATGTATCAAGCAGTTCCTTGTTTGCGCCCGCTTTGTAAGCGTCAAGCGCAATATCCTTTTCGCCGACCGCCTCGCATACCAGCTTATAATCCTCGCCGTATGCCTTTTCGTATTCGCCTATGCTCTTGAAGCTTATCTGCTTTTTGGTGTTCTTGTCGAACTCGTCCTCCGTGCCGGTAAGCGATTTACCGTAGGTTGCGACGTTGCTCTCAAGCGCGGTAAACATAATTTCATCGGTCATATATTTGTCGCCGAAAATTCGCTCCCTAACCTGACAGAGCTTATCAAAATACTTTGTGAAAACAGTATCGTAATCGTCCCAGCCGTTCTTAACAAGCTCAACGTAGTAATCGTACATTTCGTCAATTACCTTACCCTGCAGGGAGCCGTTGTCGTTTTTGCTTTTTTCCGACATATACGAATCGTCGTTAAAGCCTTTAAGCTCTTTTATGCTGCTGCCGGGCTTGTAACCCGCTTCGCGGTAAATAACGGGATATATATAATATTCACGGATATAATCGCCGTATTTTTGACTTTTGCTCACAAGGGAAATTTTATATGCGTTGTAACCGTCGCCCGTCTGAACTATGGTATCGACATAGCTTGAGGCTACCTGCTCGGGGTGAAAAGCTATATATTTGCTCCTGAACGTAAAAAAGACAATCAGCACAAGAGCGGCGGCGACTGCGAAGAACACAACGACCGCATAAAGCTTTAAGTTAAAACCTTTTTCTTTTTTAGCCATTATCAATTCCTCCTTATTCGGCAGCCGCCTGCGCATTTGCGGTCTTTTCGGCTTCACGGCGCTCGGCAAGCGCCTTTGTAATCATTTCCTTTTTCTCGCCGACCATATCGTAGAATAAAATCGGTATTGCCTGGAGGACTACGAATATAGCCGGAATGATGGTGTAAATCATAAGCATTTTGTTAAGAGTTGCGTCGGTCTGCGCGGCATAAGCCACGTTTGCGTCCGTCGAAACCATATAGCCCGACCATGTGTAGAGAAGCCACGGTCCCAAGCCCTTTGTAAACGCCGAAGCTATTTTTGAGAAAAGTCCGTAGCCCGCATATGCAAGGCCGTCCTGGCGTTTGCCCGTTTTGTACTCGATTTCGTCAACGCAGTCGGCTATCATAATGTTAGGCGTAACGTTTGTGTTGCCGTGCTGAAGTCCGCAGAAGAAATTGAGGATAAGGAAGGGGATTATAAGCCCGTCGTTAAAGCCTATGCCCTTTGAAACGAGGAACAAAATCGCCAGCGACGAAGCGCCGTAAGCGCAGAACAGTATAAAGGTCTGCTTTGTTGAGAACTTTTTAAGAACAAAGTTTACCAAAAGAGTACCAACGGCGGTACCTATGCCCATGGGAAGCAAAAGCCCGAGCTTCAAATCCTTTGAACCCAAAAGGTAAATAGCTATGTAAAGCGAAACCGTACCGTAAACGCCCCTGCCGAAGCCGCAAAGCTTGGTAAGCGAAACCATTAAAAGGTTTTTGTAGGTAAAAACTACTCTTATTGCGTCCTTTAAATTTACCTTTTCCTGAGTAAACGGTACGTTTTCCTTGTTATTCACGAAGAAAATCATGGTAAACAGTATAATTCCCAAGGCGCATACTGCGGTCGAAATTATAAGGTCGATACCTCTGCCCTCGGCGTTTTTGAACTGCTGTTCGCCCATTACCGCCTTCATTATAATGCCCACTACCAAAATAACTACCATACCGCCCGACTGACCTACCGAACGCAGGAAAGAGGCGATAGAAATTGCGCTTGAACGCTCGGAGGGGTTTGGCGAGCAAAGAGAGCCGAAGCAGTTTGCCGGGCTTTCAACCGCACAGCTGAACGCCGTGTAAAGCGAATAGATAACAAACATCCATACTATCGCAAGAGTCTGATTGTTTGTGTTGGGAGCGATGAAAACGAGCATCGCAACAAGGGCAAGCGGAACTACGCCGAAGCCTACCCACGGCTTAACCTTGCCGAATTTTGTACGGGTGTTGTCAACGAGCAGGCCGATAACCAGCTCGCACACGGCGCCGACTATACCCGCAACGAGAAATACCATTGAAATCATATTTCCCATAACCGTCGGATCAAAGCCTTTGCCCTTAAAGGCAAAATCGGCAAAGAAGGTTGCGGTGTAGTCGGGCATCCAGCCCGTCATCAAGGCTACGCCGAAAAGTCCTATGCCGAAAGTCCAAATTTCGGACTTTTTCATGTATTTTTTCATAGACATATCCTTCCCGCGCCCGTATTGAGAGGCGCTCGTTATATAAAGTTAAAAGAGCGTCCGTTTAAGACACTCTTTTAGATTGTTACATAATATTATACTATTGCGGGCAATTCATAACAATATACGAATTAACCAAATTATTTTTAATTTTTACAGCAAAATCACAATATCACTTTTCTTCAAAGAAAATCTTAAACGCCCTGTAAGCCATATAGAGATCAAGCTTTGAGATAACCTCGAACGGAGCGTGCATGGAAAGCACGGGTACGCCGAGATCGACCACGTCAATATCGAGCGCCGCAAGGAACATAGCGACCGTTCCGCCGCCGCCCGCGTCAACCTTGCCAAGCTCTCCCGTTTGCCAAACGACGTTGTTTTCATCAAGCATTTTGCGTATTTTGCCCATATATTCCGCCGAAGCGTCGCTGGTGCCGCTCTTGCCCCTTGCGCCCGTGTATTTTGTGATTACAACGCCCTTGTTTACATAGGAGGCGTTTTTCCTTTCCGAAACGTCGGGGAAGGTGGGGTCGAACGCGGCGTTAACGTCCGCCGAAAGGCAGTGAGTATTTGAAAGCACCGTGTGATAGTTTATATTCTGCGTCCACGCAAGGTCCGAAATAAAATATTTAAGGTAAGAGGAATTAAGGCCGGTATTGCCCTCCGAACCTATTTCCTCTTTATCCGTAAGAACCGTTACCGCCGTGTATTCGGGGGCTTCTATATCAAAAATCGCCTCCGCCGCAGGGTATGCGCAAACCCTGTCGTCGTGTCCGTACGCGCCGATAAGACTGCGGTCGAAGCCTATATCCGTAGCCTTAAACGCAGGCACGGCCTCAAGCTCCGCCGAAAGGAAATCCGCTTCGGTAACGCCGTATTTTTCGTTAAGGATATTTAAAACGTTCAGCTTTACCTTTTCGCTTACCTCGTCATCCTTAAACGGACGGGAACCTATTAAAACATTGAGCTCCTCTCCCCTTATTCCGTCGCCGAGCGAACGCTTTGCCTGTTCGTTTCCGAGGTGGGGAAGCAAATCGGTAATTACAAACTGCGGGTCGTTTTCATCCTCGCCGATATTTATTTCGACGCTTGAGCCGTCCTTTTTAACGATAACGCCGTGAAGCGAAAGCGGAATTGTCGCCCATTGATATTTTTTAAGCCCGCCGTAATAATGGGTTTTGAACAGAGCCAGCTCGCTGTCCTCATAAAGCGGATTGGGCTTTAAATCGAGGCGCGGCGAATCGATATGTGCCGCGGAAAGACGAACCCCCTGTTTTAAGCTCTTTTTGCCGATAACTGCAAGTATAATGGCCTTGCCCCTGTTGTTAAGATAAATTTTGTCGCCCGGGTTGTACTTTTTATCCCTGTCAAAGGGTGCAAAGCCGTTTTTTATCGCCTTTTGTTCAACATATTTTACGGCTTCCCTCTCGGTTTTGGCTTTGTTGAGAAAATTTTTATACTCCTCGCAAAAGCCGTCCGCCTTTTTTACCTCCTCGGCGTTTATTACGTCCGAGGCGTGCTTGGGCTCGTAAAAAAGCTTTTCCCTAAGCTTTTGGCCTTCTGACTTTTCTTTGCTCATTTTTTATTCCTCCCTGTTAAGCTCTTGATATATTTTTAATGCGTTATTGACCTTGTCAACATAATGCGAGGTAACCTTCGACGGGATTTTTGAAAGAGTTTTTCCGTCCGATGAATATTCCGGATTTTTAAGCCATTCGTTTACCTGCCCTCTGCCTGCGTGATATGCGGCGGCAGCCGTGTTTATGTCGCCGAATTCATCAAGCAAAATCGAATAAAACAGCACGCAGTATTTAATTGATACTTCGGGATTTTTCAGATCCTGCGGCGAACAGCTTTCCCCCGTTTTGGAGTTAAGCCAGCTCAAAGTATCGGGCGTAATCTGCGTAAGCCCTATAGCTCCCGCTTCCGATACGGCGTTCGGGTCAAAATTACTTTCAACCTTTATCGTCGCGTAGATAAGCTCCTGCGGGACGTCGTATTGACTGCAATATTTTTCAACGACGTTTGAATTTTTCAACGGATGGGCGCTTTGCTCTATAAGCTTTGTTACAAGCGGAGCCAAAAGCAGAGCCGATATTATTATTACTGTTAAAGCGGCAAATAATTTCCTGTGCTCGTTCTTTTTTCTTCTGCGGCGCTTTTTCTTTTTACTTTTGCCCATACTCTGTTATCCTTTTTATCTCCGACTCCAAATCGTGCGGCGGAAAATTCCTTATAACAATATCGGCGTTTTTAACAAAAAACTCCTCGTCCTTTTGCGCGTTAATCCTGAGCAGAGCCTCCTCAACCGATATATTATCACGCTGTGTAATTCTTTGCAAGCGTATTTCTTCGGGAGCCGTCACGCTCACGGTAAAATCGCAAAGCTCGCTTGCACCGCTTTCAAAAAGCCCTATTGCGTCGATTAAAACGCCCTTTACGTTTTCCGCTTCCTTTTCCCTTATTATTTCGTTTATTTTTTCAATAACGGCGGGGTGCGTTACCTCGCTCAAAAGGCTTGCCGTCCGCGGCGTTTTGAACGCCTTTTTTGACAGAGCCTTGCGGTCGAGCGTTCCGTCGGGCAAGACTATATCCCCGCCGAACGCGCTTTCCAGTTTCCCGATAAGCTCCGAACCCGGGGTAAGAAGCGATTTATACACGCGGTCAGCGTCTATGTGAAAATATCCCTCTTTTTCAAGAGCCTTGCAAACGGTTGATTTCCCTGCGCCCGTCTGCCCGGTTAAACCTATAATTTTCATAGTTTTCGCTCACAATTCAATAATATTAAACCCTGCCGAACGGATAAGCCTGTTGTAAACCGCCAAGCCCATACCCGATATTTCGGGACAGCGGGCGTAAACCTTTTTTGCGCCCTTTTCGTCAAGCTCACGCAAAGCGTCGAAAAGCCTGTTTGCCTGCGAAAAAGCGGAGTTTTCCCTGCCGTAGGTTACGCATTTTTCAAAAAGCCCCTCCTCGCCCTCAAAGCAGAGGACAAAGCAATCCCTGCCCTTTACGTATTTCAAAAAGCCGTCAAGACCGCCCTTAATAACTGTTATGTCGGCTTTCGGCGCATAATGCTTATATTTCATTCCCGGGGACGCCGCCTTTTCGCCCTCTTTAAGCTCGTTTAACACGGCGTCGGCAAGCTCGACCTCGCCTATAAGACCGGTGATTTCCTCCAAGGTAACGCCGCCCGGACGCAGCAGCACGGGCTTCTCGCCGGCAAACGAAATTACCGTTGATTCCACGCCGATTTTACAGCCGCCGCCATCAATAATAAGCGGTATTCTCCCGTCCATATCGGAAAGCACGTATTTTGCGTTTGTGGGGCTCGGACTTCCCGACAGGTTCGCGCTCGGAGCCGCCAGCGGAACGCCCGCATTTTCTATTATTGCGCGGGCAAAGCGGTTTTCGGGCATTCTTACGGCAACGGTGTCAAGCCCGCCCGAAACGGCGTTCGGGATTTTATCGCTCTTTTTCATTATCATGGTCAAAGGTCCGGGCCAAAATTTTTGCGCCGTAATTTTAACCTTTTCGGGCACTTCGGCAACAAGCGGCGCAAGGGAATCAATATCGCTTATATGAACAATAAGCGGATTGTCCGAGGGTCTGCCCTTTGCCGAATAAATCTTTTTAACCGCCGCCTCGTCAAAAGCGTTTGCCGCAAGCCCGTAAACCGTTTCGGTAGGTATTGCGACAAGCTCGCCGCTTTGCAAAAGCCTCGCCGATTCGCCGAGCGCCTCGTCATATTGCTTTGTAATGTCAATTACCTTAGTTTTCATTATTCCTCTGCCTTTAATTTTTCCGCCGTATCCGCCGTAATAAGCGCGTCTATAATTTCGTCCAAATCTCCGTTCATTATCTGCTCGATTTTATAAAGCGTAAGCCCTATTCTGTGGTCGGAAACCCTGCCCTGCGGGAAGTTGTAGGTTCTTATTCTCTCGCTTCTGTCGCCCGAACCCACCTGCGATTTTCTTGTGCCGGCAATCTCGGCGTCGTGCTTTGCCTGCTCGATTTCCAACAGCCTTGAGCGCAGAACCTTTAACGCCTTATCCTTGTTTTTGTATTGGCTTCTCTCGTCCTGGCACTCCACCACCATACCCGTGGGAAGGTGCGTAACCCTTATAGCGGACGAGGTCTTGTTTACCTTTTGCCCGCCCGCTCCCGAGGAACGGAACACGTCTATCTGCAAATCGGCGGGATTCAGCTCAAGGTCAACCTCCTCGGCTTCGGGAAGAACCGCAACCGTTGCGGTAGAGGTTTGTATCCTGCCCTGGCTCTCGGTTTCGGGTACTCTCTGAACGCGGTGGACTCCGCTTTCAAATTTAAAGCGCGAATAAGCTCCCTCGCCCTCTACGTTGAACACGATTTCCTTATATCCGCCGAGCTCGGTGGGATTTTCCGAAAGTATCTCCACCTTAAAGCCCTTTGCCTCGGAATACATACAGTACATTCTGAAAAGCTCGCCCGCAAACAGAGCGGCCTCCTCGCCGCCCGCGCCGCCTCTTATTTCAACTATTACGTTTTTGTCGTCGTTGGGGTCTTTGGGAAGAAGCAGAATTTTAAGCTCCTCGGAGCATCTGCGCAAATCCTCCTTAGCCTGTTCCTGTTCCTCCAAAACAAGCTCCTTAAAATCCCTGTCAAGCCCGCCCTCGTCAAGAAGCTGCTTGGACTCTGCGAGCGTTTTTTCGTACTTTTTATACTCCCTGAATTTTTCAACCACGGGCGTAAGGCTTTTTTGCTCTTTCATAAGCCGCCTGTACTCCTCCTGATTGCTAACAATCTCGGGCGAGCAGAGCAGCTCGTTTATTTTTTCGTAGCGTTCCTCTATTCCGTTAAGCTTATCCGTCATTTTCGTTTCCCTCACGAATGATTTTTTTTATGTTCTTTTCGGCCTTTATTCTGGGAACCATTACCTCATGCGAGCATTTTCTGCATTTTATTTTAAAATCCATACCCGAGCGCAATACGTCGAATTCATTACAGCCGCAGGGATGGGCTTTTTTCATTACGAGTATGTCGCCTATTCGGACGTCCATAAAATCACTCCAGTACATTTCGGGAATCTGTAATTATATATTGTAACACAAAAGAAAGTAAAATAAAACAAATAGTTTAAATTCTAATTAAAACTTTTAAGCATATATTTTTAATACTGAATTTTACGAAAAAAGAAATGGGTGAAAAGCATGAAAAAATATCTGCCTGAGGGCCGCTTGATAAACAGCGGGGAAATGAAAGCAAAAATTTCCTCTCAAAAGTCTTTGTACGAGGCTTATTTAAACAGAGAATATATAGAAGCCCGAGCAGTCATGTGCGACTCGGGGCATAATCTGCATTTCAGACTCGGAAATATAAAGGGCTTTATGCCCAGGGAGGAATGTGCCGAGGGCGTTAAAGAGGGCAAGGTAAGGGATATAGCCATAATTTCGAGAGTCAATAAACCCGTTGGCTTTTACATTGAGGAAATAAGGACGGATTCCTCCGGCGAAAAGACTGCGGTTCTCAGCCGTTCGGCGGTTCAAAAGCAATGCAGAGAGGAATACATAAGCTCGCTTACCCCGGGCGATATTACAGAAGTCAGGGTAAGCCATATCGAGCCGTTCGGCGCGTTTTGCGACGTCGCCGCGGGCATTACGGCGCTTTTGCCGATAGACGGCATTTCCGTTTCAAGGATACCCGACCCCTCGGCAAGGTTCGGCGTGGGCGACGATATAAAAACCGTTATAAAAAACATAGACGGCGACGGCAGAATAACCCTTACTCACAAGGAATTGCTCGGCACCTGGGAGGAAAACGTAAAGAATTTCAAGGCGGGAGAAACGGTTACGGGCATTATTCGCTCGGTTGAGCCCTACGGTATTTTTATTGAGCTTGCGGCAAACCTTGCGGGCCTCGCGGAATATGTCGGCAACGTTTCGGCAGGGCGCAGCGCAAGCGTTTTTATAAAGAGCATAAATCCCGAAAAAATGAAAATCAAGCTTATAATTGTAGACGCGGACGGCGGCTGCGTTTGCGGCAAAACCGAGGAAAAATATTTTATAACGGACGGGCATATCGACTTTTGGCAATATTCGCCCGAATGTTCGCAAAAGAAAATATTTACCGATTTTTCCGCGCCGATAATTTGAACTTTTGTTAATTCTAAAAAATTTGTAAAATTATTTGAAAACATATTGAAAAAAGAAGTCGAAAAGAATATACTTATATACTATAGCGTCCTTTGACAGAAGCCGCTATAGTATTTTTCTTTTCTTTGCGAGGCCCGGTTATGAAAAAATTATTTACATTATCAGCTGTGATTTTTACATTTTTCGTCTTATCCGTTACGGCGTTTGCCGCAGACGTTACGGCGGACTCCACGCCCGACGAACCCTTCCCCGATATGAATTACAACGTATATCTGGAGCTTACCGACAGTAAGTCGGAGAGCGTAACGGCATATAAAGTCATTCCCGCATACGACGTAAACGGCGACGGCAAGGTTTCCGTTACGGACGCAAAGTCCGTGCTCAAGCACATAGCCGAAATAAGCGTATTGACGGACGAACAGATACAAACTGCGGATATAGACCGAAACGGCAAAATTTCCACGGTCGACGCAAAGATGATACTTCAAACCGTTGCGGATATTTTGGAAATCTACGCTTCGGAGGACGGCGTAATGCTTGACGGCAGCTATACCGACGCCGACTCAAACGCGTATTATTTCGACGACGGCTTTATGGCAAAGGGCATAACCGAAATCGAAGGCAGGCAATACCTTTTCTCGCAAAGCGGAATAATGCTAAACGAAGGCTTGCATAACGTGTTCGGTGTAAATTATCTTGTTTTGCGCGACAAAACGGTTGCCCTAAACGGTTTTTACAGCTATAACGGCAAAAAATATCTTGCCGACGCAAACGGAGAATTGGCAAAGGGACGTAAAACATATGACGGAAAGACCTATCTTTTCGGCTCCGACTGCGCCCTTGTCGTAAACTCCTCGGCAAAGGACGGCGGCGTTTTGTATTACACCGATTCAAACGGCGTTCTTTTAAACGGCAAGGTAAAAAGGGCGGACGGCACATATCTTTACGAAAACGGCAGGCCCTTTAACGGTTGGAAATATCCCGGCCTTGATATGTTTTACTACGACAAAAACGGAAAGCTTGCCGTAAACACAACCATAGGCGATTTTAAATTCGACGCAAACGGCAACCCCTCCGCTTCGGTAATTAATCACAACACCTTAAAATACCATTTAAGAAAGATACTTAAACAGCACGGGAGCGACGCAAGAAGCATTTTTGACTATATCACAAATCACAGCGTTTTCTCATACAAGGTAATGAACAAGGGCGCAAGCGCCGAGGAAATGGTTATTTATATGCTTAAATACCACAAGGGCTCTTGTTATCAGTTCGCCTACTTTACCCAGGCGCTTTACAGGGAAGCGGGCTTTGAATGCGAGGTCGTTATAGGCACGGTTATGTCCACCGTTTCGGGTACTCGCTCAACCCACTATTGGAACAAGGTTAAATTCCCCGACGGCTGGTACTATGTAGATACCGAATACCCTTGGAAATACGGCGGAATATACAAGAAAACCGCCGCCGAAATTTTGGCGCTATCCTACCGTTGGTAACAAAATTTTAAAGGATTGAAAATACTTGGTCTTTTCAAGCGTAGTTTTTATTTGTTTTTTTCTTCCGATTGTCTTTATACTGTATAACAGCGTTAAATCGGTCAAGCTCCAAAACTTGATACTTTGCCTTTTCAGCATAATTTTTTATGCTTACGGCGAGCCTCTGTTTGTTTTTTATCTGATTTTTTCGGTATTCGTGCATTTCCTTGCCACCAAAAAAGGCAGGGTTACCAAACTGAAGCTTGCCATGCTTACTACGCTCGATATAGGGGTGCTTTTCGTTTTTAAGTACCTCAATTTTGCCGTAAACTCAATCTGCGCTCTTTTTAACGCGCAGACCGTTGAAATGCCTATTGTTTTGCCGATAGGCATTTCGTTTTTTACGTTTCAGATTATTTCATACACCGTCGACTGCTACAGAAACGGCGGAAAAACGCAGACAAGCTTTGTAAATCTTCTTTTGTACATATCGTTTTTCCCACAGCTTATAGCGGGGCCTATTGTCAAATTTCACGACATTGAAAGCCAATTAAATTCGAGGAAAAAGGACTGTTCCTCAATAGCCGACGGCGCGGTAAGGTTTATAACGGGGCTTTCCAAAAAGGTTATAATTGCCGACACCCTGAGCATTGCGGTTGACGGCATTTTCGGCTTTGACGGCGAAATGATTTCCTTCCCGACGGCTTGGGTTGCGGCCGCGGCTTACAGTATGCAGATATATTTTGATTTTTCGGGCTATTCCGATATGGCGATAGGGCTCGGAAAAATATTCGGCTTTACCTTCCTTGAAAACTTCGAGCATCCCTTTTCGTCTATGGATATAAGGGAATTTTGGCGCAGATGGCACATTTCCCTGACCTCTTGGTTTAAAGAATATGTGTATATACCTATGGGCGGAAGCAGAAAAGGAAAGCTCAGAACGGTTTTTAACCGCCTGTTTGTTTTTCTGCTGACCGGCATATGGCACGGCGCAAATTTCACCTTTATCGTTTGGGGAATCTACCACGGCGTTATTTGTATGCTTGAGGAGCTTAACGTAATACCGGTAAACAAAATTCGCATTAAGCCCTTAAACAGGCTTTACACCTTCTGTATGGCGGCAATAGGCTTTTTGATTTTCAGGGCGGAAAATCTGTCGCAGGCTTTCACCTTTGTAAAGGCGGCCGTCTGCGGCTTTAAGATAAACCGCGCGGGAATTTCCCTGCTTTCGGCGGAATTTTCGCCGCTGTTTGCGTGCGTATTGCTGTTTGCTCTTTTCTATTCCTTCTTCGGCAGGGATATAAAGGAAAAAATCCGCATTAACAGCGAAAAAATTACGGCATTGAAATATCCGTGCGCGATACTTTTGTTTGCGGCGAGTCTTTTGACCGTCGTTTCAAGCTCGTATTCGCCTTTTATTTATTTTCAGTTTTAGGAGCGAAAGATGAAAAGCAAGATTTTTATATTTACGTTTTTTATAATTTCCCTTGCCGTAGGTCTTTCGGTATTTTTTAAAGGGGACGAGCCGGGTTCAAAAAAGCAAAGTCTTACCCTCTTCCCCGAAATTGTCTCGGACGGTAAGCTCAACGTCTCCTTTACAAAGGAGCTTTCCGATTACGTTGCCGAAAACGTGGCTTTTCACGATAAGGCGGTAAGCGTTAACGCCTACATCGCAAACAAGCTTTTTAAAACCTCGACCGAACCGCAGGTCATTATAGGCAAAAACGATACGCTTTATTTTAAGGAAACGGTAAACGATTATCTGTCGGTAAACGGATTGAGCGACAGGGAGCTTTTTAACATCTGCGACGCTCTTTCGCAAATCAAGCGTTACTGCGACAGAAGCTGCGTTAAATTCGCATTTACCGTCGCTCCCAACAAAAACACGCTTTACCCGGACGATATGCCGAAAAGGTATATTAAATCGGGCGTATCAAATCTTGAAAAATTAACGCCTATGCTAAAAAACAGCGAGGTAAACTACATTGACCTTTGCGAAGTTTTTTCAAAGCTTGACGAAAACTGTTACTACAAAACGGACACGCATTGGAACCAAAAGGGCGCAATAGCCGCTTACGAGGCGATTATGGGAGACCTTTTCGGCGAAGGCGGTTATTTGAGCTTTAAAGACGTTGCGCTCACCGAAAAAAGCGAACACAGAGGGGATCTCGGCGAGATGCTGTACCCGGGCTTTGATTTTACGGAAACAGAATATACGGCGGCGTATGATTTCAATTACAAAACCTTCGGCTCGTTCAAATCGGCGGACGATATTATAATCCGCACGGGCAACGAAAAGGGAAACGGCTCGCTTTTGATGTTCCGCGATTCATTCGGAATCGCCCTATTCCCCTTTATGGCGGAAAACTTTAAAAGCACTTACTATACCCGACAAGCGCCCGTTGACCTGACGCTTATAAAAAGCACGAATTGCGATACCCTGATTTTTGAAACGGTTGAAAGGAATCTTAAAAACATACTCCTGTATGCCCCCGTTCTCGGGGCGGAGCGCATCTTACCCTCAAAAACGCTTGATTGCAAAGCAAAGTTTGAAGCCCGCGAGCAGGGAGAGCTTTTGCATATATACGGCGAGGTCGAAGACGAGCTTAAAGCCGAGCAAAAAATCTTTGTCCGTGTGCTTGACGGAAACGGAAATTCGGTTTACTATAATACAATAGGCGCTTTCGGAGGCAGTGAAAAGGAAAACTATTCGGAAAACTGTTTTTCGGCATACATAAGCGCGTCCGAACTGCCGCAAAACTATAAAATTCAAATTGTAACCGGAGGATAAAAAATGAGAAAAATCACCTGCATTATTATATCGCTCGCCTTTGTTGCGGCGGCGTTTTCTTCCTGCTCGTTAAAAAAGAGCGACGCCGACGAAACCACGACCGCCACCGCGCAGACAACCGCCGCGAATTACGAGGTAGTCGACAATCCGCAGACTCAACCGCAAACTCAGGCAAATACGCAAGCACAACCAAAAGCCGCCGCTCCGGCAACACAAGCGGCGAAAGCTCCCGTTGTTACCAAGGCGGCGCAGAACCCGCCGGCAACTACCGCCGCCCCCGAAAGCGGCGTTGCAAAGGGCAGCTTCGTATCGGCGGACGCCGCGGCCGTAATAAACGGCAAAAGCGTTGCCCCGGGCGCAAAATACGCCTCGGTATCCTCCGCGTTCGGAAGCCCCTCGTCCGTAACTCAAGCGCCGTCCTGCCATTACAACGGAACGGATAACATCTATACTTTTTCGGGCTTCACCGTTTATACTTATTTTTCGGGTTCGGACGAAATAATTTACGACGTTGAGATAACCTCGTCTTCTTTTTCCACCGCAAAGGGCGTTAAAACGGGCGATTCGGCGGAAAGGGTTAAGGAATATTACGGCTCGCCCTCAAGCGAATCGGAGGACTTTATGGAATACGTTTCGGGCGCCGTTCATCTGGGCTTTTATCTCTCCTCCGGCACGGTAAACACCATAGAGCTTACCGTCGATTAATATTAAGCGCTTTTCCTTATTGAAAAAATTATATTATTTTGTTATAATGTAAAAAGCAGTAAAAAAGAATTTAAAATAGCGGGAGGAAAATTTATGTCAGCAAAATCAGGCAAAAAGTTTTTATGTGTTATTCTTTCGGCGGTACTGCTCGCAAGCTTAATGCTCCCCGCCCTTGCGGCAAACGGCAAATGCGTCAGGGACGACGTTCCGCTGCTTGTTGTTTCGGGCTTTTCGGAGTATCCGCTTGTTGACAAAACCACCGGCAAAAACGTTTGGCCGCCCGACAGGGATCTCATTATGAGCGCCGTTGAAAAGGCTCTGCCTGCGGTTCAAGCGCTTATTACATCCGACAAAACCAAGGCGGATTACGACGCTTTCTGCGACGCCGTTATTCCGGCTGCGAACGAGTTGTTTTCTTACATTAAGTGCAACCCCGACGGCGAACCCTACAACAAGGACGTAGCCCTTGCCAACCAGTTTACGGGTCCCGTTTCCGATTATGATTATGAGGAAGTAAGGTCGGTATTTACAAACGAGATAGTCGATATAGCCGTTGATACCGTCGGCGCGGATCACACTTGGGTTTACGGGCTTGATTGGCGTGTAGATCCCATGGTTGTTGCGGACGAAATACACGACTATGTTGAAAATATGAAGCAGAGAACGGGTCACGACAAGGTTGCCATAGCCGGCATAAGCATGGGCGGCTGCATTGTTTCCGCGTATCTTGCAAAATACGGCTACGACGATTTAACCAACATCACCATGCTCTCCTCGGCTTTCACCGGGCTTGAGCTTGTCGGTGCTCTTTTCTGCGGCGAGGTTGAAATCGACGAGCAGGGACTTTACAATATGATAAACGAATCTACCGGAAATTCCACCTTGAGCGATATACTTAAACAGACCGGCTTATTGGGAAGTATTCTTCCCTATGTTGACGAGCTTATCGAATGTGAAAAGGACAGGATTTATTCCGAATGTCTTATCCCGAGCTTCGGCTATACTACGGGTATATGGACCTTTGTTCCCGAAAACAGATATGAAGAGGCTAAGGAGTTTATGTCCTTCAGAATGAACGAGGGAACGCCCGCTCAGGAAGCGGCTTTCTGGGCTAAGGTTGAAAATTACCACAACAACGTAAGCCTTCAAATCGAGGATATTCTCAAGGCCGCGCAGCTCAGCGGAGTATGCGTTTCCGTCGTTTCAAACTACGACTCTCAAATGCCTCCCGTTTCGTCCGCGGGTAATTTGACGGGCGATCAGGTTATCGAAACGGTACACACAAGCGGTTACGCTACGGTCGCTCCTTACGGCGAAACGCTCGGGGACAATTATCCGAGAAGCGAATACCTTTCTCCGGACAGAATGATTGACGCAAGCACCTGCTTCTTCCCCGACAACACTTGGTTCATCAAGTACCAAAATCACGTTGAATTCAGCAATCAGGGCGTTAACGACAATTCAAGGTTCTTCTCCTGGCTTCTTGTTGCGCCTTCCGACGCCGATATTCACACCAACCCCGATTTCCCTCAGTTTATGACTTATGACAGCCAAAGCAAGACGCTTTCTCCGCTTGCCGGCAAGATGGGCGACGTCAACGCCGATACCTCCGTTACGGTTGTTGACGCAAAGCTTGTTCTTCAGGCGGTAGCAGGGCTGCGTACATTCAACGGCAGTGAAAAATGGGTTGCCGATATGAACTACGACGGCAAGATAACCGTTGCGGACGCAAAGGCAATTCTCAAAGCAATCGCGGCTTAATTTGAATTTATTTGGGCGCTGTCGGCGAAAAGTCGGCGGCGCTTTTCTTTTTTCTGCCTTTTCTTTGCAAATAATGCCGATTATTTATGTTGTAAAATTGCCTCAAAAGTGATAAAATAAATATATGTTTTTTAGGAGGCTTTTTTATGACAAAAAAATCCGCGCAGGAAATTCTTGAAAAAAGAATGACCGAAATAGAAAGACAGCTTGAAAACGGGGTGGATATTCCCTGCTTTGACGGCGTTATGATTGACTCGGGAACGCAAATCGGCGAGGGCAGCGTTATTCTGCCCGGAACTATATTAAGAGGCAAGGTTAAAATCGGCAAAGGCTGTACCATAGGGCCCAACACCGTTATAGAGGACAGCGAAATAGGCGACAACGTACTGCTTGACGAGGTTCGCTGCCGCCAATCAAAGGTCGGCAACGGCTGTAATATAGGGCCGTTCGTCCATATAAGGCCAAACTCGGATATAGGCGAAAACGTACACCTCGGCAATTTCGTAGAGGTTAAAAATTCAAGCATTGACACAGGCACTAAGGTTTCCCACCTAACCTACGTCGGCGACAGCGACGTAGGCAAGCGCGTAAACTTCGGCTGCGGCACGGTCACGGTAAACTTTAACGGCAGGGAAAAGCACCGAACCACAATTAAGGACGACGCCTTCATAGGCTGCAACACAAACCTTGTCGCTCCCGTAACCGTCGGCGAAGGCGCTTACACCGCGGCGGGTTCCACTATAACCGACAACGTACCCGGCGACGCTTTGGCTATAGCGAGGGCAAGGCAGGTAAACAAAGACGGCTGGCGCAATAAAAGCAAAAGCAAATAATATAAAAAAGAGGCAAAGTATGTTTGACAGATTCAAATTAAGGCAGTCTGTCGGCGCTCCTGAATTTATCGTGGCGGGGCTTGGAAATCCCGAAAGGAAATACACCCTGACGCGACATAATTCGGGATTTTTGTGCGTTGACGAGCTTGCGGAAAAGCACGGCTTTAAAATCAACAAGCTGAAATTTAAGGCTGTAATTGCGGACGCGGTAATAAACTCGCACAGGGTAATTGTTATGAAGCCGCAAACATATATGAATAATTCGGGCGAAGCCGTCAAAGAGGCGGCGGCATTCTACAAAATCCCCAACGACAGGATAATAATTATATTTGACGACGTATCGCTCGACGTCGGTAAGCTTCGCATCAAGCGCAAGGGAACGGACGGCGGTCACAACGGCATTAAAAGCATAATTTCTCAGCTGGGCGGGACGGATTTTCCGAGGATAAAGCTCGGCGTAGGTAAAAAGCCCCATCCCGATTACGACCTTGCCGATTGGGTGCTTTCCGAATTTAAAAAGGACGAGGCAAAGCCGCTTAAAGAGGCTATAGACAATGCCTGCCGCGCGGTTGAGCTTATGCTTGACGGAAAAATCGACGAAGCGATGAACAGCTTTAATTCATAACAATTTAGGGAGTTAAAAATTATCTATGGCAGGCTTCAGGGAAATTCTGAAAGCGTCGCCCGAATATACGGAGCTTGAAAAGGCGGTGAAAAAAGGCTCGTCTGCGCTCGGCGTATTGGGTGTAACGCAAATTCATAAGGCACATTTGATAAACGCGCTTTGCGGGAATCTGAACCGCAAGGCACTTGTTATTATGCCCGATGAGCGCTCGGCGGTTAAATTTTGCGAAGATCTGGCGGTTTTCGGACTTAAAGCGCTGGTGTATCCGGAAAGGGATTTTTCCTTTAACGGCGCTCAAATACGCTCCCACGAGTACGAGCAAAGGCGGATAAAGCTGCTTTCAAATATGCTGGAGGGCAATATCGACGTTGCGGTTTGCCCCGTGCAGGCGGTGATACAGAGGACTATCCCGCCCGAGGAGCTGAAAAAACATTCGCTTGTTTTAAAAAAGAACGGCGAATATTCCTCCGAAAGAATCAAGTCGGTTTTGCTTGCGGCGGGTTATGTGCGCTGCGATATGGTGGAGGGCGTAGGTCAGTTTTCAATCAGGGGCGATATACTCGATTTGTTCTCCCCCGACGGCGAACAGCCCGTAAGGGTTGAATTTTGGGGCGAAGCGATAGAGAGAATGTCGTATTTCGATATTGAAACGCAAAGGCGCACCGGCGACGTTGACGAGTTTGCCGTTATGCCGTCTGCGGAAATCGTTTTTGAAAGCGACGAAAAGCTTGCCGACAGCATAGAGGAATTTATCAAGGGAGTTAAAGGCAAGGGTTCAAAAAAGGCAAAGGAAAAGCTGTACGCCGATATTGACAGGATAAAAAGCGGCGTTAAGCTCAACTCGGAGGATAAATATCTTCCCCTTGCATATGAAAGGTTCAGCACCGTTTTCGATTATTTAGGCGATAATTATCTATTAGCCGTCTGCGAAAGCTCAAGCGTAAAGGAAAGGGCGGAAACGTCCGTAAAGCTTTTAAACGAGGAGATTAAATTTTTATTTGAGGACGGCTCTCTTTGCCAAGGGCTTGACAAATTTCTGCTCACGCAGGCAGAGCTTTTCAGGGAATATGAAAAACATTCGGCAATATACCTTGACAGCTTCGCGAGGGGCAGCTTCGACACTCCGGTAAAGGAGCTTATAAGCTTCACCGCAACCAAGCTTCCCGTTTGGAACGGCAGTCTTGACGCGATTTGCGAGGATATTAAGCCCGTTTTGCAAAAAAATTCGACTGCGGTTGTAATGGGAGGAACGGAAAAATCCGCAAAGGCTCTTGCCGAGGACCTTGAAAGCGAGGGTGTGCCGTCGGTTTATTTCCCCTCCGAACCGGGCGAATTTCCCAAGGGCAGGGTCAGCGTTTTGCCCTCGGCTTTTTCGGGAGGTTTCGCCTACCCGAACGAACGCTTTTACGTCTTTACCTATGCAAAAGCGGCTGCCGTCGGCAAACGTAAGCGTTCAAACTTTAAAAAGGGCGCAAGCATACATTCGCTTGACGAGCTTAAAACGGGCGACTATGTCGTTCACAGGATGCACGGCATAGGTATTTTCGACGGCATAAAAAAGCTTGAAGTCGGCAAAATCGTAAAGGATTATATCAAGTTAAAATACGCAAAGGGCGACGTGCTTTATGTGCCCGTAACCCAGCTTGACCTTGTTTCAAAATATATAGGTCCGAGCGAGGACAGCGGAAAATCCGTTAAGCTCAACCGCATCGGAACGGCGGACTGGGAAAAGACCCGCAGTAAGGTTCGCAGTGCCGTAAAGGATATGGCGGATGAGCTTATAGCTCTGTATTCAAAAAGGCTGCAATCCAAGGGCTACGCTTTTTCGCCGGATATAGATATGCAGTCCGATTTTGAAAGGCGTTTTCCCTATGACGAAACGCCCGACCAGTTAAAATCGTCGGACGAAATTAAGGGCGATATGGAAAAGCCCTATCCTATGGACAGACTGCTTTGCGGCGACGTCGGCTTCGGGAAAACCGAGGTTGCGCTGAGAGCCGCGTTTAAATGTATAGCAGACGGCAAACAGTGCGCCATACTCGTCCCCACAACCATACTCGCTCTGCAGCATTACAGAACGATTACCGCAAGGTTTGAGGGCTTTCCCGTGGAAATCGAAATGCTTTCAAGGTTCAGAACGCCCAAGGAGCGCGATAAAATCACGCAAAACCTGAAGCGGGGAAGCATTGATATAGTTGTAGGCACTCATTCGCTTATTTCAAAAAAGGTCGAATTTAAAGACCTGGGATTGCTTATAGTCGACGAGGAACAGCGGTTCGGCGTTGTGCAAAAGGAAAGGCTTAAAGAGAAATTCCCCTATGTCGACGTGCTTACGCTTTCCGCCACGCCTATACCGAGAACGCTAAATATGGCTATGACCGGAATAAGGGATATGTCCGTAATAGAGGAAGCTCCGCAGGACAGACACCCTGTTCAAACCTACGTTATAGAACACGATATGAACATACTTTCGGAGGCTATGGAAAAAGAGCTTCGCAGGGGCGGGCAGGTTTATTACCTGTATAACAGGGTTGAAAATATCGAAACAAAGGCGGCGGAAATTCAAAAATATCTGCCCGAGGCAAGGGTAGAGGTAGCCCACGGAAAAATGGCCGAGGACGAGCTGAGCGAGCGTTGGCGCAGGCTGCTTGAAGGCGAAATAGATATACTCGTATGCACAACCATTATCGAAACGGGCGTAGACGTTCCCAACTGCAACACGCTCATAATCGAGGACGCAGACCGTCTCGGGCTAGCGCAGCTTCATCAGATAAGGGGCAGAGTAGGCAGAAGCGCGAGGAGAGCTTCGGCGTACTTCACCTTTAAAAGAGGCAAGGAGCTTTCGGAAACCGCTTACAGAAGGCTTGAAGCCATACGGGAATACACGGAATTCGGCTCGGGCTTTAAAATAGCTATGAGGGATCTTGAAATCAGAGGAGCGGGCAGTCTGCTCGGAGCGCAGCAGCACGGGCATCTTGAAGCGGTCGGATACGATATGTATCTGGAGCTTTTGGGCGAGGCGGTCAGCGAGGAAAAGGGCGAAACAAACGTAATAAAGAAAAAGGAATGTCTTATTGATATGCAGATAGACGCCCATATTCCCGAGGAATATATTTACGTTATATCACAGCGGCTTGCCGTTTACAGGCGGATTGCCGATATACTCACTCGGGAGGACGCCGAGGACGTAAAGGACGAACTGCAAGACCGTTACGGCGATATTCCGCCGTCCGTTCAGGGCTTAATCGACATTTCTCTTTTGAGGAACACGGCGTCGAAATTCGGCATAAACGAAATAGGTCAAAAGGGCAGAACCGTTATACTCTATATAAACGAAATACCGACCTCGCTTGTGCTGAATTTATCATCCGCATTAAGGGGCAGGGTGTCGGTAAGCGACTTCGGCAGAAAATATATTGCCGTGAAAATGACGGAAACGCAAGACCCCCTCGACACTCTCAAAGAAATTTTCTCTTACCTTTCATAACGTCCCGATTTATTGACAAATACAGGGGCATTGTGCTAAAATTCATTTGAAAGACAAACCGTTACAACAGGGAGAATCAAAATGAAAAAAACAAAAATCACTAAAATTTTATCCGTTGCGCTTTGCTTTATGCTTGTTGCGTTAATAGCGATTTTCGCAAACGGCTGCAAGGCAAAAAAGACAGCTCCCGCGGACAGCGTTGAAACCTCCGCAAAAACAACCGAAAGCACGACTAACGCCGACGAGGGAACGACAAAAGAGGATAAAACCGCCGCCCAAAACAGCTCCGAAGAAATTACAAAGCTCGGAAAAGGCGAAAAGACCTTTACATTTACCGTAAAGGACGCCGACAGAAAAGAGACGGTTTTCGAGATAAAATCCGACAAAAAAACCGTAGGCGAAGCGCTTGAGGAGCAGGGACTTATCTCCGGCAAGGAGTCGCAATACGGCTTGATGGTTGATACCGTTATGGGCATAAGGGCTGATTATGACAAGGACAAGGCGTATTGGGCGCTTTACATAGGCGGCGAATACGCGCAAACGGGCGTTGACCAAACGGAGCTTGTCGAGGGCGAAAACTATATGCTTGAATATACCGAGGGATGAAGCTCAAGGTAAGGGAAATTGCCGTTTTCGGAATGCTCGGAGCGCTCATGTTCGCTTCAAAGCTTGTAATGGACGCCCTGCCGAATATCCACCTGCTGGGCGTTTTTACAATAGCGCTCACGTTGGTTTACAGGCAAAAGGCGCTGTACCCCATATATGTTTTCGTTTTGCTTTTGGGCGTATTTAACGGCTTCGCGGCATGGTGGATTCCGCACCTGTATTTATGGACGGTGCTGTGGGCGGCGGCCATGCTTTTACCCCGCAATATACCGCATAAGTACAGGGCGCTTGTATATATGGCGCTGTGCGCTCTGCACGGGCTTTTTTACGGCACGCTGTATGCTCCGGCGCAGGCAATTATGTATCATTTGAGCTTTAAGGCTACAATAACATGGATAATAGCGGGGCTGCCGTATGACGCAATTCACGCGGTCGGCAATTTCTTCTGCGGGTTGCTTATTATCCCGCTTGAAAAGGCGCTGAATATTGCCAAAAAGGCGCATAATTAACCAAGTCGGAAGGCTATAGTAAAAAGTATAAAAATAAATACGGCACGGTGCATTTCATTTAAGCGCTGTGCCGTATTTTTAGCTTTTAGTTAAATATTTACTATGGCGGAAAATTGATTTAATCCGCTTATCGGCCGTTATTTTTTGCCTCGCCAAGCTTTCCGAGAAGCTCGTACAAAATCCCGTATAAAATCTGCGCCTTTTCGGGTTCGATATTAACGCAGGCGGCAAGTCTTTGCGGCACGGAGAGCGCCTTTTCCCGCAAAGCCGTCCCCGCGTCCGTAACGGAAACGATAAGGTCGCGTTCGTCCTCGGCCGAGCGGCGTCTGCTTATATAGCCCTTTTCCTCTAACCGCTTTAACAGCGGCGTCAATGTGCTGGAATCGAGATACAAAAATTCGCCGACCTCCTTAACGCGCAGTTGCCTGTATTCCCACATTACCATCATCGTGATATACTGCGTATAGGTAAGGTCAAGCTCGTCAAGGTAGGGTTTATACGCTTTTACAATCTCCTTTGCGCAGGCATAGAGAGGAAAGCATATTTGGTTTTCAAGCTTTAACGGGTCAAATTGCTCCGCCATGGTTCGTATTTCTCCTTATGAAATTATTTTCTTTGCAAATTCGGCGGCGGCTTTTTGGTCGTTTTCATTCGGTCTGTCCTTATGGAGCATGGCAAAAGCGCCTCGGCAGGAAAACTCATCGTCGGCAACCGGTATCTTCTTTTCCGCAAAAAGCTTTTCTATATACTTGCGTGTAGATTTTACGGCAGCGGACGTGCTGAAATTCACTGCCTTGCCGACAGATACGCCGATACCGCTTATAAACTTTTTTACCTCGTCGTCCACATCAAAAGCGTAGGGCGCGCTGCCGAGGAACAGAATATCCACATCTTCGGTCAGCGGTTCCGATACCGTTTTTGCTTCCACGCCGACTGCCTTCGCAATCGCCAAGGCAATCTTTTTTGTATTGCCGCCTCTTGAATAGTACCGCACTTCTATATTCATGTCAAGTCCTCCTTTTCCGCTTTATACGCCGCCCGGACCGCACGGGCAAGCTGATCCGCGCAAGAGGTCGGTCTGCGCCCGCAGATAACCCCCGACAGCTTTTCCGCAATCTGCTCCACCGTCCAACCCTCGATAAGCAGGGGTATGGCTTTCAGATTTCCGTTGCAGCCCCCGACAAAGCTGACGTTGTGTACCACATTTCCGTCTAAATCAAGGCTGATAAGCTGTGAACAGGTGTTTTCCGTTTTATAGTCATAATGAAACATTACAGCGCCTCCTCGACTTTTTCTTTAACCTTGTCGAGTGATTCGGTAGGCTCAAAGCGGGCAACAATTTCACCGTTACGGTCAATCAAAAACTTTGTGAAATTCCACTTTATATTGCCGTTGCTCTTGTAATCCTTATCCATCTTCTTTACTATCGGCTTGAGAATCAGCCCCATAGGTCCGGAAAAGCCGGCAAAGGTCGTGTTCTTCGTAAGATATTTGTAGAGTAGGATTGCATTTCCTCCGTTCGATTTTGCAAGATTTAATCTTGCGCTATTGATATTGCTATTATATACCGATTTTTTGGGGACGTCAAGCGTTAATTTATAAAATTACAAAATAAAAACGCCCCGGTTTTATCTTAAAGCGCAAAATCGGCGCAGGAAGCCTTTTCCCGCGCCGTCTTGATAAAAGTTTTAATTGTCGCTTTGAAACTCGATTATACCTTTTTAAAATCGTCCTTAACAAAAATCTTAATTGCAAGCATCATACTTACAAAGGTTGAAGTTCCGCCGATTAAAACGTCGGAGAAATAGTGAGCGCCGCATACAATTCTGCTTACGGCGACAATGCCCGTAACCGCTACCGCTATGAAGCACAGCAAAGCCCTCATTTTGGGGGTGTCATACTTTTTCAAAAGCTTCGGAAGCGCAAGTATGGCGTAAATCGTGCCGGCGGCGCAGGTGTGACCGGAGGGGAACGAACGGTAAGCGTCGTGCCCTACCTTATGACCGTTTGAAGCCGCTATGTAGAGCGGATCGCCCTCCTCGGGCATTCTGAATTTCTGATACCATCTGTGGTAATTCCAATAAATATTTCCGTTCTCGTCGGGTTGGTTGAGGCATTGCATAGTCCTGAACCTCGGGCGGCACATAATGTTTTTGATTATGTTGACAAAAATATTTGCAAGAATAACGCCGAACAGAATAATAAAGGAAAACTTCAGCAGCGCCTTGGCTTTTTCGTCGCTCAGGCGGGCAAAAGCGTAGCACATAAGCTCGCCGCAGGCGGCGGCAATGAAAACGCAAACTACCTTGGCAAATACCGAGGTTATAGCCTCGCCCGTCGGGACGGAAACATGCCTTGTTATGTAATCGACCGTATCAAAAACCAAAACCGCCATTGCAATAACGCTTGCGACGTTTGCGGCGATTGAGCCGAGTATTTTAAGAAGCTTAACGGAGCTTCTTTTCGTGTTTGAATAAATTATCGCAAACGCGGCGGAAAGCATAGCATATACGGGCCACGAGCCTATGGACTCGAATATTGCGCCGAAAACGCTTGTCGTAAAATATTCGCCTACGTTGACCTTTGCCAAAATTTTGCTCACTTCAAGGTCAAAGAACGTCGCCGCCGCCAAAAGCGCGCCGAAAACGACGACAAAGAGGCAAATGGCAATTACCGTATTTTTTGCGGATTTCTTGTTGTTCATAGAACCCCTCTTTTACAAATTATTTATATCACAATAATATTATCATAAATTGTAAAATAAAACAAGCAACTGTTTATATATTATTGAACAAACGGAATTTTTCTGATAAAATAATGTTATCGCAACAGCCCTTAAAAATTTATGAAAAGAGTTGTTAATTTTGAAAAAGCTCAAAAACAAGCTGACCGTCGGTGAAATAGCGACGTATTCTCTCGGCAGTCTCGGCAAGGAATTCAGCAATAACTGCATAAGCTCATTCTTTTTGGTTTACCTGTGCATTTATCAGGGGCTTAATCCCATTATAATGACCGTGGCGTTTATGCTTGCAAAGCTTTGGGACGCGATAAACGACCCGATATTGGCAACGCTTGTAAATAACACAAAGGGCTCAAAGCTGGGCAGATACAGACAATGGATATTAATAGGAGCGGTTCTCAACGCCGCAACGCTCGTTATTATGTTCCTGCCGCTTCCCGAGAGCGTTAGCGTTGCGGGCAAATACGCATATTACATATCTGCCTATATAATATGGGGAATGACCTTTACGGTTGTTGACGTACCTTTTTGGAGTATGCTGCCGGCGATAGCGAATACCACCGAGGACAGAAACAGAGCAAGCTCCATGGCAAGATTGATAGGCGGGCTCGGCGGATTTTTGGTAGGCAGCATAGGCACTTCCGTAATATTGCCGACCTTTTCTTCCATGGGAATGGACAGAGCTTATATGATAATCGGCGCGGTATCGGGCGTTATAATGTTGAGCTTTGTAAGCATAACCGTGATATTCAACAAAGAAAAATATCCCATACCGCATACCAACGTAGGGCTCGGTTCGATATTTGAAATGTTTAAAACAAACGACCAGTTGCGGGCTTACGCCGTAACCTTTTTGCTTTTTACTACGGGAACTACAATTGCGCTCAATCAAATGCTTTATCTGTATATTTATTGCTATGAGGACAGCGCGAATTTATTAAGCTCAAAATACAGTTATACCCTGTTTTGGATTATCGCCTGCACCGGGCAGGGCATAGCGATGTTTTTCTATAATCAGCTTACCAAAAAAATCCCGCGGGAAAAGATGTTTGCCTTTTCCTACCGGGCGTGCATAGCCGGATATGCGATGATGTTTGTTATATTCTTCTTTTTAAAACCGGGTCGGTATTTGTTGAACGCCGTTTTGATAGCCCTTGCGGGAGCTTCGCTGATGCTTGCGTGCGGAATAAACAATATAGGCTCAACCGTAATGATAGCCGACGTGGTGGATTACAGCGAATACAAAACGGGAAAGCGGGCGGACTCCGTAATTTTCAGCGTGCAAACGCTTTTGCAAAAATTTGCGGGAGCGCTCGCGATGTTTATATTGGGCTTGGGCATATCGGCGGCAAAGCTTCCCACAATTACGCAGATACCCATAACGGACGCGGGCGGAAAATTCCTTGAAAACATAGACGTATATACGGCGGCGGACGGAACGTATTTGATAAACAACGAAGAAATATGGCAAAAGGTAACGGCTATACCCGAATATGCGCAAAATGCGCGTTTTGTGTCCGAACAGCTTGTATCGGCGCAGAGCCTGACCGTATTAAGAATATTTATGTTCCTGATACCGATACCGCTGTGCATAATCGCATTGATATATTACAAGAAAAAATATACGCTTGTAGGCAAAAGGTATGATGAGATAAAAAGCGAAATAGATAAAAGGCGAAAAGCGCAAGATGAGGAAGATATAAGCGCCGAATAAACAAAAAATTAAAACGCTCGTCGGACGGGCGTTTTTTAATTTAAAAATTACCTTAATTTTTACGCTGTAAAGCCTTTCGCTTCGGTAAACGGTTGCTTGTTTCGAGGCGATCGTGGGTTACGCGGTTTGCGGACTGCGCCGCGGGGGTTGTTTTTTCCCTTTGGATTGACAAGATATTCAAATTATTGTATAATATTGGAGTGGAAATCCACCGTCGATGTTGAGTCTTATGCCTTACGGCGCTCATGACTCGGCGGCGTACGATTAAAAAGACGGTTGCCTGTCATCCCGCAAGAGGCGGAATGGAGGCGTGTGTATAGCCCTTGCGGGAAATTTTCCCAAGGGAGGCGATACATATTACACTTCAAGATTTTTTTCTTATTGTATCTATTGTTTGGCTCTTTATCCAAATAACAGATAAATTTGATAATAAAGAGAAGTGAGCCGTCTGCCGTCACAGATGGCTCACAGTTTTATGGATATAATTCCATAAACTTAAAGTAGTCTATATGTATGGCAACCGTCCGGGTTTCCACATCCTTATTATATCCGATATTTTCATATCTGTCAAGTTTTTAAAAATTGAAAAAATTATTAAAAGAATAGAGTCGTCTGTAGAATATGACGGCTTTTATTTTTTACTTTTCGATTCAGAGCGTAAAAATTTGGGTAATTTTGTTTTAAGGCAAAAGCAAGTAAGGCGGAAAGCGCAAGATGAGGAAGATATAAGCGCCGAATAAACAAAAAATTAAAACGCTCGTCGGACGGGCGTTTTTTAATTTAAAAATTACCTTAATTTTTACGCTGTAAAGCCTTTCGCTTCGGTAAACGGTTGCTTGTTTCGAGGCGGTCGTGGATTACGCGGTTTGCGGACTGCGCCGCGGGGTTTGTTTTTTCCCTTTGGATTGACAAGATATTTAAATTATTGTATAATATTGGAGTGGAAATCCACCGTCGATGTTGAGTCTTATGCCTGACTCGGCGGCGCATGGTTAAAAAGACGGTTGCCTGTCATCCCGCAAGAGGCGGAATGGAGGCGTGTGTATAGCCCTTGCGGGAAATTTTCCCAAGGGAGGCGATACATATTACACTTCAAGATTTTTTTCTTATTGTATCTATTGTTTGGCTCTTTATCCAAATAACAGATAAATTTGATAATAAAGAGAAGTGAGCCGTCTGCTGCATAGACGGCTCATAATTTTGTGAAGTACAACTTCACCTTGAGTTTAATGTATGTGGCAACCGTCCGGGTTTCCACACCTTTATTATATATGATGTGTTTTTATTTGTCAAGAGCAGTTTAATAATAAAGAAGTGAGTCGTCTGCTGTATAGGCGGCTTTTATTTTTTACTTTTCGATTCAGAGCGTAAAAATTAGGGTAATTTTGTTTTAAGGCAAAAGTAAGTAAGGCGAAAAGCGCAAAAAGCAAGTAAGGCGGAAAGCGCAAAAAGCAGTAAGGTAAAAAAGAGCAAAAAACAAGCGCAGGGGTTACCTGCGCCGTTTTTTTGATTTTGAGCATAGGTGTTATTCTTTGCC
>CANRIZ010000003.1 GCA_947630835.1 uncultured Clostridia bacterium | reverse complement strand
TTTTGACTGTCCTATGACGGTCTGTTTTAGTGCGCCCTCTTTTGGTATCGTGCTTAAATCACAATGTTTCAACCTTAAAAATCCTCCTCAAAATCTTTAGTATATAATATCACTGTTTAACGCAGTTTTCAACAAAAAGCGCGAAATTTACTTGAACTCGGCTATGGTAACGCCGTCCTCGCCCTCGCCGTAAACGCCCGTTCGGCAGGATTTTATGTTGGGATGCTTTTTGAGATGAGCTTGTACGGCTTTTCTCAAAACTCCCGTGCCCTTGCCGTGTATCACGGTAAATTCGTTAAGTCCGGAACGAAGCGTACTGTCAATAAACCTGTCAAGCTCCATTATCGCTTCCTCCCTGTCCATTCCTCTCAGGTCAACGCTTGTCCTTGAGGATTTTTCAGAGCCGCTTTCAACGCAATGAACGTTTCTTCTGCCCGCGTCCTGCTTTGCTTTGGCTCCTGAACCCAAAAAGCGTAAATCGGATTGCGGAACCTTTGTTTTCATAATTCCCGCCTGAACCTCCACGTTGCCCTTTGAATCTTTAACGGATATAACAACGCCTTCCACGCCGAGGGGAACAATTTTCACCCTGTCGCCCGGTTTAAGCTCCGAGGGAAGCTGATAATCCCCGTCGGCGTCGTCAAAACCGTTTTCGGATATAATATCGTCAATATCGTTAAGACGCTGCTTTAACGCCTGCCTCGCCTTCCTTGCCATTTCGGCGGCGTTCTTCTCCTTGCTCTGCTCCTTTTTAAGCATTTCTATTTCAAGCATCAGCGAATTTGCCGCCCGCCTTGCGTTTTCAACTATCCTTTCCGCCTGAGTCCTTGCTCTTTCGATTTCCTTCTCGCCCTTAAGCGTTGCATGCTCAAGCTTTTTTTCGGCGGATTTCCTTATTTCATCTGTTTGCTGTTGGAGCAGAAGCGTCTTTTTCTTCTCCTCCTCCATTTGAAGTCTTGTCTTTTCAAGCGTATCGACAACGTCCTCAAATCTGCTGTTCTCTGCGGAAATAAGCTCCCGCGCGTTTTCAATTATTTCTCCGTCCAACTTTAATCTTGACGAAATGGCGAATGCGTTTGACCTGCCGGGAATACCGATAAGCAGCTTAAACGTAGGCGCAAGGGTTTCAACGTCAAATTCACACGAAGCGTTCTCTACCCTTTCGGTTCTCAAGGCGTATTCCTTAAGCTCCGAATAATGCGTTGTAGCGGCAATCTTTGCGCCCTTTGAGCGCAGATATTCGAGTATCGCCACTGCAAGCGCCGCGCCCTCCACGGGATCCGTACCCGCTCCGAGCTCGTCGATAAGCACAAGCGAGCTTGGATTCACCGCCCGCGTGATTGAAACGATTTTCGTCATATGCGCCGAAAAGGTGGATAAAGACTGCTCTATACTCTGCTCCTCGCCAATATCGCACATCACGTTTTCAAACACGGAAAGCCGTGAATTTTCGTTTGCGGGTATGTACAGCCCGCACTCCGCCATAAGCGTAAGCAGTCCCAGCGTTTTTATCGACACCGTTTTTCCGCCGGTATTCGGCCCCGTTATTACAAGGGAATCGAACTCATCGCCGAGCCTTATATCGACAGGCACTACGCTTGAAGGGTCTATCAGCGGATGCCTCGCCTTTTTTAAATCCGTAATTCCGAGGTCGTTCATAACGGGCTTTGTAGCTTTCATCTTATAAGCAAGCCGGGCCTTTGAAAAAATAAGGTTCAACTCGACCGCGCTTTTATAGCTTGCGATAATTTGCTCGGAAAACTCCGCCGTTTGGGCGGAAAGCTCCGAGAGTATTCTTTCTGTTTCGTCCCGTTCTTTGCTCAAAAGCACCTTAATTTCATTGTTTGCCTCAACAACCCCCGCAGGCTCGATAAAAACGGTTGCGCCGCTTGACGAGGTATCGTGTACCATACCCGCAACCTCCTGACGGTGTTCGCTTTTTACCGGAACTACAAAACGGCCGTTTCTTTGGGTAACTATTGCCTCCTGCAAGCTGTTTTTATAGCTTTGTGAGTGAATCATTTTATCAAGCTGTTCTCTGATTTTCGATTCCTGTATTCTTATTTTCCGCCTTATTTCCTTGAGCAAATGCGAAGCGCCGTCCGCCATTTCGCCGTCGGAAATTATTGACGACGTAATTTTATCCTCAAGATAATTGTTTGCGCTTAAAGAGTTGAAATAATCGTCCAATGCGGTTTGCGAAGAGGCGGATTTGTCGCGCCAGGAGATAACGGTGCGAAAAATCCGCAAATTTTGAGCTATATCGAGAAGCTCCCGCATATTCAGCGTTCCGCCCGCGTCCGCCCGTCTCAACGCGTTGTCGGTGTTAATAAGACCCCCGAACGACGGAGCGCCGAATTTTGCAATCAAAATATGCGCCGCCTCGGTTTTTGACAGCGCTTCGTTTACTTCAAAAATATCGCTTGAAGGCATAATTTCAAGCGCCCGCGCACGGGCGTCCTCACACGCCGTAAGCTCGGAAAGCTCGGCAAGTATTTTTGGTAATTCAAGCGAAACGTAATCTCTTTTTAAATTTTCCTGCATTTTATATTTTCCTCAATGAATTGTAAAAATCCAACGTCTTGTATTTTCTTTCCGTTTTTGATTTTAAATAGGTTTCCGTGACATAGGAAAGATCCCTAAGCTGTTCGTCGTTTAAGCCGAAGGCGTAAAGCCTTTCA
Source organism: uncultured Clostridia bacterium (assembly GCA_947630835.1). Taxonomy (GTDB): domain Bacteria; phylum Bacillota; class Clostridia; order Oscillospirales; family Acutalibacteraceae; genus Fimenecus. The sequence goes on along the minus strand of CANRIZ010000003.1, from coordinate 100,117 downwards.
AGCTTTGAAAAAACTATGTGGCGCATTGCGCTGACGACGTTGAGCTCAAGCTCGAGCGGGGCGTCCTCGTTCGCGCAGTTTTCGCAGTAAAGAAGCCCGTGTTCTATGTCAAAATACATTTTTTCCGTTTCAAACTCGCCGCAGCGCTCGCAGGCTACAAGGTTTGGCATATAGCCCGAAAGCGAAAGCAGCCGAAGCTCGGTTATGGCCTTAACCTGCAAATCGGGCTTTTTGGAATTTGAAACCATATAGAGGGAATTGAGCACCACCCTTAAATATTCCTCGGCGTTGGAATGTTCCGGCGCAAGCTCGCAGCCAAGCTCCGCAAAGTACTGCGCCAGGGCGAGCTTTTCGATATCGCTGCGAAGTCCGAAAAACACCTCTATACACTCCGCCTCGTCAATTATGTAGCTGTCCTTGCCGTTGTAAAGCGATAAATTTGAATAACACAAAAGGCCCGTAGCCGACTGCTTTTTGGACTTAACGCTTTTTGCGCCCCTTACGAACGCTTTAACGACGCCCAAATCGGCAGTTAACACGGTTACGAGCTTATCCTGTTCGCCGATATTCTGTTCTTTAAGGATAAGTCCTTTTGTGTTGAGCTTCATTGCCTTTTTCCTTATTGACATTACCGTTTTTCGCCGTGCAGAAAACGAGGTAATCCTCAATTTTCCCGCTTTTGGAAAACGTCACCCAATAATCCTCTGTCTTTCTCATAAAAACACCGCCTAACGGTCAATACAGTTCTAAAATCAACCTTTAATGGTTACATTTTTAAATTAACCTTTAAAGCGGGCATATATTAATGTCAATCCAAGCCAAAATTGTGAATGAGCCCCTCTCGGTTGCGCCAATCCTCTTTAACCTTGACCCAGCATTTTAAGTTTACTTTTATATCGAAAAAGCTTTCTATATCCCGACGGGCAAGGGTGGAAATTTTTTTGAGCATAGCGCCGCCCTTACCGATTATAATTCCCTTGTGACTTTCCTTTTCGCAATAAACGGTCGCCTCGATATCCATTATATCGCCGGAGTCGCGCTCTTTCATTTTTTCGATTCCGACCGCCGTACCGTGCGGAATTTCCTTTTCCAAAAGCCTGAGCATTTTTTCCCTGATTATTTCGGAAACCAGAACCCTCTCGGGTTGGTCTGTGAGAGCGTCGTCGGGGAAAAAATGTATGCTTTCGACGGCGAGGAGCTTAAGCTCGTCGAGCAGTTCGTCCGTTTTTTCGTTATTTACCGCAGAAACGGGAACAACCGCCTTAAAATCATAGAGCTTTGAAACGTCGGCAATTTTTTTCATAAGCTCGGTTTTGTCCTTGAGCAGATCGATTTTATTAACGGCAAGCACTACAGTCATTTTTTCTTTCTTGAATTTTTTAATAAGCTCAAGCTCCGCGGCGTTTAGCCCCGAATCCTCCGCGCTGATGACGAACAGGCAGGAGTCCACTCCCGAAATACTGTCGCTTACGGCCTGTACCATTTTTTCGCCGAGCTTGTTTTTGGGTTTGTGAAAGCCCGGGGTATCGGTAAAAACAAGCTGGATATTATCTTGCGTTGTAAGAACGCCCATTATTCTTGTGCGGGTAGTTTGAGGCTTGGAGGAGACGATTGCGATTTTACTGCCTATAAGCCTGTTTAAAATTGAAGATTTGCCCACGTTTGCCTTACCGACTATGGCTATAAAGGCTGTTTTCGATGTGTTTTCCATTATTTGATATTCCTTTTCGAGCTGTTATCCTGCGTTGAATTTTTGCCGAAGCCCTTAAAAATAAACAGAGTTGAAAGCGCTATTGAAATTATAAAAAGCAAAAACATACCGGGCTTTTCAACATAATAATTGTAAAGCCCGACAAAAGCCTGCGGCTGGTAAAGAACCGCTATGCCGACAAGCACGGCGAAAATTGCGCTTATAAGCACCGCGCCGGCGGCGGTATCCTTGGCTATTTTGCCGTTTTGGGTTTTCTTATCGCTTGCAAGGTCAACCGTGCGCTCTATAGCCGTATTTATAAGCTCGCACGCCATTACAAGCGCATTTGCCAAAAAGATGACGGCAAACTGCGTTGGGTTTACTTTAAAGAAATCGTAAACGAGCAAAAAAGAATACATATAAACGACGCATACCAAATGTATTCTCATATTTCTCTCGTATTTAACAGCCAGATATATACCCCGAAAGGCGTAGCCGAAGCTTTTAAACAGGTTTGCAAGTCCCTTCATATTTTATTCCCCGTCCAAGTAATAGCTTCCGTTCCTTTTAAGCCCGAGCTGGGTTAAAACGCTTTCTTCCTTTTCCCTCATATGAACCGCCTCAAGGCCGCCGCCCTCATGGTCGTAGCCGAGGAGATGCAAAAGCGAATGAACCGTTAAAAACGCAACCTCCCTGTTAAGGCTGTGTCCGTATTCCTCCGCCTGGGAAACGGCTTTTTCAAGCGAAATTACTATATCCCCAAGCAGCTTCGCGCCGGTATCGGGGTTTACGTCGTACTCTCCGTCCGCGCCGAGGGGGAACGACAAAACGTCGGTTTCCCTGTCTATATTCCTGTATTGCTTATTGAGCTTATGTATCTGCTCGTTATTTACAAAGCTGACGCTTATTTCGGCAGAACCTTTAAAATCCTCCTGAACAAGGACCGCGTTGCAGCATCTGCGTATTAACATTCTTACCCCGGTAGGTACTTTGACGTCCTTTTGATTATTTGAAATTATAACTTTGATTTTATCGCTCATCTTCTTCTGTTCTCCTCGCTTTTTTCATATGCTTTGATTATATCCTGAACAAGCTTATGCCTTACTACGTCCTTTTCGCTGAATTCGTTGATGGAAATTCCCTCGATATTTTTAAGAATTTTCATAGCCTGAGTAAGTCCGGATTTTTTGCCGTCGGGAAGATCTATCTGGGTTATATCGCCCGTTACAACCATTTTGGAATTAAAGCCGAGCCTTGTCAAAAACATTTTCATCTGTTCTTTGGTGGTGTTTTGAGCCTCGTCAAGGATAATAAAGCTGTCGTCAAGAGTTCTGCCCCTCATATAGGCAAGCGGGGCTACCTCTATACTGCCCCTTTCCTGATACCTTTGGAAAGCCTCCGCCCCGAGCATATCGAAAAGGGCGTCGTACAAGGGCCGCAGATACGGATCGACCTTTTGCTGTAAGTCGCCCGGCAAAAAGCCAAGCTTTTCGCCCGCTTCGACCGCAGGACGGGTAAGTATTATCCTATTTACCTCTTTTGCCCTGAAAGCGGTAACCGCCATGGCGACCGCAAGGTAGGTTTTGCCCGTACCGGCAGGGCCTGCGCCCAAAACTACGGTATTGTTTCTGATAGCCTCGATATACTTTTTCTGACCGAGCGTTTTTGGCTTTACGGGCTTGCCCTTAGCCGTTATGCAAACGCAGTCCCCCGTCATTTCGCTCAGCTTTTCCTCGCTGTCCTCTTTAACAAGCGAAATAACGTACCTTACGTTCTGCTGCGAGAGAGCCTCGCCCTTATTTATAAGCGTAAGAAGCCCCTTTATCGCCCTTGACGCTTTGTCTACATTTTCAACGTCGCCGGTTATTTTAAGCTCGGAGCCGCGACTGATTACGTTTACCGAAAATTCCTGTTCAATCAGCTTGACGTTTTCATCGAAGCTTCCGAAAAGACTTACTGCGTGCTCCATTCTGTCAACGCTGATTACCTGTTCAAACACCGATTGACCACCCTAACAAAAACTGTGTAAATTTACTATATAATATCATATATTTTATGAAATATCAACTAAAATTGCTTTTCTTATGCCTATATCTTTTTTTACAAGACATTCGCCCGAAAAATATGCAAAGCCGTCTTTTTTATTTTCTGTAACAAGCTGTGAAATTATTTCTTCGCTTTGCAAAAAAATGTTTCTGTATATTTCGCAATAATTTTTGGCGCATAACAATGATTTGTATTTGTCCGGAAGCGGAGTTTCGTCGGAAAGGCTGTAGGAATGTTCCTTAATTATGCCGACGGGCAGTTCTATTTCGCCGTTTGTGAGCTTTTGGGTAAGCCTGCTTGCGTTTTCCTTGCCAACTGACGGGCCGAGGGGTATTTCAAGCCCCAAAATATATAAAAGATTTCTGTTCTTTTCCGCCTTTTGAGTGTGAAAAGAAAAATCCGTGTTTTCGGTGGTGATTTTCTTTTTGACCTTTGCAATAACCTTGCCCCTCGCCGCTTGCAGGTTTTCGCTTGCGTCGGCGTTTTCGGTAATGCCGGAAATGAGCAAGTCTCCTTTTACAACGGCGTCACCGACCTTTATTTGCGCCTCGCCGATATTCGCTTCTATCCTCGCTACGGTTCCGTTTTCGGAGGAAATTATATCGCAGGGTTCGGAGTCGTCGGGAAAATCGGGCTTTTCGCTCCTTTCGTTTACTACTATTTCAGCTCTTGAACCTATTATATTAACGCTTGCAAAGGAAAGCTGCGGAAGCCTTCTTGTTACGTTGTAGGCGACGTCCTCGCAGTCGATTTTAAATTTAAACGCCCCTATCTTTACGCCGTTTTCGCCAAACGCCTCCAGTATTTCCTCGTCGGTAAGCTCGAGGTTTCCCGAAACGCTTATGCTCCAAACCATTGAGGACAAAAAAGCCACAAGCAGACATGCAAACGCAAGCCCTGCCAAGATGCCCGCCCTTTTCCTGTAAGAGCGCATAAAAAAAGGAAGTCCGTGCTTTTTTGCAATGCTCACCCTAACTCCGGAGCGCTTGGCGGATTCCCTTATGATTTTGTAGCCCTTTACGGTTGTATCCGCTTCGAGATAATCCTCTTTTCTCTTTAAATTCCACAGCGGTATCCTGTTTTTTGTGCAGAGGTTTACAAACCTTTCTATAAAGCCTCCGCTTGCCGTAAAGCTTACATATCCCTTTAAAAATCTTAAAAACCTGATAATTATCATAAACTACCCCACGCTTTCAAACTCGATAGTGAAAATATTGCCGGAAATCACTGTTTGAATATCGGAATAATTCTTAATTTCAATATCGTCTCCCACAAAGCTCACAAGCAGCGCGCCTGTGTTCAGCTTTATTCTCGACTGCGAATATTCTACTATCCCCTTGCAGCCGTCGACTATTATTTCCCTGTTTCCGTTCGCCTCGATATGAGGAAGCGAGGAATCAAGCATTTCCGGTATTTCCAGCTTCTCCTTGAGCGTATTTTTCCTTTCGCTTTCGGCATTTTCCCTCTTTCTGCGTTTTGAGGAAGCCATACTCTCACCTCACTCATATAAATATATGAACCCGCATATAAATTGATTACCGAAAGAGTGATGATATGAAAAGAAATCTTGTTTACAATTCGGCGCTCGGGCTTTTTACGGTTATAATATTTATTTGCCTTTTTGCAAAATCAAGCGAATGCGTAAACGGGGTTAAAGAGGGAATTATGCTGTGCGTAAACTCTATAATCCCCACGCTTTTCCCGTTTATGATAGTATCGAGGTTTATAGTAAATTCCGGTCTGGGTGATTTTTTCGGCTCGTTTTTTACCAAGATTACGCAGAAGCTTTTTAAACTGCCCGGCATATGCTCATTTGTGATTATTATGTCGATGATAGGCGGTTTCCCGGTAGGGGCAAAGATGACCTGCGACCTGCTTGAAAGCGGTAAAATAAACGAAAACGAGGCGCAGAGGCTGAATTTATTTTGCATTAACGCGGGCCCCGCGTTCGTTATAGGAACAGTGGGAGAAATTTTTGCAAAAAGCAGAAGGCTGGGCGTACTGCTTTTTGTTTGCTGCGTAAGTTCATCTCTGTTGGTCGGAATTATGAGCCGAACGCTCTCAAACGGCAAAAGGACGGAATACCGAGACTGCGCATACCAAATTGTAAAAAATCCCGTAACCGCTTTTACAAATTCAATTTCGGACGCTTCAAAGTCGATGTTCGGCATATGCTCCTGGGTAATTGTTTTCAACGCCGTAATCGAATGTATTTTATCCTTCGGAAACAACGTATTTATTACGCTTGCCTGCGCCCTGCTGGAGGTTACCGACGGAATCAGAATGTCCTGCGGCGTTCTGCCGATACCCGTGCTTGCCGCCGTCCTTTCCTTCGGCGGGCTTTCCGTTCATTGCCAAATTTTTTCGTTCGTGCGAAAAAGCGGGCTCAACTTCGGGCTTTTTTACTTGTCAAGAATTATTTGCGCTCTGCTTTCGGGCGCAATATGCTTTCTCGCTTTACGCATTTTTCCGCTTGAATTCGGCGTATTCGCCGCGCAGCAGTCGCTTACGCCGAGCGCGTACTCGGTTTCGCTTCCGTCCGCCGCCGCGCTGATAATTATGTGCTGTTCCCTTATTTTTGAGCTTGATACGGGCAGAAAAATGTGTTAGTATAATTTCAGAATAATTTACGGATGTGAAAAAATGAAAAAGTCTGTTTACAATACACAAAGCGTTTCGCCGAGCTGTTCTTATTGCCTTTTGGGCAAGCCCGCTCCCGACGGAAAATCCGTACTCTGCCCCAAAAAGGGCGTTGTGGCTAAGGATTTCAGCTGCAAAAAATTCAAATACGACATAATGAAAAGAGTTCCTAAAAAAGCCCCCGAGCTAAAGAGCTTCTCTAAGGAGGATTTTTCCGTTTAAGTTTAATTTTAAAGCAAACGGACGGCAGTTTAAAGCTGCCGCCCGTTTTTTGTATATATTTTAAAGTTATCATTCCGCTAAGGTAAAGCCCTCCGCCTCACGCTTTTGAGCAAGTTCAATCTGCATTTGCTTTTTGTAATCGCCCGAAATTTTGTAAAAGAACATAGGTATCGAGCAGAGCAAAAGGCTTACGCCGGGAATTACCGATACCAGGGAGAACATTGCAAAATTCTGCGCCCTTGTAAGCTCCGTGGCGGCTACAACGGTTGTGGAATTTAACATCTGGTCGGGCTTAAAGCCTATCGCCATATACATAATAACTATACCGCAGGTTGAAAGAGCCGAGCCGAGCTTGTTGATAAAGCCCTGACAAGCCGAACCCAAGGCGTTGTCCCTGTGTCCCGTTTTAAGCTCCATATAATCGAGGCAGTCATAAATCATAGCTATTGAAATTGTATTTATAACTCCGAGGGGTATGCAGGAGATAAGAATAAAAGGAATACAAATGTAGAGGTTTGCCGTAAACCAGCCGAGCAAGGTTGTAAAAATGCTTGCCGCAAAGCCCGCAAGGCAGGTTGTAATAAGCAGCTTTTTATAATCAAACTTCTTCATAAGCATAGGCATAAGAAGCGTTGCGCCGAACATTCCGACAACCGCGCAGACCTGAAATATGGTTTTAACGCTCGAAACGGAAGCGGCTATAGCCTTTGTCTTTTGCTCGAGCGTCATACCCGTAAGGTCCGGCCCTATGTAAAACGCATACCTTGCAACATGTATTGCCGCCGCCTGTACCATATATCTGCCCGAGGACAAAACGCCCATAAGTATTACAAGCACCAAGGGCTTGCATTTAAAAATCCTTGCAAGCTGAGAAGGCTCGCCGGGCTGTTTTTTCTTAATTGGCGGAACTGCGCGCTCTTTAATATAAAAGAAGGAATTGACGTACATTATTATTCCAACTACGACTATCGTACAGGCAATAATAAGATACTGCTTTTTGTTGTATTCCTCCGGGTTTGCGGTGCTTATGAAAAGAGGAAGCAAAAAGCCTGCCGCAAAGAAGAATATTTCGGGAAGCGCCGAACCTATGGAATTAAAAATCTTGCTGAACGAAACGATGGAGCTTCTTTCCTGCGCGTTGGGAGTAAGCACATTAGGCAGGCTCCAAAACGGTACGTCCGCCATAGTGTAGCACATACCCCAAAGCACATATACAACCGCAGAATAAATCATAAGCGATTTCTGCTCGAGGTTGGGGCTTAAATACATCAATACGGTCAACAGCGCTATAGGCGCCGCCGCAAAGATTATGTACGGCTTCATCTTGCCCCATTTTGTTGTATGGCGGTCAACGATAATACCCATAAGCGGGTCGTTTATTGCGTCCCATACCCTTGCGAGGAGCATAAGCAGCAGTACGAACATAAGCGGAAGATGCAGAACGTTTACATAATAGTCGCTGATATAGCTTGACATCATAGCGTATATCATTCCCTGCCCCATACCGCCTACAGAGAACATCCAAAGTTCTTTTTTGCCGACGTAGTTCTTTTCCGACAAAGCCGACGGTTTAGATTTACCCATAAAAACACCTCTTTATATAAATTTAAATCTCAAACGGTTTGGCATATGTTTTTTAAGCTTATTTCAAACTCGGAGTTGCTGACCTCTTTGCCTACGTATTTGCCCTCGCCGAAAATCCTTGAACGGGCAACGATTTTATCATCGTAAACCGAAAGAACGTACCCCTGAGTAAACTTTGCAAAATTCCCATGGTTTATAACTCCCACGGTCGGCACGGAGATAGCCTTAAAGCTTCCGCAGTCCTCATAGGTATATTTGCTTGTGCAGTAATGAAGATGACCCGTAATATAAATCACATTGTCGTATTTTTTGAAAATTTTAAGCAGTTTATCGGATTCGTTGCCGACGCTGCCCCTCCATTTGCCCTTTCCGAGAAAGGTCACGGGCAAGCCGTTGGTTCTTTTCAAAGGCTGGTGGTTAAATACGAACACGGGTTTGCCGCTGTCCTTTTGCTCGTTCAATTCCCTATCGAGCCATGCAAGCTGACCGTCGCCTATGTAAGAGCCTTCAAACGCGGCTCTGTCCGCGCCGAGCATAATAAATTTATAGCCGTTAACGGTTTTTGAGAAAAAATATTTTTCGCCGCTTCCCGCGCGTCCGTTTTTAATACCCTCCAAAAACGAGGAAAATTTCCTGACCTGTTTTTTGTAGTTCCTTAGCCTTATGTCGTGGTTCCCCGAAACCGCAAAAATGTTTTTGAATTTCTCGGCTATGGGTTCGAGCAGCTTTTGGGTGAATTTATACTCGCATTTTGTGCCGTATTCCGAAATATCGCCGAGCATTACAAGCGCGTCGAATTTTGATTTGGAATTTAAAACGTCCATACAAGCCGAATAAACCCTTCCGCTTCTTAAAGGAGAAAGGCAGGAAATCTGCGGATCTCCCCAAAGTATCATATTGAGCCTTGCGCCTGCGTCCGCCTCTACGGGCGACGAGCCGTCGGGAACCGAAACCTTTTTTGATTTAACCAAAAGCTCGAGTCCCTTTTCCATTCTGCCGTAGAAAAAATCACTAATACCCATTTTTTACCCCCTTTTATTAAAAGCAAAAAAGAGACGCAGTTTTTTGGGGACCGCATCTCTTTAATTTTACGCCTTTGCCCTGTTACGACTCATTGGTCGCAATTATATCCACGCCCGTTCCGAGTATATCTTTTATAACGATATCTCCGATTTTAACGGGCGCTTTAAGCGTTACCTTATTAATCTCTTTCATAGCTTCAAAAAGCATTTCCTTTGGTATGGGCGACGCCGATTTTACCGAAATAACAGGCAATTTACCGCCCTCAAGCTTTACGGTAGAGGTAAGCATTCTCTCGGGGTGCGTACACTCCTGCCTTGCGTATTTATCGCCCCTGGGACAGGTGTTGCCCTTAACCGAAACGACCTCGTTGTTGTCGTCAAGCTCAACCGTAACGGCGCATCCTATGGGACAGGATACGCAAACCATTTCTCTTTTTGTCATAATTTACGCCTCCTCAACAGTAACCGTAATCGTGCTTCCCGACGGCAGGGATTTAATTGTGTCAAGCTTAATAAGAATATTCTCCATTTCGCCCGGAGTCATTTTTTTCTTATTCCTTGACATAATCACCTCGTCCCCGCATTTTACCGAAAGTCTGACGTTTTTGAACACCTTGCCCACTCTGAAATAAAGCTTAACGTCCTTGTCGGTTTCTCTGTTTATCCTCTGCGGAACAATGTAACGAACGCCGTTTTCGCCTTGGGTTTTAACGTACTCGCCCGTTTTCTTTTCGCCTTTTATATACTTTGCCGCGCCCTCGCCGGCTATTTGGCTCTCCTGCGTAACATAGTCTACGAGGTCGTGAACCTGCAAAACATTTCCGCATGCAAAAACGCCCTTGTGCAGAGTTTCACGGTATTCGTCAACGCTCGGGCCGTTTGTAATGCGGTCAAGCTCAATGCCCGCATTTTTGGACAGCTCGTTTTCCGGAATAAGGCCTACGGAAAGCATAAGCGTGTCGCAGGGTATGTACTCCTCCGTACCCGGAATGGGTTTAAGGTTTTCGTCGACATTCGCCACGGTAACGCCCTCAAGCCTTTCCTTGCCGTGGGTTTTGACAACCGTGCAGGAAAGCCTTAGCGGTATGCCGAAATCTTCAAGGCACTGGACGATATTCCTCGTAAGCCCGCCCGAATAAGGCATCAATTCGCAGACCGCCTTTACCTTTGCGCCTTCGAGAGTCATTCGCCTTGCCATAATAAGCCCTATATCGCCCGAACCGAGTATAACTACGGTTTTGCCCGGCATATATCCGTTGATATTTACATATTTCTGCGCCGTTCCCGCGGTCATAATGCCCGAAGCTCTGCTTCCCGCTATCGAAAGAGCGCCTCTCGGCCTTTCACGGCATCCCATCGCAAGCACTATTGCGGTTGCCTTTATTGTAATTAAGCCGTCAACATTATTGCATGCGGTAACGACGTTATCCTTTGAAATATCAAGCACCATGGTATCGGTTTTAACTTCAATATCGGTGTCGTAAACCTGCTTTATAAACCTGCCCGCGTATTCTGGGCCGGAAAGCTCCTCGCCGAAATAATGAAGCCCGAAGCCCGTGTGAATACACTGTTCAAGTATGCCGCCGAGAGTATCGGCACGTTCGAGAATGATAATCTTTTCAATCCCCTCTTCGCGCGCTTTAAGCGCCGCCGCCATACCCGCAGGGCCTCCGCCTATTACCGCCAAATCATAACTAAGCACTTTACCCACCTCACTTTGTTCTTTCAAAAATAATCTTGGAATTGCCGCCGAACTTCGTAATCTCGTTCATATCCTTTCCAAGCTCTTTTGCAAGAATTTCCACTACCTTGCTCGAGCAGAAGCCGCCTTGACATCTGCCCATACCGGCTCTTGTTCTCCGCTTTACGCCGTCAACGTCCCTTGCGCCGGCGGGAGCGTGTATTGCGTCGAGTATTTCGCCCTCGGTTATTGTTTCGCAGCGGCAAATTATCCTGCCGTATGCGGGGTTTTTCTTTATAAGCTCCCTGCGCTGCTGCTCGTTCATATGCCTGAAGCGAACGGGCGCTTTTCTCGTTGCCGCATAGTCCTTTTTAATCTCGGGTGAAAGCTTTTCGATTAAAAGGCTCTCGACATACCTCGCTATTGCCGGAGCGGCGGAAAGCCCGGGAGACTCGATACCCGCGCAGTTAATAAATCTGTCGCTCTTATCGGAATAACCTATAATGAAATCATCGGTTACGGGGTGAGCCCGAACACCCGCAAAGGAGGTAATGGCTCCCCTGATATTTATTGAAGGCACGGATTTAAACGCCTTTGAAAGTACAAATTCAAGCCCTTCGGGAGTGGTGTCGGTATTGTCCTTTTCATTTTCGTCGGACGCCGACGGACCTATGAGTATATTGCCGTCAACCGTAGGAGTTACAAGCACGCCCTTACCCATTTTATTCGGGCATTGGAAAATCGTATGGTTTGCAAGACTGCCGTAAGACTTGTCCAGCAAATAATACTCGCCCTTTCTCGCAACAAGCTCTATGCTGTCGTCGCCTATCATAGCGGCTATTTCGTCGGAATGATTGCCCGCAGCGTTTATAACATACCGCGCTTCTATCTTGCCCGTGCTTGTTTCAAGCTCGTAAACGCCGCCCTGCTCGGAGATTGCCTTTACCTCGCAATTTCTGATAAACTCGACGCCGTTCGTCACCGCAACCTCGGCTGCCGCTATTGTAAGCTCATACGGGCAGACAATTCCCGCCGAATTTGAAAGAAGCGCCGCCTTTACCTCGTCCGACACATTGGGCTCAAGCTCCTTAACCTTTTCCTTGGAAATAATTTCAAGGTCGGGAACGCCGTTCTTAACTCCCCTGTCGTAAAGAACCTTGATATGCTCTACTTCCTCGTCGGAAAACGCCAAAACAAGCGAGCCGTTGTTTCTGTAAGGAACGTTCAAATCGCCGCAAAGCGAAGGCATAATGCGAGTACCCTCGACATTCAGCTTTGCCTTCAGCGTACCGGGCATAGCGTCGAAGCCGCCGTGTACGATAGCGCTGTTTGCCTTCGTTGTACCCATTGCAACATCATTGCATTTTTCAACAAGCGCAATTTTAACGTCGTACTTTGAAAGCTCTTTGCAAATCAAAGCTCCGACTACGCCGCCGCCGATGACTGCAACATCGTACTTCATAATTTTTCACCCCTCAAAATATTCATATATTTTGCAAAAGCGCAAAACATAACATTATTCTAAGCTATTATAACACATTTGACAAAAAAGTAACATACTTTTTTTAATTTTTTTTGAGTTTTACTAAAAAATTTTTTTCGTTTTTAAACAGGTCAAATGACCTTCTCCATCTCCCTTTTAAGCCTTTTTATAATCCTTTTTTCAAGCCTCGAAATATAGCTTTGGGAAATACCGAGCAAATCGGCGACCTCCTTTTGCGTATGCTCCTTTTCGCCGTCAAGCCCGAAGCGCATATTCATAATCATTCTTTCCCTTTCCGAAAGTGTGTTGACGCTCATAAGCAAAAGCTTTTTTTCGTTTTCCGCTTCGAGATTTCTGTTTATCTCGTCGGGTTCGCTGCCCAGCACGTCGGACAGCAGAAGCTCGTTGCCGTCCCAATCGATATTGAGAGGCTCGTCTATGGAAATATCTGTTTTATGCAGACTTATTTTGCGCAGATACATAAGTATCTCGTTCTCGATACATCTTGACGCATAGGTTGCAAGCTTAATGTTTTTTTCGGGCTTAAAGGTATTTACGGCTTTGATAAGTCCTATTGTGCCTATGGAAACGAGGTCGTCAATTCCGACTCCGGAGTTGTCGAATTTTTTAGCTATGTAGACTACAAGGCGAAGATTATGCACTATCAGCGGCTCTCTTGCGGAAGCGTCGCCGTTTGAAATCCTGTCAAGCAGGTTGTTTTCCTCCTCCCTTGTAAGCGGTTCGGGCAGGTTATCGGGTCCGCTCACATAGTCAATATCGTTTTCGTTGAAGAAACGTATTATCTTTTCAATTATTGATTTTAAAGAAAGCTTTTTCATCTCTTTTTCCCCTCTCGTTAATTATTTCATTATTTAAAAGCACAGAGTATTCGCCGCTTGAAAAATCGGTTTTACTCTGTGAAAGAAGCACGTTTTTTACGCTTATGTTAATGTCGTTTACCGTAAGCGAATCTATGACCGACGCCCTGAGAGCGCCCTTTTCGGAAACGGTGTTTACGGGTATCAGCCTTATCCTGTTTTTCCCCTCGCCATCGGGAACGGTTCCGCTTTGAAAAAAATCAAGAATTTGACTGTCGAAAAGCTTTGATATTACGCCGCTTTCCGCTATAATTACGGGCTTGCCGGTAAAACAATCCCGCAGGGTATTGCCGGTATCGAGCAGGGCGTTCACGGTTACGCTTTTGCCGCCGTTAACGAGCGTCACGCTGTAAATTTTGTTGTCGGGAGCGCTCCTTTTTGAAAGCCTGAAAATAAGGGTTAAGACAAAATAGCATACAACGGTCAGTATGATAAGGGCTTTTATGTCTATATTGAAATAGACTATGCTGTTGTTGTAAATCATTCCGTCGGGCTTGAGCAGAAGCCAAACGGCGAGCATTAATCCCGCAAAGGCGAAATTGACGGAGAAAAAGACGAGAAAGGTCTTTAAAAGCGGCTTTGGTCTTTTCTGCCCGAAGCTTATAAGCACTATAGCAAGCGAAGCGGTTAAATTCATTAAAAGAGTCAATATTTTCGGAATCTGCGGTAAAAAAATTACAAGAGAATAAATACCTCCTGTAAGCGCGCCTAAAAAAATTCTGTATCTTTTTACATTGAGCTTTAGTATTCCCCTGACGGACAGCAAGAGAAAGTAATTTACAAATATATTTATCGCTATAAGAACGTCAACATAAACGGTCAGAATAATCACCACGCAGAAAAATAACCCTGATGCCATTATATAGGCTCAGGGTTTAATTTTTTGTCATATTGTGTTTTGACGTTTTAACTTATTAAGATAATCCTCAAGTATCAAAACCGCCGCAACGGCGTCAACCGTCTGCTTTCGCTTTTTCCCTCTTGTGTTTGTTTCGTTTAGAATGTTATGCGCCGAAACGGTTGTCAGCCTCTCATCCTGAAGGCAAACGTCAAGGCCGCTTTTTTCCCGCAAAAGCCGTGCAAAATCCTTACACGCCTGCGCTCTGAAGCCCTCGCTTGAGTCCATATTTTTGGGAAGCCCGACAACTATACGCTGCGCGCCCTTGTCTTTTGCAATCCCGCATATTTCACCGCAGAGCTTTTCTCTGTTTCTCTGGGTTATGACGCAAACGGGAGAAGCGAGAAGCTGCATTTTATCGCACACGGCTATTCCCGTTCTGACGTCGCCGTAATCAACCGACAGAATAATCATACGCTTATTCGTCCGAAGGCTCGGGAGTGGGTTCGGGAGTAGGCTCCGGCGTAGGAGCGGGAGCCGGTTCGGGAGCAGCGGCGGCGGTGGTTTCGGGTTTGGTATTTTCGGGCTTAGTATTCTCGCCGCCCGAAGAATCCGACGTTGCGGGAGCGGTGGTTGTAACGGGATTGCCGTTTTCATCCGTTAAAGGCTCTTTTATAACGCCCTCGCCGTTACAGCGTCCGGGCATATTGTTTTTGTCGTACCAGCCGACGCCCGTACTGCCGCAGGTGGAATTTGCAATCCTGCCCGAAGAAGCGCAGTACCTTGCGCTGACTACGTTATCGGTATGAAGCTCGAACTCCTTTTTGTCAAGCCCCTTGTTTATCCTTGTCATAACCGTATCAAAAATTGCGCCGGCGGGATTGCCCGAAACATAGTTTGAAATCTGCTTGGGCTTGTCGCAGCCGAACCAAACTGCCGCAACGTAATTCGGAGTGCCGCCTACGAACCAACGGTCCTTATCCTCGGTTGTAGTACCGGTTTTTGCAAAGGTCTGGAAATCCTCTATACCGTAATTGCGTCCGGTTGAAAGGTGTGCTGCGTCGGTAACAACGGTCTGCAAAAGCTTATTCATAATATCCGCCGTTTCAACGCTTATTGCCTGCTCGGGCTTTTGATTGTCGTTTTGCAAAATTATCTTTGTACCGCTTGCGTTGGTGATTTTATAATAGCTGTACGGCTCGTAGTATTTGCCGCCGTTTCCGAAGCAGGCGAACGCCGCCGCCATTTCAAGCGTGGTTGCGCCGTAAGTAAGACCGCCGACGGCAAGGGGAGCGTACGCCTTATCGCTCTCTTTAAGGTTTTTCAAATGGAATTTGTCCTGAAGATAGTTGAAGCAAAGATTTACGCCCATCTTTCTTACAAGCTGTGCGGGTACGGTATTGTAGGAAACGGCTATGGCCCTTTGCACGGTAAGATAGCTTCCCGGAGAACCCGGATCGCCTCCGTAGTTGTGCGGCCAGAGCTTGCCGTTTACCATAAAGCCGTAGTTTTGAATTTTTGAGCTGTAATTGATATAACCCTCGTTTATTCCGGGAGAATAAACGCTCAGAGGTTTAATGGCAGAACCGGGCTGCCTTGGCTTAATGGCTCGGTTATAGCCCCTGTTTTCCTTTTTCTCGCCTACGCCGCCGACAATACCGACAATTCTGCCGGAATAGTCCATAATAGTCATAGCCGACTGGGCGTCGGGTATATTCCTGTTGTATTTCGGCATTGAAATCTTGTTTTCGTAGACGTTTTCAAGCTCCTCCTGGACGGAGAGATCCACCGCCGAATATATACGGAAGCCGCCGTTGTATATTGCCTTGGAAGCCTGCGACCTTGTGTAACCGAGCTTGTTTACGAGATCCTCGATTACCTCCTCGATTATATAATCGACGTAATAGCTGTTTATTTCCTGAGCGTCGTTTTCCTTCTCATTTTCCTTATCCTCCTGCTTGCTCTTATCCTCAACATAATCCTCACTGTTGGTAAAGACCATTTTGTAAGCTACCGCTTCGTCATATTGCTCTTGGGTAAGATAGCCTTCCTCAAGCATATTTTCCAGGCAGGTAAGTTGTCTTTTTCTGTTATCCTCATAATGGTTAAGCGGGTCGAACTTGGAGGGATTCTGCGTTATGGCCGCAATGCAGGCGCATTCCGCCGCATTAAGCTGTGAAACCTGCTTGCCGAAATATTTTTCGGAGGCCGTTTTTACGCCGTAGCAGCCGTGGGACATATATGCCGTATTGAGATAAGCCTCGAGTATGGTATCCTTTGAGACGTTCTTTTCAAGATTTAAAGCGTTGAGTATTTCGTAGAACTTACGGCTTACGGTTTTGCCGTTTTCACCGGTAAGGTTTTTTATGAGCTGCTGGGTAAGCGTAGAGCCGCCGCCCGATTCGCCGAAGGTCATAACCGCCTTTGCGGTTCTCAGCCAGTCAACGCCGCTGTGCTTTCTAAAGCGTTTGTCCTCAAGGGCGATATAGGCTTTTTTAAGGTTGTCGGGTATTTCTTTAATCTCAATCCAAACACGGTTCTGCTCGCCGTGAAGGCGCTTGAGCTCAACTACCTCGTTATTTTTGTCGTAAGCATAAATAATCGTTGTCTGCGCCTGATTTTCCTTGTATTCGCTTATGTTAATTTTCGGATCGCCGTTTATATACGAAGCGCAAAAGCCTAAAATATAACAGCTTATTATAGTAAGAGTAAGCATAGCCGTAAGCGCCAGAGCGAACACGACCGTAAGAGCCCTTCTTGCGCCGGGGCTTAAAGGCTTTCTCTGCTTTTTCTTCCTTTTGACGCTGCGCCCTTTTTGCGGGGTTCTTTCATTCATTTTAAAACGTCCTCCGTTAAAAAAATGATACATCTGATATATTGTAGCACATATTTAAATATAATTCATTATTTTTGCAAAAATTATTAAAAAAATTTACAATTCATACTAAAGCCGAAATATACGGTAAAAATATATTTAAATAATTTTATTAATGGATTTTTATGATTAAGTTTTTGACAAAATGTATAATAGCGACGGCGGTATTTTTAATTCTTGCCGTGCTTATAACCTTTATCTCCGTAACCGCAAAAAGCGGGAACATAGCCGAAGAAAAGACCTCGGAGGTTGAAAGCGCGTTATACACCCTTTCGGAATACAAGGGAAAAATAGCGCTTTACAAGCGGGGCTACGCTATGCCCGTTGAAATTTACGAGGTATATATAAGCTCGCTGCCCGAGGGGGAACAGCAAAAGGTGAAGGACGGAATAGAAGCTTATACGGATTCCGAAATAATCAAAATTATCGAAGCCTATACAAGCTGAATTTCGATTTCAAAGCTTTCCGTTTTCTCGGGCACGCTTATTTCGAGAGTGCCTTTTTCCCTTTGGATAAACTCGGCGTCCCTGCCGTTTAATTTAACCGAATATTCGCCCTTATCGTTCATTACCGCCAATACGGTTGATTTTTTGCCGCCGTAACGGGTACATTCGGCTTTTAAATAAGTATTGTCGTCATTAAACCGGCTGTATTCGCAGTAGGTGTCGAAGCCGCAGGTGAAAGAACCCGCCTTATAATAGGCGCTCGCCCAAAGGTTTATGGGAGCGGACAGCCCGCCGAAATTGTGGAACCAGCCTCCCCTGCCCGTTACAATCGACAGCATCTCAAAGGTATAGTAGGAATATTCCACCTCTTTTTTCCACGCTTCAAGGGCGGTTTTTGCAATTTTATATGCAAAATCGCTTTCGCCCAAATCAAGCATCGTTTTCCATATAAACCACTGATGGGCAAACCATACGTTGCCGTTCCAGTAACCGTTTACGGAAAAATAGCTTGCCTGCATATTTACGGCGGAGACGCCCACCTTGCTCATCATTTCCTTTTCGCTTTTAAGGTGAGCGAGAATTTTTTGAGTTTGGCTCTCGTTTGTAATACCGGCAATCAGGGGGTAAATTCCGTCTATCGTCTTATTTAAGTTTTCGCCGTTTTCATTTACAAGCCGCTGTACGGGCATGCCGTTTTCATCGTGAATTACATAGGAGAAATAGCCCGCTTCTTCATCCCAGGAGTATTTTTGAAGCCCGTTTGAGATACGCTCTATATCTTTTTCGTACTCCGCGACGTCGTCCTGCCTTCCGATGTGCCGAGCGACAACAGAAAGCATTTTCGCAGTCCTGATAACCTGAGAGGAGGATATGCACGGAGCTGTGCGAAGCTGAAGTCCTCTTTTATATGTTTCCGCCTGCGGCGGCAAATCGTCCATACCGGAGCAGTTATAGAAATATTCAAAGGTGGTTGTCATTCCGCTTGCGAATTTTGCGGTGGTTGAACCGTTAATTTTGCCCGCGAGGAAATCGTAAAACATTTTTACCCTGTCGTAATATTTATAAAGCTCGGACTTGTCGTTGACGCGGCAGAGCATATCGAAATATTGATAAATATGCACGGGAACGGGAGAGCCGTGAAGCAGAAAGGCGTAATCCCTGTTATCATTGTCGCTCAAATACAAATCCAAAATATACTCGGCAATCTTCGGATTAAAAATGTTCATATCAAGACCTATGAAGCCGGAATCCCAGGTATAGAAGGAATCCCAACGCTTGCCGGGAGTGTGATGCACAACGTATTCGCCGTGGCGGTAAAGCGGATATACGGTATTCTGAAAAACGGCGGCAAGAAGCAGATTATTGGAAAACTCGTATTTTTTCCCCGCCTCGTTAAGCCGTATTTTTTGAGCCGATTCTTTTTTGTCGAGATAAATTTTTTCATACTCGGACGCGGATTTATATTGAACCTCGCCGCTTGAGATAACCGCATATTCCACGCAGGACGTTCCCGGCTCTATATAAAGCGTATGGACAAGGGTATTCTGATAATAGCCCTCGTCGGAATGTTTATAGCTAAACTCGCCCGAAAAGGTTTCGAGCATATTGTCAAAGCTCGGGTCGGGCTGTGAAATCCTCGGCGCGGGCACGTCCTCAAGGCAGCCTGTGGGTATATCCCTGAGCCTTGTTCTTTTGTTAAAGGTACGCAAGCAGAAAGCGTCCTCCACGCCCTCATATTTCAATTTAACGAGCTTTCCGTTTTCAAAATCCTCTGCGGATATTTCGGGCATAAAGTTGTTTTTTACGCTCTTTACTTTGACTTTTTCGGCGCTCTCCTTTTCGCAAATTGCAAAAAAGTCAAATTCAACCGCTCCGCCGCCCATTGAGACAAATTCAAACGAAGCCGTACCCTTATCAAGCCTCCCCAAGGGCAAAAATGCAAGCCCCAATCCGTCGCAAGCCTTTAAATTTAAGTCCTTGCCGTTAACGGTAAAACTGCCGTCCTTTGCGGTGGGAGAGTTGTATCTTACAACGAGAACGGCGTCCGAATAGCTCTCTTTTATATCGACCTCATATAAAATTCTGTCGCCTTTTTCCTCGCCCAATTTGGGATATTTGGGCAGTATGTATCTGTTGTTGTCCCTGTCGCCCAAGCCCCTGTGCTCAAAAAATCTGTCGTCAAAGAACTCGCCCTTTTGCATAGCGTCCATAGTTTCCATATCCCACGGACGCGGCGTATTGTAGCTGAATTGCTTGTAATCAAGCGCTTTTATAAGCTCGCACTTTTCGGGCAGGGACAGCTCCGCCCTGTTTTCGGTCGGGAACTGAATTGACGAAAAGAAATTCACAAGGCAGTTTTGTATCATATCGGAATTATTGAATATTTCGGTCCTGACGAGAACGCTGTCGCCGTCAAGCCTTGTAAAAGAAACGTCGGAATATATAACGTCCTTCCACTCTAAATCCTGACGGTATGAGTAATAGGAATAATCGCTTTTACATTCCCAGGGATGCACGCCGACGGGTACAGTCACGTTTGGCGCTTTTGCGTCCGAATTTGAAACGCAGGGAAGCACAACCAAATCGAACCTGACCCCTTTTTCGTACTTGTGGTCCGTAATTTTTGAAACGCCGAAATATTTTTTTGAATAAGGTCCCCACTCGGGCATTATATTTTTCATCTTTTGTTTACCGTTTTTACCTTTCATCGCCTAATACGGCTTCAGCAGCCTTTATGCCGTCTACCGCGGCGGATACTATTCCGCCCGCATAGCCTGCGCCCTCGCCGCAAGGGTACAGCCCTCTGAATTTTGTTTGCATAAACTCGTCTCTGATTATTCTGACGGGTGCGGAGCTCCTCGTTTCGGGCCCTGTAAGCAACGCGCCGTCGCAGGCAAAGCCGGAAAGCATATTGTCCATTTTTACAAGAGCGTCGCACATAACGGAGCTTACCTTTTCGGGTAAAAGCTCCCGCAAATTAGTATATTTTACGCCTGTCGGACACGACGGCTTTACATCCTTGCAGGAAACGGACGGGGTGTCGAGCAAAAAATCCTTTACAAGCTGGGCAGGCGCAGAATAATCCCCGCCGCCCATCGCAAACGCACTTTTTTCAATCTCTCGCTGCATATACATACCGGCAAGCGGGTGGCTGCCGTTGAAATCCTCCGGGTTAACGCCTACCAAAATTGCGCTGTTTGCGTTTTCCCCGTCCCTTGCGTACTCGCTCATACCGTTTGTTACTACGGTATTTTCCTCGCTTGAAGCGCAAACTACCGTGCCGCCCGGACACATACAAAATGTGTACGCTCCCCTGCCGCCCCGGGGATGGCATGCAAGCTTATAGCTTGCGGCTTTGAGCCTTGGATGGTTTGCAAATTTTCCGTACTGCGAAGCGTTAATCATTTCCTGCTTATGCTCTATCCTCGCGCCAACGGAAAAGGGCTTTTGCATCATGGGAACGCCCTTGTTAAAAAGCATTTCCACGGTATCCCTTGCCGAATGTCCTATAGCAAGTATAACCGTATCGGTTTCAAAATCCTGCGTACCGCCGTTTTTATCGGTTAAAGTAACGCCCTGTATGCAGTCGTTATATATGATTAAATCGGTAAGCGTTGTTTCAAACCTGAACTCGCCGCCCAAGGAAATAATCTCCCGACGCATATTTTTTACTACGATTTTCAGCTTGTCCGTGCCTATATGCGGCAGGGCGGAATACATAATTTCTTCGGGAGCGCCGCCCCGACAAAGCTCTTGAAAAACCTTTCTGACGCGGCTGTCCTTAATTCCGGTGGTGAGCTTGCCGTCGGAGAAAGCGCCGGCTCCGCCTTCGCCGAACTGTATATTTGAATTTACGTTTAGCTTTCTCTCGCTCCAAAAGGTTTTAACGCTTTCGCTTCTCTCGTCAACCGTTTGCCCGCGTTCGATTATTAAAGGCTTAAGCCCCGCCCTCGCCATTATCAAAGAGGCGAACATACCCGCCGGTCCAAAGCCTATTACTACGGGTCTGAGGGCAGAATTCCTCCTGTTTTCGGGCATTTGGTAAAGATATTTTTCCGCAATAAAAACCTTTGGATTATTAAGCCTTTCAACAAGGCTTTTTTCGTCAAAATCGCCTGTGACATCCACGGAAAATATAAATTTAATATCGTCCTTTTTTCGGCAGTCAACGCTCTTTTTGTATATTTCAAGTGTTTTTATGCCGTCTTTTTTAATTTTAAGAATTTTTGCCGCTCTGGTTTTTAAATCGTTCTGTTCATCCTCGTAATCGAGCGGCAGTTTTATTTCATTTATCCTTAACAAGATTGTTCTCCTTCAAAATCGAATCCGCGCAAAGCCTACCCGAGCTCCACGCCCATTGAAGATTATGCCCGCCGCATAGTCCGTCGATATTCACGGCCTCGCCGATAACGTATAAATTTCTGTATTTTTTGCTCATAAGCGTTTGGGCATAAAGCTCGTCGGAGTCAATTCCGCCCGAAGTGGTTTGGGCAAACTCAAAGCCCCGCACGGCGGTAATTTTGATTTTCCAACCCTTTATTAAAGCCGTAAGCCCTTTTAGCGCGTCGCTCGGAATATTTTTAAGCTGCGAGTCTTTTTTTATTTTACACAATAAAAGCAGATGATTGCCCAGAGCCTTGGGAAGCGTTCCCTGCAAAAGCTCTTCCGCGCTTTTTTCCGGATACGAGCCTTTTATATCGGCAAAAAACGAGAAAATCGAAGCTTCGTCCATATCAGGCAACAAGTCGAGCCGCACAAACAGATTTTTAAAGTCGCTTCTTGCGGCAATGCCCGAAAGCTGCATAACCGGAATACCGGAAACGCCGTAATCGTTAAACTGAACCTCGCCCTTTTCGGTATAAAGCGTTTTGCCGTTTTCCTCCAGGCTCACCGCGCAGATATTTCTGACGCCCTTTAAGGATTTTGGAAACTTTTCCGCAATAACCCCCGTAAGGGCGGGAACGGGAGGCACGATTTTTATGTTCAGTCCTTTGAGAAGTCTGAACGAGCCGCCGTCGGTACCGAAGCTTTTTGCCGCGCTTCCGCCCGAGGAAATAACAACGGCGTCGGCTCTGATTTTACCGTTTAGCAAAAAGGCGTTTTCGTTTTTTTCGATACTTTTTATCTCGGTATCGGTAATAAGCTCTATATTTAGGCTTTTGCACTGTGAAAGTAAAACATTTACTACCGACGACGCTTGACCGGAAACGGGATATACCCTGCCCTGAGCCTCCTCGCGCAGTAAAAGCCCCATTGACTCAAAGAACCTGATGTTCTCTTTTGGCGGATATTTACTCAAAGCCGTTTTTAAAAGGCCGACGCTGCCCCTGAAATATTCTTCGGAAGAACAGACGTTTGTTATATTGCATCTTCCGTTGCCGGTTGCGAGGATTTTTTTCAAAATCCTCGGCATTTTTTCGTAAACGGCAACGTCTACGCTTTTGTTTTGCTTTTTAAGTGAAACGGCGCAGGCAATGCCCGAAGCTCCGCCGCCTATAACCGCTACCTTCATAACGTTCGCTCTCTTGCACATATTTTTTCAGTTTATTGTACCATAACATAAGGCATAAATCAAATAGCAATTTGACAAAATTATCTGCTTAGAGTAAAATAAGAAAAATAAATTTTACGGAGCGTTTATCATGGAGTTTGATGCTTTTGACGCAGGCATAGAATTGGGCGGCCTTCGCAAGCGTGAAGATATACGCCTTTTGGTTTGTTATCTGCTTAAAACCATTGACAAACCGATTGAAAAGGAGCAGCTTAACAAGGCTCTTCTTGAAAACGGACTTGCAAACTATTTTGAAATAAATCAAGCTGTTTCGGAGCTTCTTGCAAACGGCAGCATCGATATGGTAATTTATAACGACGAGGAATGTTACCGCATTTTGCAGGACGGCAAGGAAATTGCGGAAAACCTTGAAACCTCTCTGCCCAAAACGGTCAGGGAAAGGGCGGTAAACTCCGCCATTAAGCTTATGACCTTAAAAGAGGTTGAGCGTGAGAACGAAATCAAGATTGAAAAGGCGGAGGACGGCTATAACGTAACCTTTCACCTTAAAAGCGGAAACGCGGAGCTGATGAAGCTTACCCTTTTGGTGGGCGACAGCATGCAGGTTGAAAGCGTCAGGAAAAACTATTTGGAAGACCCGATAAAAGTATATTCAAGCATAATAACCGCGCTTACGGTTTAAGCTTTTTTTCGCCTGTCTTATTTTTAAAAGCAAATGAAAAACATAAACGATTTTACAAGCGGAAGCATAAAAAAGCAGCTTATTCTTTTTTCGCTTCCCATACTGCTCGGAAATATTTTTCAACAGTTTTACAATATTGCGGACACCGCCATAGCCGGGCATTTGCTCGGGGACGACGCGCTCTCCGCCATAGGCGCAACCGCGCCCGTAAACAACCTTATTCTTATGATAGCCTTCGGCTTTAACGGAGGTTTCGGCATTGTAATAGCGCAAAGCTTTGGCGAAAAAAATTACAAAAAGCTCAAAAGGGCTTTTGCGCAGTCGCTTGTTTTTGTTGTATCGTTTTCTGTGATTATCGGCGTTTTATCCCCTTTTCTTATAAACGGCGTACTCAGGTTTATGAACACCCCCGCCGAGATATTTGAAAGCGCAAGGTCATACATACTCGTTTTGCTTGTATGTGTAATTGTAACTATGCTTTATAATCTTGAAGCTACGGTTCTGCGCTCACTG
Organism: uncultured Clostridia bacterium; assembly: GCA_947630835.1. Taxonomy (GTDB): domain Bacteria; phylum Bacillota; class Clostridia; order Oscillospirales; family Acutalibacteraceae; genus Fimenecus. The sequence continues at coordinate 76,005 of CANRIZ010000003.1, read as the reverse complement.
GGCGACAGTAAAACTCCGCTTTATTTTGTTATAATCTGCTCTTTTTTAAACGTCGGGCTTGACCTTCTGTTTATATCTTTTTTCAAAACGGGCGTTTTCGGCGCGGCGGCGGCAACGGTTATTTCGCAGGGCGTTTCCTGCGTGCTGTGCGCCGTTGTGATTATTAAAAACTACAAAATCATAAGGCCGGAAAGGGCGGCGTTCAAAAGGGACTCGGCTCTAACCGCTTCGCTGTTGACTTCGGGGCTTGCGATGGGAATGATGAACTCGATTTTTTCCATAGGCTCCATCATATTGCAATCCGCCGTTAACAGGCTCGGTCCGCAGATAATCGCCGCGCAGCTCGCAGCGAGGAAAATAAGCGACGTTTATATGCAGCCGCTTGTTACAATCGGTTCGTCCTGCTCAACGATGGTAAGCCAAAATTACGGTTCGGGGAAAGTAAAAAGAATATCCGAAACAATAAAATACGGAGTTATCTATTCCTTTATCTGGTCCGCTTTTTCTATTGCCACCGCATACGCTTTCGGCGGATTTTTTATAAAGGCGATGACCGGCACCGACGACGTCTCGGTTATACAAAACGCATTGACGTACCTTAAAATCAACACTCCGTTTTACTTTGCCCTCGGATTATTGTTTATTTTGAGATTTTCCGTTCAGTCGATAAATTCAAAAATTCCGCCGCTTATTTCAAGCGCGATTGAACTCGGCTCAAAGATAATTTCCGCTTTCGCCCTCATTCCCGCATACGGTTATATCGGCGCATGCGTTGCGGAACCCGTAAGCTGGTTTTTGGGCGCGTTTTTCCTTATTTTCGCCTTTTCAAAAGCATACAAGCGCGCCGAAAAGAAATACGAAGCCCTGTTTGCGGCATAATTTTCGGGACTTGCAAAAATCACACCCTACGCTCATATATTATTGAGAAAGGGTGTGATTTTTTGTTGTTTACATTGTTTTCCTCGATATTTTCAAATATGTTTTACCTGATGCTGCACCTTGAAAATCAGGGTTCTTTTCCCAAGCCGCTGTCGGCAAAGGAAGAAAAGGAGGCTCTTGAACGGTTGAAGCAGGGCGACGGCTCGGCGGCAAATTTGCTTGTTGAACACAATTTAAGGCTTGTGGTACATATAATCAAAAAATACTATTCAAATTATTCCGAGCAGGAGGATTTAATTTCAAACGGCACAATAGGGCTTATTAAAGCGGTAAACAGCTTTGACAGCGAAAAGGGCACACGCTTCGCCACTTATGCGGCAAGATGCGTGGAAAACGAAATACTTATGTATTTCCGCAGTCAGAAAAAAAGCTCGCAGGATATTTCAATGAACGAGCCGATAGACACGGACACGCAGGGAAATCCGCTAACGCTCTCCGACGTCATTTTCACGGACGATACCGTAAACGAGGACGTTGACAGGAAAATGAAAATCGAAAAACTCAGGAATTTAATCAGAGCCTTGCCCGAAGGCAGAGAAAAAACCATAATTATCAAGCGTTACGGTCTGGACGGAAAATTCCCGATGTCGCAAAGGGAAATTGCCGCAAGGTTGGGTATATCGCGCTCTTACGTTTCGAGAATCGAAAAAAAGGTTATTGAGGATTTGAGAAAAAATTTTGACGATTGAGCGCATATGTGATAGAATATTGCAAACAGCGTAAAGCGGCGTTTGCAAAAACATTTTGCGGAAAGAAAAAATATGATTGAAGATATTTTGAAGCTTGAATCCTCCTGGGATTTTTTTAAAAATACCCGACTGCCGATTGTGCTTTACGGAACGGGCAACGGCGCCGACAGGGTAATAGACGAATTTGAGCGGCTCAATATAAAAATTTCGGGTATTGCAGCTTCGGACGGATTTGTCAGAAACAGAACCTTCCGAGGCTTTGAAGTGAAAAGCGTTTCTCGGGCGGAAGAAATTTTCGGCGAATTTGCGGTTGCGCTGTGCTTCGGCTCTCGGCTTGACAGCGTTATAGAGGGCGTGGTAAATTTGTCAAAAAGGCACAGGCTGCTCGTCCCCTGCGTTCCCGTTTACGGCGATGAAATTTTCAACGGAGATTATATTAAAAAAAACGCCGCGGAGCTTGAAAAAGCGTACGGGATACTCTGCGACGAAAAATCGAGGTCGGTTTTTGAGAATTTTCTCAAATTCCAGCTTACCGGTGAACTTAAATTTCTTTTTGAAAGCGAAACGGACAAGCGTGAAGCGTTTGAAAGCATTTTAAAGCTCGGGCATAACGAAGCTTATCTTGACGTAGGCGCTTACAGGGGCGATACGGTTGAGGAATTTTTAAAATACGTCGACGGAAAATACAAAAGCGTCTTAGCCCTTGAACCGGACGTGAAAAGCTTTAAAAAACTGTCGCAATACCTCAAAAATTATGAAAAAGCCCTTGCAATCAACAAGGGAATTTGGGATAATATAGGGACGGCGCGCTTTAAAAACGAGGGCGGCAGGGGCAACAGCGTTAATTCGGGCGGAACGGCGCTTGAAGTAACTACGGTTGACGAAATTTCGGAAAGCTTTGAGATAACCTATTTAAAGGCCGACGTTGAGGGAAGCGAGTACCGAATGTTATGCGGGGCCGAAAAAACGCTTTCAAAAATCAAGCCCAAGCTCAATATTGCCGCTTATCACAAAACGGAGGATATTACAAGGCTTGTCTTTAAGATAAAGGAGATTAACCCCGAGTACAAAATCTTCCTGCGCCATCACAGATATATTCCGTGCTGGGATTTAAATTTATACTGCATATAAAAGGATGAGAAAAATGAAAATCATAATTATGAAAAACGCCAACGAAATAGGCAAGGCGGTCGGAAAGCTTTTTGTTGACGCAATAAACGCAAAGCCCGACATCACACTGGGGCTTGCTACGGGAGCTTCGCCCATACCTACATACAAATACATTTACCGTGAATGTCAAAAGGGCAAGGTTTCTTTAAAGGACGTTAAAACTTATAATCTTGACGAATACGTAAACCTCCCCAAGCAGGACAAAAACAGCTATTACAGCTTTATGCACACGGAGCTTTTTGATCATACGGATATTAAAGAGAAAAACGTGCATTTCCTTAACGGCAACGCCCGCGACAGCGCAAGGGAATGTAAAAGATATGACGAGATGCTTGAAAAAGCTCAGGTTGACATTCAGCTTTTGGGCGTAGGCAGAAACGGTCACATAGGCTTTAACGAACCGTCGATATGCTTTTCAAAGGGCGCGTTTAAGGTAAATCTTACGCAAAGCACCATTAACGCAAATTCCAAGTATTTTAACGAAAACCCCATGCCGACCCAAGCCCTGACCATGGGCGTAGGCTCGATTATGAAGGCTAAGAAAATTGTTCTTATAGCAACCGGTATCGAAAAGGCGGACGCAGTTACGGCTATGGTAAACGGCGACGTTACCCCCGTTTGCCCGGCTTCGATACTGCAATTCCACCACGACGTTGAGGTTTATCTCGACGAGGCCGCCGCAAGCCTGTTGTAATCGGTTTTACATAAAAAAACAGAGACTCTCCGTAAATAAAGAGAGTCTCTGTTTTTTTAATTTAAATTCAGAAAATACCGACGCTTTCGCCTATAGCGCCTATAATTGTCTTTCTTGTTGTTGTAGTGGTAGTTGTGGTTGTGGGAACGGGGCCCCAAACCTGAACGTAAATTTCCTTGCCCCTCTCATAGGAACCGCCCGCTTCGGGAGTTAAGGAAACAACCTCGTCTGCGGTATGTGAACCGTCGTTATTCCTTTCAATCTTTTTGCAGGTAAAGCCCGCCTCGGTCAAAACCTGCTCCGCCGACGCATAATTTGAGCCGACTACGTCCGGAACAACTATCATCTCCTTACCCTTGCTTACAACTACGTTAATATCGGAACCTCTTTGAATAGTGCTGCCCGGTTCAAGGTCCTGGGAAATGATAACGCCTGCCTCCGCCTCGCTCGAAAACTCATAGCTTGCGATAAAATTAAACCTTGTTTTCTGAACGGCGTCGGAGCTTATCCTTGAAAAGCTCTGACCTCTGTAATCGGGTACTTCAATCATCTCGGCCGCCGCGGGAGCTGTGGTTGTTTCCCTCGGATGCTCCTTCAAATAAGTTACGCCGAAGTAACCGCCGACAGCCAAAGCTCCTATGCCCAATACTATGGCAAAGGTTATGAGCATCATTTTTAATTGATCGCTCTTTCGCTGCTCTCTTATGGCTTCCCGTTCAAGAATACGCCTTTTTTCAAGCTCCTCCTGAGTGGTTCCCGACTGCTCGGATTCGTGGAGCATATTTGTTACAACCTTGCTCGGAGCGCCGGAAAGCTCCTCTCGAAGCTCGTCGATATTTGCGGTACGGTCGCTTGGGGAAATCATAAGCGCATGCTCAAGGGCGGAGGTGAGATAAGCGGGAAAAGTCTCTGCAAATTTCGGAGGAATCATAAGCTTATCGTTTGTTATTCTCTGCGTTGCCTCAACGGGTATACTGCCTACAAGCGAACGGTACACAACCGCACCCAGGGCGTAAATATCCGTCCAAACGCCTGTATCGTCAACGTCGTTATACTGCTCTATTGCGGCATAGCCCGGGAAAATCTCCGCCGTGATGTCGGTTTTAAGGCATCTTGCCTCGGCTATCATAAAGCCCGTAAGCCTTAGCTTGCCGTCCCTGCCGAGCACAAGGGTATCGGGTGAAATTCCCCTGTGGCAGACGTTCATTGAATGTAACGCCGAAACGGCCGTCAGCACAGGCATAAGCATAACCTTAATTTTTTCCCAAGAGAGGTACCCGGTTCTGCTTTTTAAAAGAAAATCCCTGAGCGTAATGGTTTCAATATATTCCGAAATGGCATAAGCGGTGTTGTTTTCCTCAATTATATCAAGCACCGGAATAAGCGCGGTAAGGTTTCTTACCCTTGCAAGCTTGCGCCAAAGCTTTAAAAAAGACTCCATACCGTTAAAATAATCGGACTCGCAGCCGACGTTTATTTTGACCTCTAATCCCGCAGGGCGCCCGGCAAAATCCTCGGGCAAATATTCCCTGACCGTTACGGCGGTTTTACTCTCGACGTCCCACCCCATATAGGTGATACCGTCGCCGCCGGAGGCAGTCATTTTTCCTATCACATACCTGCCGCCTATCATAGTTCTTAAAGGCAGACAAGGCTTTATCTGAGGCGTATCCGAACGAAATCCGCAATACGGGCATTGCTTTTGAGAGCCTATCTCTTTCATACAGCTCATACATAAATTTTCCGCCGTCACTAAACTCATCTCATTTCAGAAAATATTTTTCATCACTTTATCATAACAAAGTCTATGCGCTTTTGTCAAGCGAAAGACGACAATAATCAAAAAAGAACGGCAATCTTCAAGACTGCCGTTCTTATAAGTTTACAGATTAAAGCTCAGTTTAGCTTTAATTACGGATTTCTCCAATCGATTACGGGAACTCTGCTCGAATTTTCTTCGTCGTCAAAGTACTTATCGCCAAGCTCGCGAACCGCCTTTGTTATGGCTTCGATAGCGCCTTTAACGTCGTCGGGAGTAGCGGAGTTGTTCTGCATAACCTTATCTCCCTGTGCAAGAGCCTCGGTAAGAGCCTGAACCGTCTTTTCGGTGCAATCCTTGGTATCGATTGCCCTTGCTTTGGTTATTCTCTCCTCAAGCTTGGTCTTGTCGGCCTTCAAGCCCTTAATAGCTTCTTCAAGCTCGGAGGTTGCCGTCTTAACATCGTCAACAGATGCGGTATCGTCGGAGCTCTTGGCTCTTGCATTTGTAAGAGCCGTATCCAAAGTCTCGAGGCTGTCCTCTGTATAATCCGTTCTTTCAATAGCGGTTGCCTTTGAAATGGCGGCGTCAAGAGCGGTTTTGTTGGGTTTAAGAGCCGCTATAGCGTCCTCAAGGTCTTTAAGAGCCTGCTTTTTGTTTGTGGGAGACTGCGCTGCCTTAACAGCTGCGTCAAGAGCGTCCGCTGTCTGCTGAGTGTAATCTTCCTTTGTGATTTCTTCGGCGTCTGCCAAAGCTGCTGCAAGCGCATCGTCAATAGATTCAAGAGCTTCTACGGCGCTGTCGATATCATCCATAGCCTGCTGTACCTGAGAGGCAGTGGGAGTATCGCTGTCAACAACATCCTGAGCGGCGCTAAGAGCCTCTGTAAGAGCCTGATATGACTCGTCTGTATAGTCGTCTTCCGAATAAGTTTCGGTAACTTCCGCAATCTTAGCTTCAAGGGCGGATGTGTCCGCTCTGTTTTTAACAAGACCGTCTCTGGCTTTTGTAAGAGCGTCCGTTGCTTCCTTTACCTCTGCCTGAGTTTTTTCTTCCTTTGCGGCAACAATTTCCGCCTGAGCGATAGCGTCTCTCAAAGCGTTTGCCGTTTCTTCGGTATAGTCTTCAAATTTAGTCTTCTGCGAAACGCTGAGTAAAGCGTTGAAGAGCTGTACGTCAAAATCATCGGCTAACCTTACAAGATTATTTTTTGCTTCTTCAAGAGCGTCATATGCTTCCTGAACTTCGGCGGGAGTATTCTTTTCCGTTATTTCGGAAGCATTGTCATATGCTTCCTGAAGCGCTGCAATACTTGCCTTTGTATAATTTTTAGAAAACCTGTCGCCGAGGTAATCCGAACAATTACGCATAAGATTTTTAAGTTTGCTCAAATCAGCGGCAAGACCTTCAATAGCGTTGTTGAGCTGTTCGGTTGCCTGAGCGTAATCCTCAACGGCAGCTTCGGCGTTTGCCTTAACTTCATCCGCGTTTTCAATAGCCGCTTTAAGAGCCGATACGGAATTAGAGGTGTAGCCCGTGGGGTCAACCTCGGTTGCCGCCTTGTAAGCCGCGTCAAATTCCGTAGTGTCTATTTCAAGAGCGTTAACGGCGTCTTCAAGGGCTTCATAAGCCTTTTGAGCCTCTTCCTGAGTTGAATCGGGATTCTCGAGTATGGCGTTTGCCTGCTCCATAGCAGTATTAACCGCGTCTTTCGTTTCCTGTGTATATCCTGTTAAGTCAAGAGCTTCGACTTCGTCTTTCTTTGCCGTAAGCAACGCTTTGTAATCTCTGTCCAGAGCGTTCTGAGCGTCCTTAAGCGCTTTGGTTGCGGCTTCAACTTCCTCAGCCGTTGAGTTGTCGTTGTTGTAAACCGCCTTTGCCGCCTTAATTGCATTGTTAAAAGACTCAATGCTTTCGGGAGTCATTCCGTCTGTTTCAACAGCCTCAGCCTCGTTAATAGCGGCTTCAAGCTCCGTCTTATCGGGTTTCGGCACAAGGTTTGCTTCCGCTGCTTTTATAGCGGCTACAGCGTCGGATACCTGCTTGGGAGTAATATCCTTACCGTTAAGAACCTTCTCCGCCTCGGCTACCGCCGCATAGAAATTGTCTACGCTGCCGGGTAAATAGTTTGAAGTATCCTTCAAATAGCTGTCGCTGATTGCTTTTTCAAGCGGTGCGGTATCGGTTTCAAGACCTTTCTGCGCGTCCTCCAAAGCCTTAACGGCTTCGTCAATCTGCTGTGCGGTAACGTTGTTTTTACCTGCCAAAGCTTCTGCGTCGGCAATAGCTTTGTCAAGAGCTTCAACGCTTTGCGCCGTATAGCCTGCGGCATCAACCGCCTTTGCTTGGGCTATGGCGTCTTTGAGAGCTTTCATTTCATCGCCGTCGGGTTCTACAACATCGCCGTTGGGATTGATTTCGCCCAATTCTCTTAAACCGGCTACGCACTGTAAAATCCACTTTGCGTCGGCTACCGAAATTCTGCCGTCAAGCGTAACGTCGGCGGCAAGGCTCTGAGAATCGTTAAGTTCTTTCATTTTTGCTACGTTCTGAAGAACCCATTTTGCGTCAATAACGGAAACTTTCTTATCCATATTGACGTCGCCAAGTTTGATTGCTTCTGCTGCCGTGGCATCGGAAGCGGTTGCTTCCTGCGGTGTCGGAGCTATTTCCGTAGGCTCGTCAGCGGCAAAAGCCGCCGTTGAAAAGCAGGAAAAAGCCATGATAACCGACAAAAGAAGCGCCAATTGTTTTTTCATGTCTTAGTTTTCCTCCTGACATAACTTTATATAAATCATAAAATGATTTCAAAATTAAATCTCGACATAGCCGTCGTCGTCAAATCCCTGAGAACCGACTACGAGCGAGGGCATTTTTTGAATACCCGCAACAACCCTTAAAATAACCTTGGCGTCGGCAACGGTTGTTCTGCCGTCGGAATTAACGTCCGACATACGAAGCTGTGAAGAATCAAGCTCCTGCGTGCCCGCCACATGCTTTAACACAAGCTTTGCGTCAACAACGGTTATTTTGCCGTCTGCGTTTAAGTCGCCGACCTTTTCCGTTTCGCTTGCAAACGAACAAAAGCCCGTTGACAAGGCAAGCGAAAATATGATTAAAGCCGACATAATAAAAGACGAAATTCTTTTCATACTAAAAACTCCTTTGTTTTTACAGCGTTTATCTCCAATCGATAATCGCATTGTGTTCGTCGTCGTCAAATTCCTCCGAACCGACTGCGAGCGAGGGCATTTTTTGAATACCCGCAACAACCCTTAAAATAACCTTGGCGTCGGCAACGGTTGTTCTGCCGTCGGAATTAACGTCCGACATACGAAGCTGTGAAGAATCAAGCTCCTGCGTGCCCGCCACATGCTTTAACACAAGCTTTGCGTCAACAACGGTTATTTTGCCGTCTGCGTTTAAGTCGCCGACCTTTTCCGTTTCGCTTGCAAACGAACAAACGCCCGTTGACAAGGCAAGCGAAAATATGATTAAAGCCGACATAATATAAGCCGAAATTCTTTTCAAATAAAAACTCCTTTGTTTTTACAGCGTTTATCTCCAGTCGATAATCGCATTGTGTTCGTCGTCGTCATTGCCGGTCTCGCCGCCGACTACCATACTCGTTTTCTCGGGTACGGAAGAAGATGTAGGAGCCTCGGTTGAGCTTTCGCCGGAGGTAGAAGGCTCGGCAGGAGCTTCGGTTGAGCTTTCAACGGAAGCAGAAGGCTCGGTAGAAGCTTCGCTTGAAGGCTCGGTCACCGAAGGAACCTCGGTCTGCCCGACGGTTGAGGTTTCGCTTTGCGCCGGAGTACTGCCCGCCGCAGACGAATCACCGCTTGTCTGCGAAGGGGGCTGACGAAGCTGCGCGACTATCTGCAAAATCCATTTGGCGTCCGTCACGCTTAACTTGCCGTCCGAATTAACGTCGGCGCGTTCAAGCTGCTCGGAATCCGGGGTTTTGAGAGAAGCGACGCTTTGTAAAACCGCTTTTGCGTCAACAACGGAAAACTTGCCGTCGCCGTTAACGTCGCCCTTTGCCAGGTTTGCATAGCAGCCCAATGAAAACGCCGCCGCAGCAATAACAACAAGGAAAGATGCCGCAAAAAGCGAATAGCTTTTTTTCATAAATTATGCTCCAAACTGATTTATAGGATAAATTAAGTATAATTTCATCATTATAATCTCTTATATTATAAAACACTTTTTCGTTTGTTGCAACTGTTTTTTTTAATTTTTAATATATATTAAATATTTTTGTAAATTTTTCTATTTCCAAAATGTTTTTAATTTTTTCCCGTAGAGCCGAAGCCCCCCTCGCCCCTTTGAGTTTCGTCTAATTGCTCGCAAAGCTCCGTTTCGGGGAGAGCTACGGGCTGAATTACCATTTGGGCTATTCTTTCAAACGGTTTTATTTCGTATGCGCCCTGCGTTTGCTTTATTATCCCAACTCTTATTTCGCCCCGATAATCGCTGTCTATAACGCCGACGGAATTTAAAAGTCCTATCCCCTGCTTTATCGCAAGTCCGCTCCTTGCGTAAACAAAAGCCGCATAATCGGGACTGCCTATTTCCACCGCTATGCCCGTGGGTATTACGGCGGTATCGCCCTTATTTAAAGCTATGGGTTCGTCTATGCAGGCGTAAAGGTCGAAGCCCGCAGAGCCTTGGGTAGCCCTTTGCGGAAGCCTTGCTTTTTCGTTTAGCTTTTTTACTTTTATTTTTTCCATTATTCAACACCTCTGTAATATAAGCCTCTTGTAAATTCATTTTCGGGCTTTAAGCCCTTTTCCCGACCGTTTAAAATTGCCCTTACCTCGTCTTTTTTCTCCGTTGTGAAGAAATACGCCCCAAAGTATACGTTTTTGATTTCATCCGCCTTGTCCTGCATATAAAGCGGTCTTGAATTGAGAATTTCGGAAAAGCCGTTTTGACACACCACGGGAAAATCTATATTCTTTCTGTCGGTAATTTTTCCGTTTTTTGAGCATACGGCGCAGCTTTTGCCGTTATTCACGGGGCAATTTTTTGTAAGCATAAGCGGTATTCTTCCGTAAAGCACGCAGCCCGTTTTTATTTTCGGCTTCAATTTTGAAATTTGCTTTACGCTCAATTCATAAGAAAGCAGGGCTTCGGAAATACCGAATTGCGAAAGCTCCGAAAGGGAAACGCTGTTGAATATGTTTAGAAACGGCCCTCCGATTATTTCCTTGCCCGATTTTAAAGCTATGGCGACGGCGTCGAGAGTATTGCACAAAACATAGCGTGCAGGGCTCAGTTTTAATTTTTCGCAAAGCTCCCCTTCGTTAAAGAATACGCCTCTCGGGAGCATTACCCCCGCGTTGTACCTTTCGATAATTTTTTCGTCCGTTCCGAGCGGAAGAAAAATTCTGTCGTATTTTATGCCGTCGGGTATCCGGTCCTCACGGTAAAAGAAAAGATAGGTTTTTCTCTTTTGCGAAAAGCCGAGACCTTTTTCGGTAAATTCAAAATCCCCCGTCTTATAGCCTTCCCTTTGCAAAATTTTATTTTCAAGGGCGTTCAGGGCGTTCCTGCGAAGGCAATTCAACTCCTGAACGGGTACGCTCAATCCGCTGTCGATTTCGCAGTCGATTTTTCCCGGACGAAACACCGTGCCGCCGCATTTTGAGAGCTGTTTTGCCGCCCTTTGGCTGTCAAGCGCCACGTTTAACGCGGGTCGGCAGATATATTCGCTTACCGACTTTACGCTGTGATTTTCCGTTTCGGCTATAAGCTCGGGCGCTTTGCCCTGAGAAGCCGTCAGCTTAAAATCCACCGTATATACGGGCTTTTCCTTTTCGTAAAGCGAAGAATATTTTTTTAAAAGAGCGTCCGTTGCCGAAATTACGTTTTCCTTTTTACGAAAGCCGAACATATCCCTGCCCGTTTTTGCGTCGTAATACCCCGAGGTAAATCCCGAGCGTGAGAACAGCGCTTCAAGCTCCTCAAGCCGTTTTGCGCTTAACGTTCCCTCAAGGCTTTCACGGCAGGCGGTAACTGCGGCGCAGACATATTCGGGGCGTTTCATTCTGCCCTCGATTTTAAATGATTTTATCCCCATACGGGCAAGCTCGCCGAGACGGTCAATAAGGGAGAGGTCTTTTAGGCTCAAATCGTTTCCCGTTCCGCCCTGCGCCGAAAAGGGAAGCCTGCAAGGTTGGGCGCACAGTCCCCTGTTCCCGCTTCGCGAGCCGAGCACGGCGCTCAAAAGGCACTGACCGGAAACGCTCATACAAAGCGCGCCGTGGACGAACATCTCAAGCTCCAAGGGAGAGTTTTCAGCGATATATTCGATTTCTTTTTTTGAAAGCTCCCTTGGCAGAACCGCGCGGGTAAAACCAAGCTTTTTTAAAAGCCTTAAGCCCTCAAGCGTGCCCGTGGAGAGCTGAGTCGAAGCGTGGAGTTCAATTTCGGGGCAGATTTCACGGACGATTTTTGCCGCTCCCAAATCCTGCAAAATAAGCGCATCCGCATGCAAATTGCAGATACGCTTAACCGTCTTTTTAAACTCGGGAATTTCATCGTCGCCGACAAGGGTATTGAGCGCGATATGGCATTTAACGCCGTGAAGGCGGCAAAAGTCCACGGCGCGTTCAAGCTCGAAGCCTTCAAAATTTGCGGCGTTCTTCCTTGCGTTAAAATTGCCCGTACCGAAATAGACCGCGTCCGCACCGCTTCTTACGGCGGCGGTCAGCGAGTCGAAATTGCCTGCCGGAGCTAAAATTTCAGTTCTCATTTTTTATCGTCCGAAAAAAGATTTATCTGGTTTGCCTTTGATTTTGCCTCCGCTTTCATACGCTCAATCTCACGCTTGTAAAAATCCCTTTCGGACTGCGCCTTTGCCGTGTCCTCAAGATATACCTTTATCTCGGACCTGATAGCTTCGGTGCGCTCTGTAGCCTTTTTGCAGTCGCTTGCATATTCGAGCGCAAGCAATATTGCAATCTGACTTGTTGAAACGTAAGGGTTAACCGTCTTGATTTCGTTGATTTTAGAGTTTATCTCCTTGGCAAGATTTTGTGTAAACTCTGCGGATTCCTCTGTTTTTATTGTGTATTCCGCTCCCGCTATTCTTACTGTTACGGTATTTTTTAATTCCTTTTTGTTTTCGTTTTCCATTATTTACACCTCTGCCTTATATTATGATAAATCAATTATACACTAATCTTCCGAAAACTGCAACAATCAACCGAGCTTTTTGTAAACGGTAATTGAAAATTCCAATTCGACGCAAAGCTCCTGTAAAGTATTAAGCCTTGCCTGCTCCTTTTCGCCCGTTTTGTAATAATACGGCGTCATCATAAAAAGATTTTTTATATCCTCGTTTGATTTTATAAGCTCGGAGTACTTTATTTCGGTATTTTTTATAAGCTCGAAGCCGTCAATCTCAAAGCCGTTCACGCTGTTTTTGTACGCATTGTCGTAAACGGCTTTTTTAAGCGAATAAAGATGATTTTCAAGCGGTATCGCCATTATCAGGAGACCGCCCGTTTTAAGTATTCTTTTAAACTCCCGCTCGCAATGGGGAGAAAAAATTTCAAGCGCAATATCCGCGCTCGAATCCTCCAAGGGTATCGAAAACGAGCTTGCAACCGCAAAGGAAACGTTTTTGTTCCTTTTTGCGGCTATAGCCGCGGCGTTTTTGGAAATATCAAAGCCCGCAACGCTTATATTATTGACGCTGTCCGAAATTTGCGAGGTATAGTACCCCTCCCCGCAGCCGCAGTCGATTAAAACGTCGCCGGGTTTTGAAAATTCCGCTGCGGTATTTACCAGGGCGTCGGCAAATTTTTTGTAATAGCCCTTGTCCAAAAAATTGCGCCTTGCCTGCGCCATAAGCTTATTGTCACCGTGGTTTCCGCCCTTTGAACCCAAAAGCAGATTCACATAGCCCTGTTTTGAAATATCAAAGCTGTGCCCGTTGGGGCATTTGTAGGAATTGCCCTGCCTTTCGAGCTTTTCCCCGCATTTGGGACAAACAAAAATCATACAATCACCGACTTAATAATAAAACAAAAAGCAAAAAATATCAACTTTGCTTTTTTATTGCTTTACATCGCAAAAAGTTTAGACTATAATTTATATAGCTTTTTACAGACGACAGAGGAGAAATATATGCAGTTACCCAAAAGAGCGTACGCTCTGATTGATTTGGACGCAATATGCGATAATGTAAAAGCCGTTATGAAAAAGACGGGAAAAGACGTTAAAACCATGGCGATAGTCAAAGCAGACGCTTACGGTCACGGCGCGGTTCCCGTTTCAAAGGCCCTTGACGAAATCGGGGTTGACGCTTTCGGCGTCGCTTCGGTTGACGAGGCTGTGCGTTTGAGAAGAAACGGAATCGACAAGCCTGTTTTGATTTTAGCGCACGTTTTCGACGGCGAATACGAAGAAGCGATAGCCCAAAACATCGCCTTAACGGTATTCAAATACGAAAATGCGCTGTCTGTCTCCGAAGCGGCGGTTTCAATTAACAAAACGGCAAAAATACATATCAAAATTGACACCGGTATGGGCAGAATAGGCTTTCAGCCGACGGGCGAAAGCGTAGAGAAAATCAAAAAAATATGCGCCCTGCCGAATATTTCGGTTGAGGGAATATTCACACATTTTGCCTGCGCCGACGCAAAAACGACAAGTTCTTCCGACAGGCAGAAAGAAATTTTCCTCGACTTTATCAAAAAGCTCGAAAATGAAAATATCAACATACCGATTAAGCACATGTATAACAGCGCGGGAATCATAGATTATGACGGCGGTTTTCTCGATATAGTCAGGGCGGGAATTATGATATACGGGCTTTATCCCTCAGAGGAAATGGATAAGCGGGGATTCGTTCTCAAGCCCGCTATGGAGCTTTTCGGCAGCGTAAGCTTTGTTAAAAGCGTGAAAAAGGGATTTACGGTAAGCTACGGCAGTACCTTTACCGCTGCCGACGATATGGAAATAGCGACGGTATCCGTAGGATATGCGGACGGGTACCCCAGAAGCCTGTCGAATAAGGGCAGGGTTCTTATAAACGGAAAATTTGCAAAAATAATAGGCAGAATATGTATGGATCAGCTTATGGTTGACGTAACCGGCATAGGCGCAAAGCAGGGCGACAGGGTTACGCTCGTAGGCAGGGACGGAGAAAACTTTATAAGCGTTGAGGAGGTTGCCGACGCTTCCGGCAGCTTCAATTATGAATTTTGCTGTTCGGTCGCAATGAGAGTGCCGAGGGTTTACATCAAAAACGGCAAAATTTTTGAAGTGCAAAATTACCTTGAAAGGCTGTAAGGCAAATTTAATAAGGCGTTTTTCTCGGAATGTTCCGTTAAACGGCAAAACGGCACGGCGCTTCAAGGCGCTGTGCCGTTTAAAGTTTTGCTGTTTTAACAGTTACTCGGAAAAAGGCTGAAAAGGGAATTGGATTTTAAAGGCTGTTGATTACCTCTTCCTTTGACTGCTTTAAAATCTCCCAAGCCTGTTCCTTAGCTTCGCTTGAGCTGATGCGGTACATTGCAATCAACTCTTTTTCGTCGTTCCTCAACAGGCTTAATAGCTTTTCTTTCTTACCCTTTTTAAGGCTGAGCGCGGTGTCGTACACGGACACGTCGCAGTTCGGGTCAAGATTAAGTATAAAATCGATAGTAATGCCGAAGGTCTTTGCAAAAGCAGAAACAAACTTAATGTCGGGTCTGTTTCTGCCCGTTTCATAAGAGGCATAAGTAGAACGGTCAATGCCGAGCGCGTCCGCAACCTGCTGTTGAGTGAAATTGTTTACTTTCCTTACTAATTTAAGTTGTTCGTTTATCATAGTAATCCACCGTTTTAAAACTTTCTGTAATTAATTTTTTCTGTAACATTTAGTAATATTATAAGATATTGCTATATTATTGTCAACAGAAAAAGACAATTATCTCTTAAATAAATTATTTATATGCCTAAAATAATCGGCGTCAACCATATCAACGGTATCCCGAGTGGTCCTGAACAGCCAGTTGCCGTTTGCCCTGCCCGGCACGTTCATTCTTGCGTCCGAACCGAAGCCGCATAAGTCCTGAAAGGATATCATAGCTATCAGCGACGGACTGCGCCAAACCGCTTCAATTATCGCTCTGCACGACGAGCTTTTGTATCCGCCCTCGCCCCAGTTGTCACCCTTAAATCCGCAATAATCGAGCGCAAATTTTCTTCTGTCGGGTTCCGCCTCCCAAAGCCACGCAAGCAAGGTTGTGTTATCATGCGTGCCGACATATGCGACGGAATTTTTGGGGTAATTATGCGGAAGATGCGTGCTGTCGCAATTCGGCTCAAAACCGAACTGTATTACTCGCATACCCGGAAAACGGGTGTCCTCAAGCAGCTTTATAACGTCCTCGCCGAATGTGCCCAAGTCCTCGGCTATAATCGGCGCTTCGCCCATTTCTTCCTTTACGGCGTTAAATAGCTTCATACCCGGGCCTTTAAGCCACTCGCCCTGCTTTGCGGTGTCCGCATTTGCGTCAACCGCCCAATAGGAGGCAAAGGCTCTGAAGTGGTCTATTCTGACGGTATCAAAGAGTTTAAACGATGCCTTTATCCTCTCTATCCACCAGCGGTAGCCGTCCTTTTCCATAGCGTCCCAGTCATAAAGCGGATTTCCCCAAAGCTGACCGTTTTCGGAAAAATAATCGGGCGGAACTCCCGCAACCTTTTTTTTGGAAAAATCGTTTTCGTCGATTTCAAAAAGCTTTCTGTTGCTCCAGACGTCAACGCTGTCCATGGAAACGTAGATAGGCATATCGCCCAAAATTTTAACTCCCCTGTCGTTGGCGTAAAGCTTAATCCGGCGCCACTGCGTAAAGGCTATGTACTGCACAAAGGAGTAAAAATCCGCGCTTTGCTTCAGCTTATCGGCGTTTTTCAGGCAGTTTTCGTAATAGGCAAATTCGCCGTCCCATTCATACCAGGGCTTGTTGTCAAACCTTTCCTTTGCCGCCTGAAAAAGCGAATAAGCGCGGCACCATTCGTTTTTTTGCTCAAATTCCTCCGCTTTTTTCCTCGTTGCCGCGTCCGCATTGTCATATGCCTTTTTGAGTAATTCAAGGCGGGCTTTAAACGCAAATTCGTAATCTGCGGTATATGGCGAGCCGTAATACACCGAGCGCTCGATATCCTCGGGCGAAACAAGCCCCTCCTCAACGAGGCCGTCGGGCGAAATAAACATATGGGAAATTGCAAAAACCGAATTTGAAGTATAGGGCGAACCGTAAAAATCGGGCGGGTTCAGCGGCAGTACCTGCCAGTACGAAAACCCCATATCCTTGATTTTATCTATAAATCTTTTGGTTTCCTCGCCCATTACGCCTATGCCGTATCGGGAGGGCATAGACGACAAGTGCATTAACACCCCGGAAGCTCTTGTATTCAACATAATCCTGTCTCCTAAAAATTCATCATAAATATAATACAATAAGATTTTAAATTCTTCAAGAAGAAATAATATCAAGATTGCCGAAACGCCGAACTCAAATAAGGTTTTTGATTGACTTGTAATATATTAAGTGATAAAATTCTTATATAAAGGGGTGGTAAAATGTCGGACAAAAAGCAGCGATTCGACTACAGTATAAACAAAACCGTAAGGACTACCACGAAATTCAGAAGATTTGTTTTTTACTTTGTTCAATGGACCTGGGGGCTTCCCGTAAACTTAGTGGGCGCAATAGTTTACCTCATATGCACTAAATTTTTGCACAGGCGCTGGCAGAGGTTCGGCTATGCGCGAATAGTTTACCTGCCCTGGAAAAGCGGCGGTCTTACGCTGGGGCTTTTCATTTTTATGAAGGACCGGCACAGCAGTAAAAAATGGACGTACAACACAAGAATACACGAATACGGCCACACCTGGCAATGCCTTTTCCTGGGCGTATTTTACTGGATTGTAATTGCCCTGCCCTCGGCAATATGGTGCAATTTTTTTGAAGGCTACAGGAAAAAGAACGGCGTTTCCTATTACAAGCTTTACTGCGAGGGTTGGGCGAATAAATGGGGTCAGAAATTCTCGGGCCTTAAAATGGATTTGCCGTAAAGCTAAAAATAACAAAAGAAATACTCCCCTGTATTTTTACTGTACAGAGGAGTAAATTTTTGCCGTTTTTTAATCAGTCAATTTCCGAAAGCTTAACCGCTCTGTGTTCGTTTGCGGATTTTTCAGCCGCAAGCGCTATTTTTACGCTCTGCATACCGGCATGTATTCCGACGGGCGTTTCGGTATTGTTCTCGACCGCCGCAACAAACTGCCTTACCTCCTCGGAAAAGCTTTCCATATATCTTTCAAGGAAGAAGAACAGCGGTTTCTCGCCAGTTACGCCGTCTGCCGTTGAAATAACGGCAGATGATAGGGTGTCGTTCGAGGTTGCAACCATACCCTTTGAGCCGAAAAGCTCCGCCCTCTGGTCATAGCCGTACATAGCCTGACGGGAATTGTCGATAACCGCCAAAGCGCCGTTTGCCATTTTGAGCGAAATAATGGCGGTGTCAAAATCGCCGTATTCGCGTATCGACGGGTTTATAAGGGCGTCGGCGTAAACATAAAGCTCCTCAACGTCGCTGTTTGTAAGGAAGCACGCCATATCGAAATCGTGAATGGTCATATCAAGGAAAATGCTTGCGGCGCAATAACCTACGGGAGGAGCCTGCGGGTCTCTCGACGTGATTTTAAGAATTTGAGCGTCGCCTATCTTGCCCTCGTCGTAAGCCTTGCGGACAGCCGCAAAGTTATGGTCAAAGCGGCGGTTGAAGCCTACCTGGAATTTAACCTCCGGATGAGCTTTGAGAGCGTCGGCAATTTCCTGAATTTTATCAACGGTATTTGCAAGCGGTTTTTCGCAAAAAACGTGCTTGCCCGCATTAATCGCCTCAATCGAAATGGGTGCGTGCGTATCGGTTGACGAGCAGACAAGAACCGCGTCTATTTCGGGGTCGTTTATTATCTGCTTGTAATCCTGATAGATTTTTTCTACGCCGAAGCCTTCGATAAAGGCCCTGGTTTCATCGTTCATAAAGGGGTCCGCCATAGCCGTTACAACGGCGTTTTTAACGTGGTAAGAGATTGATTCAAGATGCACCTTGCCTATACGACCGGCGCCGATTATACCTACTTTAAGCATAATATTCTCCTGTGTTATGTTTTATTTTAATACGGAAATTTACCGCTGAATCAGATAGTGCCGTCCCAGGTTGAAACGTTCGTGCTTGCAGCTTCCTCCTCGTCAAACCAATGGGTGGTAACAGCCTTGGATTCCGTGAAGAAGCGGTATGCGTCCTTGCCGAGGCAATGCAAATCGCCGAAGAACGACTGCTTGTGACCCGAGAACGGGAAGAAGCCTACGGGTACGGGGATGCCGACGTTAACGCCCACCTGACCGCCGTCGGTATAACGGGCAAACTGACGTGCAAAATAGCCGCTCTGGGTATAAATTACCGAGCCGTTTGCATAGGGGTTGGAGTTCATTATTTTAAGTCCTTCTTCAAAGTTTTTGCAGCGTTTAATGCAAAGAACCGGACCGAAAACCTCGTCCCTGCCTATGGTCATATCCTCGGTAACATGGTCGAAAATTGTAGGCCCTACGAAATAGCCGTTTTCATAGCCCTCAACAACGCAATTTCTGCCGTCAAGTACAAGCTCTGCGCCCTCTGCCACGCCCTTGTCTATATCCGCAATAACTTCCTTATAATGCTTTTCGTAAGTTATCGGGCCGAGCTTAGAGGTCTTATCCCAAGACGCGCCGACCTTAATCTGCTCAGCCTGTTTTTTAAGCTCAGCAACAAATTTATCGGCTATAGCTTCCTCGACAACGCAGCAGGAAAGAGCCATACAGCGCTGACCTGCGCAGCCGTAAGCCGAATTTATAACGCCTGCAACCGTTCTTTCAAGGGCGCAGTCCGCCATAACAAGCGCATGGTTCTTTGCCTGACAAAGAGCCTGACAGCGTTTGCCGGCAGCGGCAGCTCTTTGATATATTTTAAGTCCGACGGGAGTTGAACCGACAAAGGTTATGCCCTTAACGTCGGGGTGGTCGAGTATGGTATTTATCTCGTTCCTTGAGCAGGTAACGATATTTATAACGCCGTCGGGTACGCCCGCCTCTTTATAAATTTTGGCAAAGAGCATAGCCGTTTTGGGCGTAAGAGAAGCCGCCTTCAATACCATGGTATTGCCGCAGGCAATGCAGGTGGGGGCCATCCAGCCGAAAGGTATCATTGCGGGGAAATTTACGGGAACGATACCCGCAAAAACGCCGAGAGGCTCGCGGTATTTAACGGTATCGTAGCCTCTTGAAGCGTCCATAATGCTCTCGCCCATCATAAGCGAGGGCACTTGGGTTGCAAGCTCGGTACCCTCCTTGGCTTTAAGCACGTCGCCTTCGGCTTCGCCCCAAACTTTACCGTTTTCCTTTGCAACGGACATAGTGAGCTCTTCCATATTTTCTATGATAAGGTCACGGATTTTATAGAGAATTTGCGCGCGCTTGATAGCGGGTACGGCTCTCCACCCGGGATAAGCCTTTTTTGCCGCTTCGATAGCCTCGAGCACTTCCTCGTTTGTGCAACAGGGAGCCTGTCCAGTTACCTCGCCCGTTGACGGATTGTGAAGGTCGTACCAGGTATCTGTTTTTGAGTCACGGAATTCACCGTTGACAAAATACTTTAATTTTTCAACTGCCATATTTCTACTCCTTTACAGCATTAATTTACTATATAAACGGGTGATTTTAACAGCCCGTTCTATTTTGATTAAAGCCCCGAAACTTCCCTTATATACTTCCTTGCTTTAAGGGCGTACTCAAAGGGATTGGCTATTGCGGGGTCCTGCTCGGCTTCAACAAGCACATAGCCCTCGTAGCCTGTTTTTTCAAGCACGTCGAAAATCGGCTTAAAGTCGATAGCGCCGTCGCCGGGAACGGTAAACGCGCCGAGCCTTACGCCCTGTAAGAAGCTCAAATGCTCATCTTTAACCTTTTTAACCATTTCGGGACGTATATCTTTAAGATGAACATGGAAAATACGGTTAGCATACTTGTTGAGTACCGACATATAATCCTCGCCGCAGTACGCAAGGTGGCCCGAATCGAACAGAAGCCCGAAAAGCTCGGGGTCTGTGTTCTCCATAAGTCTGTCAATTTCCGCTTCGGTCTGGACAACCGTTCCCATGTGATGATGGAAGCACAGCTTAATGCCCATATCCTTAGCAACCCTGCCAAGCTTATTGACGCCCGTGCAAAGCAAATCCCATTCCTCGTCGTTCATTATGTATTTATCGTCAAAAATCGACTTATCCGTACCCTGAATGGAATGTCCCTGCTCGGAAATGCCGACTACCTTAGCGCCCATTTCCTTTAAAAACGTAATATGCTCAATAAAATCCTTTTCAACCTCCTCATAGGGTTTGGTTGTGAGGAAAGAGGAGAACCACGCGTTGCAAATCTGCATATTGCGAAGCTCAAGAGCCTTTTTGAGAGCCGGAATGTCATTTCTGGGATATTTGTTGCCTACCTCGCAGCCCGTAAAGCCCGCGAGAGCCATCTCGGAAATGCACTGCTCAAAAGTGTTTTCCGCGCCTAAATCCGGCATATCGTCGTTTGTCCAAGCAATAGGAGCAATTCCCAGTTTCACTTTGTTTTTGTCAAGCATATCAATACTTTCTCGCTTTCTCTTCATTTTCTTTTTTATTCAGATAAGCCCTTTTAACGGCTTCGTTCTGCGAAGTGCTTGCCACGCCGACGTTCCACCATGCGCCGTAGCCGTCGGTCATGGACTTTGGCAAAACCTTGATGTCGATAAGAGTTGAAACGCTTTGCTTTTTAGAGTCGTTCAAAGCAAATTCCAGCTCCTCCATAGTCCTTGCGGTATAGGTTTTAACGCCGTAACCGCTCGCACATTTTGCAAAGTCTATGGGAACAAGGTCGCCCAAAAGTTCGTTGTTGCCGTCGCGGAAACGGAATTCCGTTGCGAGGTTCCCTATTCCGTTTGACATTTCAAGATTGTTTATACAGCCGAATCCGCTGTTGTCAAAAAGAAGAACGTTGATTTTTTTCTTTTCCTGAACGGAGGTTACAAGCTCGGAGTGAAGCATTAAATAGCTTCCGTCGCCGCACATTGCGTAAACCTCCTTATCGGGTCTTGCAAGCTTTGAACCCAAAGCGCCGGCAATTTCATAACCCATGCAGGAATAGCCGTATTCCATATTGTATGAGTAAAGGCTGTCGGAGGTCCACATTCTTTGAAGGTCGCCGGGGAGCGAACCTGCCGCGCCTACGCATATAGCGTCGTCCGCGATAAGCTCGCGAACCTTGGCAACCGCCGCAGTCTGAGTGATTATACCCATTTTTTTGGCAAATTCGGGAATGGTTCTCTCGTCTCTTGCCTTGATAAGCGGTTCAAAGTTTTCGTCATACTTATAAGCGGCAAGCCTTGCCATTTCCTCCGCCCAGCCTTTTTTTGCGTCGGCAATTTCGGTTGTGTAAGAGGATTTATACGAGTTTGCGCGCAAATAATCGCCTACTGCGAGTATTCCGAGCTTTGCGTCGCAGACAAGCTTCTTTGCGCCGAGCTTATATGCGTCAAAGCGTGATGTATTAATCGTAAGCACCTTGGCGTCGCTTCTGAAAAGCGATTTTGAACCCGTTGTGAAATCAGAAAACCTTGTGCCCACGCCGAGTATTACGTCCGCCTGCTTCGCTATTTCGTTGCCTGCGGAATTTCCCGTTACGCCCAAGCCGCCGAGATTGTATTCGTTGCTTGACTTACAGGCGGTTTTACCCGACTGCGTTTCGGCAAAGGGAATGTTAAACTCACGGCAAAAGCTCTCAAGAGCCTCGCCCGCTTCGGAATACCGAACGCCGCCGCCGCAGATAACAAGCGGTTTCTTTGCGCCGAGAAGTATGCCGGCAATCTCCTCTACCTCGTCGGAAGCCGGAGCTATTCTTGTTATTTTATGTACTCTTTTTTGCAAAAATTCATCGGGGAAATCATAGCTTTCGCCCTCGACGTCCTGAGGCATTGCGATACATACCGCGCCGGTCTCCGCAGTATCGGTAAGCACTCTCATAGCGTTTATCATAGCGGTCATAAGCTGCTCGGGACGGGCAATTCTGTCCCAATACCTTGTAACCGCCTTGTAAGCGTCGTTTGTTGTTATTGAAAGTGAATTTACCTGTTCAAACTGCTGAAGCACCGGGTCGGGCTGACGGGTGGAAAATGCGTCCGCCGGAATTAAAAGAAGCGGAACATGATTTACGGTTGCCGTTGCCGCCGCAGTAATCATATTTGCGGCGCCGGGTCCTATTGATGAAGAACAGGCGATAATTTTCCTGCGGTTGTTCTGCTTGGCAAAAGACGCCGCCGTATGCGCCATACCCTGCTCGTTTTTTCCCTGATAAACGGTAAGGCCGCCCCGGTCGGAGTCCAGAGCCTCGCCGAGTCCGCAAACTATGCCGTGGCCGAAAATCGTAAAGATACCGTCAACGAACTTCGTCTCCCTGCCGTCAAATGAAACATACTGATTATCGAGGAATTTAACAAGCGCCTGAGCCGTTGTCATGTATGCCATAATAATCACATAGCCTTTCCGACTACAAATAATATAAAATCACGGTAACCCCTGTTGTAGCCGACAAGGCGTGATAAAATTTTCTGTTTTAATATGGACAGGTTTACTCTGCGTCCAAAAGCCATTTGTGTTCGGGAGCGTCAATCCTTGTTTTTACCCAAGGGTCGCCGTCAAGGTGGCGAATCATCCAAACATAGCACATATTATATCCGGGAGCAGACGCCTGCTGGTGCGTTCTCATAGGAGTAATGCACAGACAGCCCTGATCGCCTACCTTATAGCAGTCGTCCCCGTTAAAGCCCACGCCGAAGCCCTGCGGCTTATCAAATTCATAATAATATACCTCGGGCTGCGGATGATAATGCGGAGGATAACTGGTCCAGCAGCCGGGCTTGTGGAACACCTCGCCCAATACAAGGTTGGAATACGGGGCGTTCTCGTAATCGAAAACGGTGAGAACCTTTCTGTCGGCCGCTCCGCCCCACTGGTCTGCGCCGAAGTGCTGAACGGTCATATCGCCGCCCTTATAAAAATGAATACCGAACTCGTTTGCGTTGTCGGTCTGCTCGATTACAAGCCTTGAATCGGCGTTCGCCTTTACGGTAACGCTGTTTCCCCTTGCAAAGTGTATTGCGGTTGCGGTATCGAGGAAAGGACTTCTGCGAGAGGCGTTTTCGCTTTTGCCGTCAAAGACAAAATCAACATCGCCGGCCATCAAAAGTATGGCAGTTTCGTCCTCCTTTTCGCAAACGGTCATACTCTCGCCCTTTTTAAGAAGCTTTACCTTTATGTCCATAAGCATATCGGCGTTTTTGCCGTTTCTTTGGCACAGTATTTTTTCGTTGTTTTCGTTATACTCGGGATTTTCGTACATAGCTCTACCTCGTTTTTATATTATTATACTCTGACCTTATCGTCAGTTAACGAACCGCTTGAAGTCTGTATGGGAATAGCCTCGCCGAGATAAGTGGGCGCGGGCTTGAAAATACAGCAGAAAAAGTCCTTGAACCTTGCCGCCGTTTCCCGTAAATCATTGACAAAAGAGTATTTGAGCTCTTCCCTGTCAAAGCCGTAAGCGTCGATACCGAGCTTCCTTGCGTCGTAAACGGCGCGGTAAAGGTGGTATTTTGTAGTGACTATAAGCGTTTTTTCGATTTTAAAAATTTCCTTCGCCCTGTACATCGATTCATAGGTCGAAAAGCCTGCGTGGTCGAGAAAGACGTTATCCTTGTCCACGCCCTCGTTTATGACGTAATCTTTCATAACGTTCACCTCGTCGTGATCGGCTTTTCCGTGGTCGCCCGACATAAGGAATTTTTCGCTGCAGCCGGTATTGTACGCTTCCAAGCCGAACTCAAGCCTTTCTTTAAGCATAGGCGACGGTTCGCCGTCCCAAAGCCCTGCGCCGAGTACGGTTATGCAGTCGAAATCAAATTGCGAAAGATCGTCCGTATTTATTATATAATCCTTAACATAGGAAATGACGTAAGCGTTTACGGCCGTTAAAACGCCCGCAAAAATCAAACAAAGGCACAAAAAGGCGCAAATGAAAATTCTAAACCTTTTATTTTTCAAAAAGCTTTTTGACATAACGCCCTCCGTTTGTCAGCCCCTTGCTATCATCTCGCCGTATTCTTCTTTTTCCTTTTTAATAAAGTCCTTTACCGCCTGTACCGTAGGCATATCCTGCGAGCAAGCGTGGGAGGCGACAAGCAGCGACGCCGAAGCCGAGCCGAACTCAAGGGCGTCGATTATCTCAAAGCCTTCAAGCAAGCCGTAAAGGAACGACGAAGCGTAGCCGTCCCCGCCGCCGAAGGATTTGAGCAATTTAATCGGGAAGGGCTTGATATTATAGCTTTCGCCGTCGTTTGTATATGCCGTAGAGCCCTCCTTGCCGTGCTTGATTACCACTATTTTTGCATTATGCCTGTGCCAATATGCGGCGGTTTCCCTGTCGCTCATACCGGGCTTGATAAGCTTTTGGGTAAGGTCGTATTCCTCCCTTGAGCCGAGAATAATATCCGCTTCACGGGCAACGGAGGAATAGTAAACGGATATTTCATCGTCGCTTTTCCAGTTGTAAGCGCGGTAATCTATATCGAAAATAACGGGGACATTATTCCTTTTGGCAAGCATAACAGCCTTTAAAGCCGCTTCCCTTGACGGGCTTTCGCAAAGCGCCGTGCCCGAAATAAGCAAAGCCTTGCCTCTCTTTATGTAATCCTCGTCAATGTCCGAAACGTCAAGCTTTAAATCCGCCGCTTCGTTGCGGTACATTACAATCGAGCTTTCGGTTTCGGATTTAATTTCCGTAAAAGTAAGTCCGATTTTTTCGCCGTTTTCGCATTTTTTGATGTGCGAGGTGTCAATGCCCTCGTTTTCAAAATAATCGGTTACGAATTTGCCCAGCTGGTCGTCGGAAACACGGGCGAAAAATCCTACCTTTTTGCCGAGCCTTGCAAGCCCGACGGCTATATTTGCCGGCGAACCCCCGAGATATCTTTTAAAGGTGGTGCTTTCGTTAAGCGGGCAATAATAATCCACGGGATTAAGGTCTACCGCAACCCTGCCCAAAAGGATTAAATCAAATTCCTTTGAATTGTCAAACTCTATGTATTTCATAGTTCTGCTCCTTTAAAATTAATCAATCTATAAAGCTGAAAACTTTTATATGCCTTTTTACGTTTTGGTAAACTCCTTCAACCTCGGCGGCGGAAAGCTCAAAGTAATTCGCCTTGTCTTTGTTTGCGCAGTAAGCCTTTGCGTAAGCCGCCAAATTGTCAAACGAAGCTGTTGCGATGTTGATTTTTCTTATTCCCAGTGAAACGGCCTTCCTGAACTGCTCGTCGCTTATACCCGTTCCGCCGTGCAGCACAAGAGGAGTTGAAACCCTTTTGTGAATTTCCTCAAGCACGTCAAACCGAAGCTCGGGCAAAACAGGATAATTTCCGTGAGCGTTGCCTATTGCCACGGCAAGCGCGTCAACCCCCGTTTCGTCGCAGAAGCGCTTTGCGTCCTCGGGGTCGGTGCAAAGGATTTTATGCTGTTTTCCCTCGCCCTCGTTGCCGCCGACTACGCCAAGCTCCGCTTCAACGGTGGCGTCGTAATCGGAAGCGAGGTTTACAATATTCTTAACGGTTTCGATATTCTTTTCAAGGCTTAACAGAGAGCCGTCGAACATTACGGAAGAAAAGCCTATATCCAATGCCTGTGCAACCGTTTCCGGTTTAAGCCCGTGGTCAAGGTGAACCGCTATGTCAATGTCCGCATTTTCCGCCGCGGCAATCATCATAGGACCCATAAGCTCCAGAGGAGAATTTTTGAGCCTGACCTCGGCTATCTGTAAAATAATGGGGGTATCAAGCTCCTGAGCCGCTTTTACCGCACCCATAACCATTTCCATATTTCCGACCGAGAAAGCTCCTACAGCTATGCCCTTCTCGCATGCTCTGTCAAGCAAATCCCTCATAGGAACAAGAGCCAATGTCAACACTTACCTTTCCTTTTGCGGCGGCATAACATACCGCCGCACATATTTAAAATATTTTATCACTTGATAGGATATTTTTCAATCCGTTTAAACGTATTTTTTGTAAAAATTTTGATTAAATATATGTATAAAATTACAACAAATATATATGTCTTTCACAATATAAAACAAATGCGCCGGGTTTTTGCCCGGCACGGATAAAAAAGCAAAATCAGATTTTATCAATAAAGCTTAAAAATATAGCAGATTATTCCGTAAATAAACGCCGCCGAACAGCCGTAAGCTATAACGGGCCCGGCTATGGAGAAAATCTTTGCGCCCGTTCCGAGTATCCTGCCCTCCGCCTTAAACTCCAAAGCCGGGGACACTACGGAATTTGCAAAGCCGGTTATGGGCACAAGCGTTCCGGCGCCGGCATGCTTTGCGATTTTGTCAAAAACGCCTATACCCGTAAGTATTGCGGTCAAAACTATCAGAGTTACCGAGGTAAGGGTTTTTACCTCCTCCTCGTTTAAACCCGCCATATCGTACAGGTACATAAGGCACTGCCCTATTGTGCAGATAATGCCTCCTATTACAAAGGCTTTTACGCAATCCTTGAATTTCGGCGACGGCGGCGAAGCCTTTTTCGCCATTTCGGAATATTCTTTACCCGATGTTGCCATAATATCAACCCCTTCGTTTGATATTATTTGCAGCCTTAATTTAAAAAATTCACAAAATGTTGTTGATTTAAAGTCATTTTTACTATAAAATCTATTTTATCGGGTGGTGATTGTTTTGAGTCTGATTGAAATTAAAGATATTTACAAAATTTATAATCCCGGCGAAAACGAGGTGCGCGCTCTTGACGGCGTAAGTCTTAACATCGACAAGGGCGAATTTGTAGCTATAGTCGGTCAGTCGGGTTCGGGAAAATCAACGCTTATGAATATGCTCGGGCTTTTGGACGTGCCCTCGAGCGGCGAATATTGCCTCGACGGAGAGGACGTTTCTCATATGAGCGACGATCAGCTCAGCGAGATACGCAACAAGCAGATAGGCTTTATTTTTCAGGGCTTTAATCTTATTTCAAGCCTTACGGCGCAGGAAAATGTCGAGCTTCCGCTGATTTACAGAGGTATGCGGGCGGAACAGAGGCACAAGCTTTCGCTTGAAGCGCTTGAAAAGGTCGGGCTTTCGCACAGGTTAAATCACCTGCCCAAACAGATGTCGGGCGGTCAGCAGCAGAGAGTCGCCATTGCGAGGGCGGTCGCCGCAAGGCCGCCGATAATCCTTGCGGACGAACCTACCGGCAACCTTGACAGCCGTTCGGGCGAGGACGTTATGCAAATACTTACCACGCTTTACAAAGAGGGCAAAACGGTAATACTTATCACCCATGACAACGGCATAGCCGACAGAGCCAAAAGGGTTATAAGGATACAGGACGGTCAGGTTATAGACGACTATATCAACAAAAACGTGGAATAAGGCTTAGCAAAATTTATTTTTCAATTCTATTGTTTTTTATGTTTTATTAGTATATAATATACTTTACATTGATATTTCGGAGGTGGCACAATGTTAGACCCGAACAAAACGATTAAATTCTCCATAAAAGATGAGTATGATGAGGAAATGCACAGAACCCTGCTTGCCGTTTACAATGCGCTTCAGGAAAAGGGTTACAATCCGATAAGCCAGATAGTCGGTTATATTCTTTCGGAAGACCCAACCTACATCACTACTCACAATAATGCTCGCAGTCTTATTCGTCGCCTTGACAGAGATGAGCTTTTGCAAACACTTGTAAAAGAATATCTTAAAGAAAAACCGGAAGGATAAAAGGTGCAGAAATGGCTGATAAAAAGAATTTTTTAACTTATAAGGGAAAGCCGCTCGTAAGAAACGGCAACACCATTTACTACGGAAATATGTCCGACCCCTTTGTTATTATGATGCAGATTACGTCTTCAAAGCAGTTCGGGGAGCTTGACCTTGCTTCAAAGGTAACGGTTCAGCTCATAAACACCGACCCGGACGTAAGCATTAAGGAAAAGATTGTAAAATCCAGCGAGAAAAAAGGGCTTTATGCGGCGATGGATATTGCGGACATTTGGCTCACAAGGGCTTTAAATCCAAAAAATCAAGAATGATTAAAAAACTCCCTTTCGCAGGGAGTTTTTTTATAAGCCGTTTAGAGCAAATATTGCTTTATCTCGTCAAGGTAATTTATATTTACGCTTGCGTCTATAAGCGTGCCGTTTTCGGTATATTCTTCGCTGTAAACCGCGCCGTCGTTTCTTATGTTTGCGATAATGTTGCCCTTGTCAAAAGGAATAAGCAATTTTTTTCTCACATGGCTTTTGGGCAAAGTTTCCTCGATTACGTTTAAAAGCCTCTCCGTTCCCTCGCCGTTTAAGGCGCTTATCATAACGGATTTCCCTATTACGGGAAGATCGTATATATCGGGTACCAAATCGCATTTGTTAAGGACGGAAATAACGGGGGTTGAATCACATTCAAGCTCATGGAGAAGGTTTGCGGTGACGGTTAAATGCTTGCTGCATTCCTCGCTTGAAGCGTCGCAGACGTTTAAAATCAAATCGGCGTTTTTAGCCTCCTCAAGCGTGGATTTAAACGCTTCAACAAGCTTATGGGGAAGTCTTCTGACAAGCCCTACCGTGTCGATAAGCATTACCGACCGTCCGCTTGGCAGAGTGAGCCTTCTTGCGGTGGGATCGAGGGTTGCAAAAAGCTTATCCTCGGCAAGCACTCCGGCGTTTGTAAGGCAGTTCATAAGCGTTGACTTGCCCGCGTTTGTATAACCGACTATGGCGACGGATATAACGCCGTCCTTTTTTCTTCTTGAGCGCATATTGTTGCGCCGCTTTTCAATCTGCGAAAGCTCCTCCTCCAGCGCGTGGATTTTCCGCCTGATATGGCGCTTATCGCTCTCGAGCTTGCTCTCGCCCGGTCCTCTTGTTCCTATGCCGCCGCCGAGCCTTGAAAGCTCCTTTCCTCTGCCCGTAAGAAACGGCAGGGAATATTTAAGCTGCGCAAGCTCAACCTGCAATTTGCCCTCCCTGCTCCTTGCGCGCAGAGCGAAAATATCAAGTATGAGCATAGTTCTGTCAATAACCCTGACGTCCGTTATATCCTCGATATTTTTAAGCTGAGCGGGACTTAGCTCGTCGTCGGCGACAATTAAATCTATCCAATTATTTTTGCAAGCCTCTTTTAAATCAAGTATTCTGCCGCTGCCTACATATGTTGCCGGATTTATGCAGGGCATTTTTTGAATCATTTTAAGCACAGCTTCGCCGCCCGCGGTTTCAACAAGCAGCGACAGTTCTTCTATGGATTCCTCGGCGTCAAATTCGCCCGTATCTACGGATATGAGCAAAACCCTTTCCGACGCCCGACTGTTTTCAAACAATGCCGTTTTCTCCTTAAAATTACAAACTCGAATTTTTTTCGGCTTTAAAGCCCTTTAGCCGTTCTTCGTTGTTAGTATTATATACATTTTTTGAAGTAATTTCAATAAAAATTGACATTATTTATTCTAAAAATATTTGCAATAATCCGCCGTCGAATGTATAATATTTTAGATAAAGGAGATAGCGCAATGGAAGCATATTTGATTTTTAAAAGTCTTTGTATAATAATAATCGCCGCAAAGCTTTTCGGTATAATCGCAAGGAAGCTGAAAGCCCCGCAGGTTGTGGGCGAGATAATTGCCGGAGTTTTAATAGGCCCGAGCGCTCTCGGTCTTGTCGGGCAAAACGATTTTCTGATGCAGATGGCGGAAATCGGCGTGGTTTTGCTGATGTTCTCGGCGGGACTTCAAACCAACCTTAAAGACCTTGTGAGAACGGGCGGCAAAGCCTTTGCCATTGCCTGCGCCGGCGTAATCGTTCCCCTCATAGGCGGCACGCTTTTGTACTTTGCTTTTTACGGGGTATCGCCCTTCGGTTCGCCCGAATTTTACAAGGCTGTTTTTATAGGCGTTATAATGACGGCAACCTCGGTCAGCATAACGGTGCAGACCTTAAAGGAGCTGGGCAAGCTCTCAACGGAGGTCGGCACGACCGTTTTGAGCGCCGCAATTATAGACGACGTTATAGGCATTATAGTGCTTACCTTTGTTATAGGTATGAACGGCGGTGAAACCAAGCCCTTGGAGGTAATTGTAAAGACGGTTCTGTTCTTCGTATTCGCTTTCGTTTTAGGCTATATTATTTACAAGATATTCCGATTTTCAGATAAAATGTGGCCGAGGACAAGGAGAATACCAATTATGAGCCTTGCGCTGTGTCTCGGCCTTGCGTATATTGCGGAAAAATATTTCGGCATTGCGGACATAACCGGAGCGTATGTTGCGGGCATAATCCTTTGCAGTATTCACGATTCAAATTACATTGCCGAAAAAATGGATATAAGCTCGTATATGCTTTTCGGCCCTGTTTTCTTTGCGAGTATCGGGCTTAAAACCTCGATAGACAAAATATCCTCCGAGCTTTTGCTTTTCTGCGCGGGCTTCGTATTCGTTGCGCTCATATGCAAGGTAATAGGCTGTTCGACGGTTTCAAGGCTTTGCAAATTCAATTTTACCGATTCCGTTAAAATCGGCGTGGGAATGATGACGAGGGGCGAGGTTGCGCTTATAGTGGCGCAGAAAGGTCTGTCTTGCGGGATAATTTCATCGGACTATTTTACGCCGGTAATTCTTCTTATCCTGACCTCCTCGATAATAACGCCCATAATCTTAAAGCTGCTTTATTCGGGTGAGGAAAAACAGCTTGCAAGGGAAAACGTCGGTATGTAAAATTACTTCATATCGCTAATTTAAAAAATTTGACGGCGTACCGCTTTTTGTTTAAAGCGCTGCGCCGTTAATTTATCAATAAACCGTTATATTAAAAGCTTTTGCCGCCCCCGATTACCATTTATTTTCAACATACTCGCAAAAGGCGAACATATCTTTAATGTCCAAACTTGTTCCGTCGTCCAGCACGGCGCGGCCGTTCCAAAGCCCGTAGACCTGATGGGAGTGCATACGCATAATATTGACGGCGTTCATATCGCTGTGATGGTCGTAAAAAGGAGTCATGGTAAAATCGAACCTGCCGTCCTGCGAAACAAAGTGCCAAGGCTTCATATATTTGTCGGGCTTGGGGAAGGTTTCAACGTCAACCGCTCCGAATTTATGTATTTTTCCGTCGTAAAGGATACAGGTTTCCGTGGCGTTTTTTTCGTCGCCTATGCCCCAGGTAATCTCAAAGCCGAAGGTGTGCTTATTTCCGTCGCCGTCCTCTATATATGAAGCGCCGTTGCCCCAATACCAGATAAGATTGTAAGGCGTGTTTACCCTGCCCCAGTCAAGGCAGGCAAAGGTGTCCTCCTTGGAAAATTCATAAACGTCGCTTCCGTATCTGAAAGTACCCTCGCAGGGCATACAAAACTGCTTTGTGGTCATAAAATAGCGTGTGGGCTTTCCCTCAAACGGAAAAACGGTTGTAATATTTTCAAGCCCGTCGGGTATATCCATTTGGAATTTACATTCTACTTCCTTGCCCTTTTCCTCCGATTTAAAGTAAAGGGTGCGGGAGTTTTTCTTTGTATCGAACTCAAACTCGGCTTTTCCTATTCTGTACTTTACGTTATTGGGAACGTCGCCCTTGGGCGGCAGCACATACTTATCCTTGCCGCCGAGAAAAACGGACATCGGCGCCGACAGAGTGCCTGCAACCAGCTTTTTGGACGGGTCGGGATTTTTCAAATCAACCAGCGAAGCCCCGACATATCCGCCTATAGATATATTGGCAAAGCTTATCTGAACCATATATCTGCCGTTTGAAAGCTGATAAAAATCCCACTCTTTTCTTCTGTTGAGCGGTCGGGATTTTGTTCGGTCATAATCAAAAACCATATGGCGAGCCCAACCGGGCGACAGCAGCTTGCCGTCGTCGTCAAGAAGCTTAACCGGTACTTTATACTCCCTTTGCTCGCTTCTGACCTCGCCGTTTAACCAGCTTTTGTAGGTTCTCTTAACATCCTTTTCCATAATTTATAACCCCTCTTTAAATAAAATAGACCCTCGCATAATTTAATAATATCATTTATTAAAATAAAGTCAAGAAAAACTCCCCTGCCCAAAGGACAGAGGAGTTAAAATTTTATTCAGAGGTCAATACCGTTATTATTCGCTGATAGCAACAACAACGCCCGAACCAACCGTTCTGCCGCCCTCACGGATAGCAAAACGAAGTCCCTCTTCAATAGCGATGGGAGTGATAAGCTCAACGCTCATCTCAACGTTATCGCCGGGCATGCACATCTCTGTTCCCTCGGGAAGAGTGATGATGCCTGTAACGTCTGTGGTTCTGAAATAGAACTGGGGACGATAGTTGTTGAAGAAAGGAGTATGACGGCCGCCCTCGTCCTTGGTAAGGACATAAACCTGACCTTTAAACTTTGTATGAGGATGGATTGTGCCGGGCTTGGAAAGAACCTGTCCGCGCTCGATACCCTTTCTGTCTACGCCACGAAGAAGAGCGCCGATATTGTCGCCCGCTTCAGCATAGTCAAGAGTCTTTCTGAACATTTCGATACCGGTAACAACCGTCTTTGACTTTTCGTCCTTAAGACCAACGATTTCAACTTCCTCGCCTGTCTTAAGCTGTCCACGCTCAACTCTGCCTGTAGCAACAGTACCGCGGCCTGTTATAGTCATAACGTCCTCAACAGGCATAAGGAAGGGCTGATCAGCCTTACGGTCGGGAGTGGGAATGTAGCTGTCAACAGCTTCCATAAGCTCCCAAATGCACTTAACGTCGTCCGAATTGGGATCTGTAGCCTCAAGAGCTTTAAGAGCCGAACCCTTGATGATCGGGCAATCCTCATCGAACTCATACTCTGCAAGTGTTTCACGGATTTCCATTTCAACGAGCTCAAGAAGCTCGGGATCGTCAACCTGGTCAACCTTGTTCATAAATACGATAATTGCCGGAACGCCAACCTGACGCGCAAGAAGAAGGTGCTCTTTTGTCTGAGCCATAGGGCCGTCAGTAGCGGCGATTACGAGGATAGCGCCGTCCATCTGAGCAGCGCCCGTAATCATGTTCTTAATGTAGTCGGCGTGGCCGGGGCAGTCAACGTGAGCATAGTGACGAGCGTCTGTTTCATACTCAACATGAGCTGTGTTGATTGTAATACCACGCTCTCTCTCTTCGGGAGCCTTGTCGATGTTTGCATAATCAACGAAGTCAGCCTGACCTTTAGAAGCGAGTGTTTTTGTAATAGCTGCCGTTAATGTTGTTTTACCATGGTCAACGTGACCGATAGTACCAATATTAACATGGGGTTTTGTTCTTTCAAATTTTGCCTTTGCCATTGGAATGTTCCTCCTTTTATGAGTGGATAAAAGTTATTAAAATACTCTGCGCTTGATATTTTACCAATAAATCGGTAAAATATCAAGTCTTTTTTAAAAATATCAGTCTTTCTTTGTTCTTTCGCTGATAATTTTTTCGGAAATTGACTTCGGAACCTCTTTATATCCGTCGGGTTCCATTACATACTGACCTCTGCCCTGCGTCTTGGAACGCAAGTCGGTAGCGTAACCGAACATTTCCGAAAGCGGAACATGCGCGTTAATCTGCTTAACGCCGGTTCTGTCCTCAAAGCCCTGAATTTCGCCTCGACGTGAGTTAAGGTCGCCTATAACGTCGCCCATATACTCCTCGGGAACGATAACGGTAACCTTCATTATGGGTTCAAGAAGTACGGGATTTGCTTTCCTTGCGGCGTCCTTAAACGCCATGGAACCTGCGATTTTGAACGCCATTTCGGAAGAGTCAACCTCGTGATATGAACCGTCGTAAAGAGTTACCTTTACGTCAACTACGGGATAGCCCGCAAGCACGCCCGACTGCATTGCGCCCTGAATACCCAAGTTTGCAGGCTCAATGTATTCCTTCGGGATAGCGCCGCCGACGATATTGTTTACAAACTCATAGCCGCCGTTGGGGTTAGGTTCAATATTAATCTTAACGTGACCGTACTGACCTTTACCGCCCGACTGACGGGCATATTTTGTATCGGACGAAGAATTTGCACGGATAGTTTCCTTGTAAGCAACCTGAGGTTTGCCTACGTTTGCCTCAACTTTAAACTCACGAAGCATTCTGTCAACGATAATTTCAAGGTGAAGCTCGCCCATACCGGCAATAATCGTCTGACCGGTTTCCTCGTCTGTATAGCATTTGAAGGTCGGATCCTCCTCGGCAAGCTTCTGAAGAGCTATGCCCATCTTTTCCTGACCTGCCTTGGTTTTAGGCTCAATGGCTACACGGATAACGGGATCCGGGAAATTCATTGATTCAAGAATAACGGGGTGCTTTTCGTCGCACAGAGTGTCGCCCGTTGTTGTGTTTTTAAGACCTACAGCGGCAGCAATATCGCCGGAATAGACAACTTCAATGTCCTCCCTGTGGTTTGCATGCATCTGAAGGATACGTCCCATTCTCTCTCTGCTGTCCTTAACAGAGTTATATACGGTAGCGCCTGCGTTAACCGTTCCCGAATATACGCGGAAGAAGCAGAGCTTACCTACGAACGGGTCTGTGGCAATCTTAAACGCAAGTGCGGAGAAAGGCTCGGTATCGGAAGAATGTCTTACCTCTTCCTCATCGGTATCGGGATTAATTCCCTTAATAGCCTCAACGTCCGTGGGCGCCGGCATATAATCGACAATAGCGTCGAGTAACGGCTGAACGCCCTTATTGCGGTAAGACGTGCCGCAGGTTATCGGTACCATTTCGTTTGCTATTGTGGCCTTACGAATGGTTTTTTTGATTTCGTCAACGGTGATTTCCTCACCCTCAAGATACCTCATCATAAGCTCGTCGTCCTGCTCGGCAACGCACTCCAAAAGCTTTGTGCGGTACTCCTCGGCAAGCTCCTTCATATCCTCGGGTATAGGCTCGCGGCGAACGTCCTTACCGAGATCGTCATAGTAGATTTCGGCGTCCATCTCAACAAGGTCAACTATGCCCTTGAAGGTGTCTTCAACTCCTATAGGAAGCTGAATAGGCACGGGATTGCATTTAAAACGTTCGTCAATCATTTTGAGTACGCGGTAAAAATCAGCGCCCATAATATCCATCTTATTGACGTATATCATACGGGGAACCTTGTACTCGTCAGCCTGACGCCAAACGGTTTCAGACTGAGGCTCAACACCGCCCTTGGCGCACAAAACGGTTACCGAACCGTCAAGAACACGCAGTGAACGCTGAACTTCAACGGTGAAGTCAACGTGTCCGGGAGTGTCGATAATATTGATACGATGCTCTTTCCAGAAACAGGTGGTTGCGGCAGAAGTGATTGTGATACCTCTCTCCTGCTCCTGAGCCATCCAGTCCATGGTAGCGGCGCCGTCGTGTGTTTCACCTATCTTGTGGTTAACACCAGTGTAAAACAAAATTCTTTCGGTTGTGGTAGTTTTACCGGCGTCTATGTGAGCCATTATACCAATATTTCTCGTTTTCTCAAGAGATACTTTTCTTGGCATAAAATCCTCCATTGCCGACCCC
The DNA here is from genome assembly GCA_947630835.1 of uncultured Clostridia bacterium. GTDB lineage: Bacteria > Bacillota > Clostridia > Oscillospirales > Acutalibacteraceae > Fimenecus. The sequence goes on along the minus strand of CANRIZ010000003.1, from coordinate 40,078 downwards.
GTCGGCAGAAAAAATATACGGTAAAATTACCATCTGTAATGTGCAAAAGCCTTGTTGGCCTCTGCCATTTTGTGCGTGTCTTCACGCTTTTTGAACGCCGAGCCGGTTTCGTTTACGGCGTCCATAATCTCGTTGGCAAGCCTTTCCTTCATGGTTCTTTCCGAACGCTGACGGGCATAGAGCGTAATCCAACGAAGACCGAGAGTCTGTCTCCTTTCGGGACGAACCTCCATGGGAACCTGATAGGTTGCGCCGCCTACACGGCGTGCCTTAACCTCAAGTACAGGCATAACATTTTCCATTGCGGCATTAAATACCTCCAACGGTTCTTTGCCTGTTTTCTCGGCAATGATGCCGAAAGCATCATATACGATTTTCTGAGCAACGCCCTTTTTACCGTCAAGCATGACGCTGTTGATAAGCCTTGCTACAAGCTTTGAATTGTAAAGCGGATCGGGCAAAACATCACGTTTTGCCGTCTGGCCTCTTCTTGGCACTTCGCTTCCCTCCTTCATAGTAATGATATCATAGGTACTCCGGTGACAAAACCCGTGGTGTCAAAATCAGAGGCATATATATAATATACACCAAAGCATTTGACTGTCTTGGTAGATTCTGTCTGTTGATTTAAGGTCTGACTGCCTTATTTTTTAGCTGTTTTGGGCCTCTTTGCGCCATACTTGGAACGACCCTGCATTCTGCCGTTTACACCCTGAGTATCGAGTGTGCCGCGGATGATGTGGTAACGCACACCGGGAAGATCCTTAACACGGCCGCCTCTGATAAGAACAACAGAGTGTTCCTGAAGATTGTGACCTACGCCGGGAATATAAGCGGATACTTCTATTCCGTTTGTAAGACGGACTCTGGCAAGCTTACGCAATGCCGAATTGGGCTTTTTGGGTGTGTCTGTTTTAACAACAGTACATACTCCCCTCTTCTGAGGAGAAGCGTTATCGGTCATAACGTTTTTCTTTGAGTTGAGTCCCTTTCCGAGAGCAGGAGCTTTTGACTTCTTCTCGATAGACTTTCTTCCGCTGCGAACAAGCTGATTAAACGTTGGCAAATCTTTCACCTCCATTAAAAATTTATGACAAACGAGTGTCAGCAAAACAAACAGCCGAAAAAACTGTTTGCTTTGCTCACACAACCAAAGATTTTAGCATTAAAAACCTTTGGTTGTCAAGCATTATTTTAAAAATTCAAGTTAATGGTTTCCGGAATTTCCTCTTCGCTCTCGCCGCCGACGGTTTCAAGCTCTACGTCGCTGTAGCACTGCATTCCCGTGCCGGAGGGAAGAAGCTTACCGATGATAACGTTTTCTTTAAGTCCGATAAGCGGGTCAACCTTGCCCTTGATAGCGGCGTCGGTAAGAACTCTTGTCGTCTCCTGGAACGAAGCGGCGGAAAGGAAGGAGTCGGTTGCAAGCGAAGCCTTTGTGATACCCAAAAGCACGGGTTCGCAAACAGCCTGCTCAAACTCCTCGCCGTTTGCCTCGCATTTTTCCTTGGTTTCGGCGTTTACCCTTCTGAACTCGGTCTTTTCAACGACCTCGCCCGGCAGGAAGCTGGTTGTGCCGGGGTCGCTTATTCTGAGCTTTCTCATCATCTGGCGGACTATAACCTCGATATGCTTGTCGTTGATGTCAACGCCCTGCATACGGTAGGTTCTCTGAACCTCTTTGATGAGGTAATCGTGAACGGCATGAACGCCGTTGATTGCAAGTATATCGTGGGGATTGGGAGAACCCTCGGTAAGAGCTGTACCCTTCTTTACGAAAATGGGATTTCCGTTCTCGTCGGTTTCGCTGTTGAACCTCTTGCGATAGCCGTAAGGGATAAGGTAGGTTCTCTCCTCTGCGGTTTCATCGTTGGTAATAACGATGTGTTCGTTTCTCTTAATCTCCCTGAAGGAAAGACGGCCGTCAATTTCGGCAAGGATTGCAAGCGTTTTCGGTTTTCTTGCTTCAAACAATTCCTCAACCCTGGGAAGACCTTGGGTAATATCCTGACTCGAAGCTACGCCGCCGGTATGGAATGTACGCATGGTAAGCTGAGTACCGGGTTCGCCGATTGACTGGGCGGCTATAATGCCTACCGCTTCGCCGACGGTTACGGGGTCGCCCGTCGCAAGGTTGGAGCCGTAGCATTTAATACATACGCCGTGGTTCGATTCGCAGGTAAGAAGCGAGCGAATTTTTATCTTTCTGTCGTCGGGATTTTCCCTTGAATTTACAATATCCGCAACACGCTTCGCGTCTTCCTCGGTCATCATAACGTCCTTGGACATAACGACCTTTCCTGTCTTTTTATCCTTTAAATCCTCAAGCAGGTAACGCCCCGTAAGTCTTTCCTCAAGGCTTTCGATAAGCTCCTTGCCGTCCATAATATCGTAAACCTCGATACCGTCGTGGCAATGGCAATCCTCCTCACGGATTATAACGTCCTGCGAAACGTCGACAAGTCGGCGGGTAAGATAACCCGAGTCGGCGGTACGAAGCGCGGTATCGGCAAGACCTTTTCTCGCGCCTCGGGAAGAAATGAAGTATTCAAGTACGTTAAGGCCTTCACGGTAATTAGCCCTGATGGGAACTTCGATAACCTTACCGGAAGTGTTGGCGATAAGTCCGCGCATACCGGCAAGCTGACGAAGCTGTGAATCCGAACCTCTGGCGCCGGAGTCAACCATCATATAAATCGGGTTTTCCTTACCGAGGTTATCCTTTAAGCCCGAAGCAACCTTATCGGTACAGGTTTCCCAAACCTTAATTACCTTATTGCTTCTTTCGGAGTTGCTCATAAGGCCCATTCTGTAGCTTGCGGTAATCTTGTCTATTTTCTCCTCCGCCTCTTTGAGCAATTCTGCTTTCTGCGGCGGGATTACGGCGTCGCACACGGCGACGGTAATGCCGGATTTTGTTGAATATTTATAGCCCTGCGCCTTAATGTCGTCAAGAACCTGCGACGCTTTGTTTACGCCGTGGATTTTTATACATCTGTCAATAATTTTGCCCAAAGTCTTTTTGTTTACAAGGAATTCGACTTCAAGCCTGAAAGCGTTTTCGGGGTCGCTTCTGTCAACAAAACCGAGGTCCTGCGGAATGGGATTGTTGAAAATAATCTTGCCAAGCGTAGTATCGACAAGCTTTGTAACGCTCTTGCCTTTTATTTCCTTGGTCATTCTGACTTTAATTTTTGAATGAAGGCCTATATAGCCCTCGTCGTAAGCCATGGTTGCTTCATCGACGGTGGAAAATACCTTGCCCTCGCCGGGTTCTCCGTCCTTATCCATAGTAAGGTAGTAAGAGCCGAGTATCATATCCTGCGTGGGAACGGCAACGGGCTTTCCGTCCGACGGCTTCAACAGGTTATTTGCGGCAAGCATAAGAAGCCTTGCCTCGGCCTGAGCCTCCGTTGAAAGAGGAACGTAAACAGCCATCTGGTCGCCGTCGAAGTCAGCGTTAAACGCCGTACATGCAAGAGGATGGAGTTTAATAGCCCTGCCCTCGACAAGCACGGGTTCAAACGCCTGAATACCGAGCCTGTGAAGCGTAGGCGCACGGTTAAGCATTACGGGATGACCCTTAATAACTATTTCAAGCGCGTCCCAAACCTCGGGCTTTGCGCGTTCAACCATCTTCCTTGCGGATTTTATATTGCTCGAAGCTCCCGTTTCAACAAGGCGCTTCATTACAAAGGGCTTGAAAAGCTCGAGAGCCATTTCCTTGGGAAGTCCGCATTGATACATTTTAAGCTCGGGTCCTACAACGATAACCGAACGGCCCGAATAGTCGACTCGCTTACCGAGAAGGTTCTGACGGAAACGTCCCTGCTTACCTTTAAGCATATCGGAAAGAGATTTAAGAGCCCTGTTGTTGGGTCCGGTAACGGGGCGGCCTCTCCTGCCGTTGTCGATAAGGGCGTCAACCGCCTCCTGAAGCATTCTCTTTTCGTTTCTTACGATAATGTCGGGAGCGTTGAGCTCAAGCAGCTTTTTAAGACGGTTGTTTCTGTTTATGACGCGCCTGTAAAGGTCGTTTAAATCGGAGGTTGCGAACCTGCCGCCGTCAAGCTGAACCATAGGACGTATATCGGGCGGAATTACGGGGATAACGTCAAGTATCATCCATTCCGGTCTGTTGCCGGACTGCCTGAACGCTTCCGCAACCTCAAGCCTTTTGAGTATCCTTGTCTTTTTCTGACCGGTTGCGTTTTCAAGCTCCTCTCGAAGCTCCTTTGCAAGAGCCTCGGGGTCTACCTGGCAGAGCAATTCCTTAATAGCCTCGGCGCCCATGCCCGCCTTGAAATCGTCCTCATATTTTTCTCTCATATCAAGATACTCTTTTTCGGAGAGAATTTGGAGCTTTTCAAGCTCGGTGTCGCCGGGGTCGGTAACTATATACTTTGCAAAATACAGTACTTTTTCAAGGTCCCTCGGGGATACGTCAAGTATAAGGCCCATTCTTGAAGGAATGCCCTTAAAGTACCAAATGTGAGAAACGGGCGCAACAAGCTCGATATGGCCCATTCTTTCTCTTCTTACCTTGGCCTTTGTTATTTCAACGCCGCAGCGTTCGCATATTTTGCCCTTAAAGCGAACCCTTTTATACTTGCCGCAATAACATTCCCAGTCCTTAGTCGGTCCGAAAATACGCTCGCAGAAAAGGCCGTCCTTTTCGGGCTTTAATGTGCGGTAGTTGATTGTTTCGGGCTTTTTAACCTCCCCGTAAGACCATTCTCTGATTTTTTCGGGAGAGGCAAGGCCGATTTTTATTGAATCAAAGGTTATATTTTCCATTAAGTTTGACCCCTTTAAGTAAATTCTTTAGGTGAGTTTGCCGAATTAAAAATCTTCCGTTTCAAAATCTGTATCGTCGAATTCGTCTTCGCCGTCCGTCATATATTCGTTAAAAGCTTCCTCACCGAGCTCTCTTTCAGCGTCTTCGTCGGCAACATATCCGTTATCAAGCGAAGCGTCGTTTACATACGACATATCTTCGGTCATAATCGGCGGAATATCGCCGTCGTCGTCAAAGTTCTGCTTTAAGTCAATTTCGTTATTGTCCTTATCAAGCACCTTGACGTCGAGCGCAAGAGCCTGAAGCTCTTTAATGAGAACCTTAAAGGATTCGGGAATACCCGCCTTGGGGACATTCTGACCCTTTACTATCGACTCATAGGTCTTTACACGTCCTACAACGTCGTCCGACTTAACCGTAAGGATTTCCTGAAGGGTATAGGTTGCGCCGTAAGCTTCAAGAGCCCAAACTTCCATTTCGCCGAAACGCTGGCCGCCGAACTGCGCCTTACCGCCGAGCGGCTGCTGAGTAACAAGCGAATACGGGCCTGTGGAACGAGCGTGGATTTTATCGTCAACAAGATGGTGGAGCTTAAGGAAATACATAACTCCGACCGTTACGGGGTTATCGAACTTCACGCCGGTTCTGCCGTCGGTCAAGATTGATTTGCCGTCTTCCCTGTAGCCGGCCTCCTTCAAAGCCTCTCTTATATCGGACTCATGAGCGCCGTCAAATACCGGGGTGGCGATTTTCTGACCGAGTTTTCTGTATGCAAAGCCGAGATGAACCTCAAGAACCTGTCCTATATTCATACGGGAGGGAACGCCCAAGGGGTTAAGGACTATATCAAGCGGCGTACCGTCGTCAAGGAAGGGCATATCCTCCTGCGGGAGTATTCTTGAAACAACGCCCTTGTTTCCGTGACGTCCAGCCATCTTATCGCCGACGGAAAGCTTCCTCTTTTGGGCGATATAGCAGCGTACCACTTTGTTTACGCCGGGGTTTAACTCATCGCTGTTTTCCCTTGTGAACACCTCAACGTCAACAACAATGCCGTATTCGCCGTGGGGTACTTTAAGGGAGGTATCCCTTACCTCTCTCGCCTTCTCGCCGAAAATGGCGCGCAGCAATCTTTCCTCCGCGGTAAGCTCGGTTTCGCCCTTAGGCGTTACCTTGCCTACAAGTATATCGCCGGAACGAACCTCCGCTCCTATGCGTATAATACCGTTTTCGTCAAGGTTTGAAAGAGCGTCCTCGCCGACGTTGGGTATATCTCTTGTAATTTCCTCCGGCCCTAACTTGGTATCCCTTGCTTCGATTTCAAACTCCTCGATATGAACCGAAGTGTAAACGTCGTCGCGCACAAGCTTTTCGTTTATAAGGACGGCGTCCTCGTAGTTATAGCCTTCCCAGGTCATAAAGCCTATAAGAGCGTTTTTGCCCAGTGAAATTTCACCGTTCGATGTGGCGGGACCGTCGGCAATAACCTGACCTTCGGTAATTTCCTCGCCCTCCGAAACTACGGGGCGCTGGTTTATACAGGTATCCTGGTTTGAGCGCATAAACTTAATAAGCTCATAGGAATCCGTTTCGCCGTTCTTTGTTTTAATATCAATGGTTTTTGCGTCAACCCTTGTAACAACGCCGGCGCGTTTTGCAAGCACTACAGTGCCGGAGTCGACTGCCGCCTTGTACTCCATACCCGTTCCTACTATGGGAGAATCGGTTTTGAGAAGCGGAACCGCCTGCCTCTGCATGTTAGAGCCCATAAGAGCGCGGTTTGCGTCGTCGTTTTCAAGGAAGGGAATCATAGCCGTGGCAACGGAAACAACCATCTTGGGCGAAACGTCCATATAGTCAACCTCGGTATTGGGTACTTCGAGGAAGTCGTTGCGATGGCGGGCGGTTACCTTGGCGTTTATGAATTTGCCCTTTTCGTCAAGAGGCTCGTTTGCCTGCGCTACCGTGTAGTTATCCTCCACGTCGGCGGTCATATATTCAACCTCTTCAAGGACTATGCCCTTTTTCTTATCTATTTTTCTGAACGGGGCTTCGATAAAGCCGTATTTGTTAATCCCCGCAAATGTGGCAAGGTATGAAATCAAGCCGATGTTGGGGCCTTCGGGAGTTTCTATGGGACACATTCTGCCGTAATGCGAATAGTGAACGTCGCGAACCTCGAATCCCGCCCTGTCACGGGAAAGACCGCCGGGGCCCAAAGCGGAAAGACGTCTTTTGTGAGTAAGCTCCGCAAGGGGATTTGTCTGGTCCATAAACTGTGAAAGCGGCGAAGAACCGAAAAATTCTTTAATTGCCGCCATAACGGGTCTGATGTTTATAAGGGCTGCCGGAGTTACCTTGTCGGGCTCCTGAGCCTGGAGAGTCATTCTCTCCTTAACAAGCCTTTCCATTCTTGAAAAGCCTATTCTGAACTGGTTTTGAAGAAGCTCGCCCACCGAGCGTATGCGCCTGTTGCCGAGGTGGTCTATGTCGTCGGTAACGCCTACGCCGCAGGCAATGCAGTTAAGGTAGTTGATGGACGCCATAATATCCTCAACAATGATGTGCTTGGGGATAAGGTCGTCGGCGCGAATGGACATTTCCTCTTTAAGAGCGTCCTTGTCGTCGCCGCATTTTTCAAGTATTTCCTGCAATACGCCGAAGCGTACTTTTTCGTTAATTCCGATTTTTTCAAGCTCCTCAACGCTGAACATCGGAACATACTCCAAAGCGTCAACCATAGCGTTTGAGTAAACCTTTACCTCGACGCCCTCGTTGTCAACATAAGCGGTATCGACGCCCTCCTGCTCTATTCTGTAAGCAAGCTCGGGAGTGATTAAATCGCCCTCGTTTGCAAGTACCTCGCCGGTAAGCGCGCTTACTACGGGGCGGCTTGCCTTAAAGCCGGCAATTCTTGCGGAGATGCAGAGCTTTTTGTTGTATTTGTATCTGCCTACCCTTGAAAGGTCGTAACGGCGGGAATCGAAGAACAGACCCTCCAAATGGGACTGAGCCGTTTCGAGAGTGGGAGGCTCGCCGGGACGAAGCCTTTTGTAGACCTCGATAAGAGCCTGCTCGGTATTAATTGTGGTATCTTTTTCGAGCGTTGCCTTGATTCTGTCGTCATAGCCGAAAAATTCGAGTATTTCGGTATTTGAGCTTAAGCCCAAAGCTCTGATAAGGGTGGTTATAAGTATTTTGCGGTTTTTATCTATACGGACGTAGAAAATATCGTTCTGGTCGGTTTCGTATTCAAGCCAAGCGCCCCTGTTGGGTATAACCGTGGCGGTGTAGAGCTCCTTACCGGTTTTGTCGTGCGTCATATCAAAATAAACGCTCGGCGAACGGACGAGCTGTGAAATAATAACACGCTCCGCGCCGTTAATTACGAATGTTCCCGAATCCGTCATAAGCGGGAAATCACCCATATATACTTCGTTTTCTTTTATTTCGCCCGTTTCTTTATTGAGTAATCTCGCAGTAACTCTTAAAGGAGCGGCATATGTTGCGTCTCTCTCTTTACATTCTTTTACGGTATACTTGGGGGATTCATCCATTCTGTAATCAACGAAACTCAACGCAAGGTTACCGGAAAAGTCCGTAATATCCGCAACATCGCGGAATACCTCTTTAAGGCCTTCGTCAAGGAACCATTGGTACGACTTTTTCTGCACCTCAATAAGGTTGGGCATCTGCATAACCTCATTAATTTTAGAAAATGTCATTCTTGTGGTCTTTCCGAATTTTTGTGGTTTGACATTCACCATGGGCTTAATCACTCTCCATAAATTTTTTAAGCTTGGACAGACGTCCGCTTGGGGGCAACAATCCCGCCGGGCGCCGCCGCAAGGTTCTCTTTGAACGCGGAGAACAACTGTTAAACTGTGCTTATACAGGCTTGATTTTAAACGCCTTTTGTGCTAAAATACAAATGCAGATTTTTTGACAAGCGTATATAATTCCATTTTAATAGCAGTTTATTATATATCTACAAATCAAAAATGTCAAGAAATTTTAAAAAACTTTTTTAAAAAAATTTGGGGGTTGCACATATGGGAAAAGGCAATTTTGACTGGGAAAATCCGCAGGTGTTCAAAAAGAACAAGGAGGACGGCCATGTTCTTGCTTTTTGCTGCGAGAGTGAAGAACAGGCTCTCAACAGGGACGACGGCAAGTACAAAATGTCCTTAAACGGCGAATGGAAATTCTACTGGCAAATGGGCGTTAAAAACTGCCCCGACGATTTTTACAAGCCGGAATACGACGTATCCTCCTGGAGGGAAATAAACGTTCCGTCCGTATGGCAAACGGAAAAGACGGGCAGTTATCCGTACTATTACGCCTCTACCTTCCCCAACGCCGTTTCGAGAAGCAAGTCAAAAATCCCGTCGATTGATTACAATATGCAGGAGATAGGGCTTTACAGGAGGAAATTTGAGCTTCCCGAGAGCTTCGACGGCAAGCAGATTTTCCTGCATTTCGGTGCCGCAAAATCCGCGCTGGAGGTTTATGTCAACGGGGAATTTGTCGGCTATTCTCAGGGTTCTATGACTCCCCATGAATTTGATATTACAAAATATGTAACCGTCGGTTCAAACCTCGTCTGCGCCAAGGTTTACAGATACAGCGACGCTCAGTACCTTGAAGATCAGGATATGTGGCTTTTGTGCGGAATATACAGGGACGTTTACGTTTACGCCGAGCCAAAGGTATGCGTAAGGGATTTTTATATAACGACCGAGCTTGACGGCGAATACAAGGACTCCGACACACAGCTTGAAATAAGCGTTAACAACTATTCCGACACGGTTAAAAACGCAGAGGTTAAAGCGTTTATCGAAAAGGACGGCAAAAAGACCGAGCTTGGTTCTCAAAAGCTCAGCGCGCAAAAGGGCGTAAACAAAATCAAGCTTTCGAGGCTCATCGAGAACCCCGAAAAATGGTCTGCGGAAACGCCGAACCTATATAATCTTGTAATAGAGCTTGCCGCCGACGGAGATATACATTGCTTTAAGTCAATAAAATTCGGCTTCAAGAAGGTTGAAATAGTCGGCGAGAAGATACTCTTTAACGGCAAACCCTTGATGATAAGGGGTACAAACCGCCACGATTTTGACCCCGATCACGGCTGGGCGGTCCCCAAGGAGAGATTCGAGCAGGATTTGAGCCTGATGAAAAAGGCGAATATCAACGCAATACGCACCTCTCATTATCCCGACGACCCGTATCTTTACGAGCTTGCCGACGAGTACGGCCTTTACGTTATGGACGAGTGCGATTTGGAAAGCCACGGCGTAAGGAGGAAAAACGTACCGGGCAGCAACCCCGTATGGACGGGCGCCGTTGTTGACAAAATGGAGAGAATGGTGCTTCGCGACAGGAACCACGCCTGCATATTCATGTGGTCGCTCGGCAACGAAGCGGGCGACGGCGACAACTTCAAAAAGATGAAGGAAGCCGCATTAAAGCTCGACGGCACAAGGCAGTTCCATTACGAGGGTGATTTTGATTTTACAAAAAGCGACGTTATATCGAGAATGTATCCGCTGGCGGACGTTATGGAAAAGCTCGGCAAAAGAGAGCCTATAACCATTTCTCTGTATGACAATATCGCAAATTCCCTTGCCGCCGACTCAAAGCCCATACCCAAGGAGGCTTACACAAGACCGGTTATACTTTGCGAATACGCCCACGCCATGGAGAACAGTCTCGGAAATTTCCAAGAATATATGGACGACTTTGAAAAGTACGAGAATATGTGCGGCGGATTTATTTGGGACTTTGTGGATCAGTCGATACGCTACAAGGCCGAGGACGGCGATCACTGGCTGTACGGTACGGACTTTGAAAAGCTTGAGCCGAAAAGGCCGCTTCAGCTTCCGAACACTACCGCAATGACGGGCAGCAATACATATTTCTGCGCCAACGGCATTATTGCCGCCGACAGAAAGCCCCACCCCTCGTATTACGAGGTTAAAAAGGTCTACGCCGAGATGAAAATCGAGGCGAAGGATTTGGAAAACAGGAAGTTTGTTTTAATAAACAAGCATCTTTTCACCGACCTTTCGGAATATACGATAAAATGGAGCGTTGCCGCCGACGGTATTATTACCGAAAACGGTTCGCTTAAAACAGTCAAGGTACCTCCCCTTTCCCAAAAGGAAATAACCGTACCCTACTCCGAGCCGCAGGACGACGGCAGGGAGTATATACTGACCGTTTCGTTCATAACAAAGGAGGATAAGCCGTATTGCCCCAAGGGCTACGAGCAGAGCTTTGATCAGTTTATAATCAAAGAGGCAAAGCCCGCAGAGGAGGAATACGAGAAAAAGGATATCAGCTTCTCGAGCCACGACAACAAGCTTGTAATTCACGGCGAGGGCTTCTCGGTTGTTATCAAAAACGGTAAAATCGTTTCGCTCAAATACGACGAGAAGGAATATGTAAGGACGGAGATTAAGCCGAGCTTTTTCAGAGCCGTTACCGACAACGACCTTTCTGTTACTAATTTTGTGCCTTACGTTATTCCGTTCCACCCATATTACAGGTGGAAAAAGGCTACGGATAATTGCAGCGGCATAGTATCCAAAATCGACAAAACCCCGGAGGGCAAACTGATAATCGAGCATGAATGGGACGTTCTTTCAATGAAGGGCGTTCGCACGGTATTTACGATTTACCCGAACGGTAAAATAAAAATCAAGCTGAAGGGCGTGCCGAAATTCGGGCCGATTTTAAGATTCGGTATGCAGTTCGGTCTTGTAAAAGAGCTTGACAGCGTTAAATGGTACGGCAGAGGCCCGCACGAAACATACCCCGACAGAAAAACGGGCGGCAAGATAAGCATTTGGGGCAAGAGCGTAAACGACCTTGAACACCACTATATGAGGCCGCAGGAGAACGCAAACAGAACCGACGTAAGATATGTTGAGTTAAGCTCCGCAGACGGCAATAAGGGGTTGAAGTTCACCTCAATGCCCGAAAAGCCCCTGAGCTTCAGCGCATGGCATTACACCTGCAACGAGCTTGAACAGGCAACGCATATACACGAGTTAAAGCACTCCGATATTACCACCTTTAACTTTGACCTGGCGCAGATGGGCGTAGGCGGCGATATGCCGGGAGACGCACATGTTCGCGAACCGTATATTCTTCATTCCAATAAGGAATACGAGTACGAGTTCACCGTTGAACCGTTAAAGCGCTGAAATTCAAAATTCTATTAACCGATAACAAACAAAGCGGTCATACCGAGGATTTCCCCGGCGCGACCGCTTTGAATTTTTGTTTTAAATTTTATTTAATTGTTACTTAATCGGCTCCATGGTTGACTCGTTCCTCAGACCTGCAACTACTTGGAGCACCCATTTTGCGTCGGTTAAAGTAATCTTGCCGTCGGCGTTTACATCGGCGATTGCTTCGATACTTTCGTCGATTAATTCTATATTTGCAATATGCCTCAATATCGCCGTTGCGTCCGAAACAGTATATCCGGAAACATTAAAGACGTTGCCGTAGGCTTTTGCATAGCTTTCGGCGGTTGAACCTTCATAGCAGTAAATTTCGGTTTCGGCAAGCAGCGAAACATTGTTCAAAACGCAGTTTTTATTCAAAATGAATATTGAATCTAAGCTGTTGCAGTTTTCAAACGCAGATTCCTCTATGTTTTCAACGGTTCTCGGAATTACTATAAACGTTAAGCCGTCGCACCAGGCAAACGCCCAAGAGTCTATGTGCTTAACGCCGTTTTTGATTGCAACGCTGCTCAGCGACGAGCAGTTTTGGAATGCGCCCTCGCCTATCGTGTCAACGCTTCCGGGAACAGTTACGCTTACCAATTCATTGCAATTGCAAAATGCGCTTTCGCCTATGAATTTAACGCCGTCGGGGATTGTAATGCTCGTTAAATAATAACAACAGTAAAACGCCCAATCGCCTATACTCTCAACGCCGTTGGGGATTGCGTATTCGGTTTCTCTGCATCCGAAGGGATAGCAGACAAGAACGGTTTTATCCTTGCTGAACAGAACGCCGTCCTGCGAAGAAAAGCTCTTGCTGTTTTCGGCGGCAGTTATTTCCTTTAAATAGCGGCAGCCGCCGAACGTCGCGTTGCCTATGCTCGTAACGCTCTCGGAAAGCTGTACGCTTGTCAGACCGCTGTTGAAAAACGCGCTGTTTCCTATGCTTTCAACGCCGTTGGGAATTACGATTTCATTGAGATTGCAGCAATCCTGGAACGTGCCTTCGCCTATGGTTTTAACGCTTTCGGGGATAGTTACGTTCGCCAAAATGCTCGCGCAAAACGCCCAATCGCCTATTTTTGCAACGCCGCTCGGAATTTCGTATGAAGTTCTTGCGTTGCCTATGGGATACTGTACAAGCTCTGCTTTATCCGCGGTAAACAGAACGCCGTCCTGCGAGGTATAATTTTTGTTGCCCTCGTCAACCTTGATTTCCGTTAAGGCTTCGCAGCCCTCGAACGAAGTTGAGTCAATGCTTGCAACGCTTGCGGGAATTGTAACGGTCGTCAATTTTGCGCAATTTTGGAATACGGAAGCGCCTATTTTTGTAATGCTGTCGGGGATTGTAACGCTTTCAAAAGCACCGTTCCAAAGCGACAGCAAGCCTAAGCTTGTAACCTTGTGTTCGTCAAGCGACGAGGGAATTTCAAGCTTGTCCGCTTTTCCCGTGTAAGCCGTAATTTCCGCCGTGCCGTCTTCAAGCAAAACATACTTGAAATCGCCGCTTGTGTACTCCTGCTCGTCCTGCGCAAAGGCGGTAACGCCTGCAAGCGGCAAAGCGGTAAGTATCATCGCAAGCGATAAAAGCAGCGATAAAATTTTGCGCCGTGTGATTGAGTTTTTCATAGCTTTTCCTCCTTAATTTGTGCACGCTGTCCTTAAAAACGGCACGCTATATAAATTTTTTAACGCTTTTAATTAACGCCTTAAAAAATTTATTTGCTTATAACAATTATATTCTACCCCCCCCCTAAGCATTTTGTCAAGGCTTGTTTGCTTTATCAACATATATTTATTAGCATATAATATATCTGTATCATCTCGATAATTTATAAAAGAAAAAACCTAATGAAAACGGTCATACCAAGTTTTACCTTGGCATGACCGATTAATTTTTGCTTTTTGTTGCCTATTATTCCTTTTTAAGCTCCTTTATCACATATCCCGACTTTCGGGATGCATTTCACATCTGCTGTAATCTTACTTTTTCTTTTTGCCGAAGAAGGATTTTTTCTCTTCCTCGCCCAAATGGTTGCCGCTGCCGCCAAGCTCCTGCGCAAGCTGCCTGATAATTTCCTTTTGCTTTGCGCTGGGATTTTTGGGCACGTCAACTATTACCCTGACAAGCTCGTCGCCCTTGCCGCGGTTGTTAAGGGTTTGGATACCCTTGTTGCGGAGCTTGAAAATATCGCCCGACTGCGTTCCCGCGGGTACGTTGTATTTCACCTTGCCTTCAAGCGTGGGAACTTCAAGCTCGCAGCCCAAAACGGCTTCGGGATATGTTATGTGCATTTCAACCCATACGTTATAGCCTTCACGCTCGAAAATGGGATGCGGCCTTACGTTTACTACGACCTTTAAATCGCCCGCCGGTCCGCCGTTTATGCCCTTGTTGCCCTGCCCTCTGGCGTTGATAACCTGGCGGTCGTCAATACCTGCGGGTATGCTGATTTCGATGCTCGAAGGTTTCCTTACCCTGCCCGCGCCGCGGCACTTTTTACAGGGAGTGTCTATAACCTTGCCCTTTCCGTTACAGCGAGAGCAGGTTTTTTGAGTTTGGATTACGCCGAAGGGAGTCCTCTGCTGTGCGGTCACCTGACCTCTGCCGTGACATTCCGGGCAGGTTTTCGCGCTTGTTCCGGGAGCCGCGCCGCTGCCGTGGCACTCGTCGCAGACGTCGATTTTCATTGACTCTACCGTGCGTTTACAGCCCTTTGCCGCCTCCTCAAACGAAATGGTTACGCTTGCCTGAGTATCGGTACCCCTCTGCGGAGCGTTCGGATTGGATCTGCCGCCGAAACCGCCGAAGCCGCCGCCAAACATACTGCCGAGTATATCGCCGAGGTCAAAATCCATATCGAAGCCGCCGTATCCGCCCTGACCCGCGCCGTAATTGGGATCTACGCCGGCATGGCCGAATCGGTCGTAACGGGCTTTTTTGTCGGCGTCGGAAAGCACCTCGTAGGCTTCGTTTGCCTCTTTAAACTTTTCCTCGGCTTCCTTATCGCCCGGGTGCAAATCGGGATGATATTTTTTAGCGGTCTGCCTGTATGCTTTTTTAATTTCATCCTCGCTTGCGTTCCTGTCAACTCCGAGGACTTCGTAATAATCTCTTTTATCTGCCATAAGTAAATCTCCGTATTAATGGGGATATACGGGAGAAGCCGCAGCCCCTCCCGCTTATTCGTCAGTTATTGCCGTTGTTGTTATCCTCAACGTCGGTATAATCCGCTTCATAGTATCCGTCGCCGCCCTTAGCGCCGTTCTGAGCGTCTGCGTTTTGAGCGCCCTGCTGAGCCTGCGCCTGAGCCGCCGCCTGCTTGTAAAGCTCCTCGGATACCTTATAGAACGCCTGTGTAAGCTCGTCTTTCTTGGATTTTACAGCCTCTATATCCTCGCCCTTGAGAGCCTCCTTGAGAGCGTCAATCTTCTTCTGAACGTCGTCCTTATCCTCCTGCGAGAACTTGTCGCCGTTTTCCTGAATAATTTTTTCGCTCTGATATACAAGCTGTTCCGCCTCGTTCTTTGCGTCTACGGCCTCCTTCTGCTTTTTGTCCTGCTCGGCAAACTGCTCGGCTTCCTTAACCGCCTTTTCAATATCCTCCTTGGACATATTGGTGGAGGAGGTAATTGAAATTGACTGCTCTTTCTGCGTGCCGAGGTCTTTTGCGGAAACATGAACTATGCCGTTGGCGTCTATATCGAAGGTTACTTCAATCTGCGGTACTCCTCTGGGGGCGGGCATAATGCCGTCAAGATGGAACACGCCGAGGGTTTTGTTGTCCTTGGCAAATTCCCTTTCGCCCTGAAGAACGTGAACCTCAACAGAGGTCTGATTGTCCGCGGCGGTTGAGAAAATCTGGCTTTTCTTTGTGGGGATTGTGGTATTTCTTTCGATAATCTTTGTGTTTACGCCGCCCATGGTTTCAATACCGAGCGACAACGGCGTAACGTCAAGAAGAAGTATGCCCTCAACGTCTCCGCCGAGAACTCCGCCCTGAATTGCCGCTCCTACGGCAACACATTCGTCGGGGTTGATTCCCTTGAAAGGCTCTTTACCGGTAAAGCCCTTAATAGCCTCCTGTACGGCGGGAATTCTTGAAGAGCCGCCAACCATTAATATCTTGTTAAGCTGAGAAGCGTCAAGCCCGGAATCCGAAAGCGCCTGACGAACGGGGCCCATTGTGGCCTCTACAAGATCAGCCGTCATTTCGTTGAATTTTGCTCTTGTAAGCGTAGTTTCAAGGTGCTTGGGGCCCGACGCGTCCGCTGTAATGAACGGAAGAGAGATATTTGAAGTCGTTACGCCGGAAAGCTCGATTTTTGCCTTTTCCGCCGCCTCCTTTAACCTCTGCATTGCCATTTTATCGGAACGAAGGTCTATACCCTGCTCCTTTTTAAACTCGTCCGCAAGCCAGTCGATAATCCTTTGGTCAAAGTCGTCGCCGCCGAGATGGTTGTTGCCCGCCGTTGCGAGAACCTCCTGAACGCCGTCGCCCATTTCTATAATAGAAACGTCAAAGGTGCCGCCGCCAAGGTCGTAAACCATTACCTTTTGGTCCTCTTCCTTATCGATACCGTAAGCAAGAGCCGCCGCGGTAGGTTCGTTGATAATTCTCTTAACATCAAGGCCGGCGATTTTACCGGCGTCCTTTGTAGCCTGACGCTGTGAGTCGGTAAAGTATGCGGGGACGGTAATTACAGCCTCCGTAACCTTTCCGCCGAGATAGCTTTCGGCGTCGCTTTTAAGCTTAGCGAGAATCATGGCGGAAATCTCCTGCGGAGTATATTCCTTTTCGTCAACCTTTACCTTGTAATCCGAACCCATATGTCTTTTTATGGACGATACGGTTCTTTCGGGGTTTGTGATTGCCTGGCGCTTTGCGACCTGACCTACCATCCTCTCGTTATTCTTTGAAAACGCTACAACCGAAGGCGTTGTTCTTGCGCCCTCTGCGTTTGCGATAACTACGGGCTCGCCGCCCTCGATAACCGCTACGCAGGAATTTGTTGTACCTAAGTCAATTCCTATAACCTTTCCCATAATATATACCTCCGTGAAAAATAAAATTTATATGAATTTAATTTGCTACCTTAACCACTGCCGGGCGAAGTATTCTGTCGCCCATTTTGTAACCCTTTGAAAAAACCTCGACGATTACGTTTTCCTTTTCGTTCTCGTCCTCTGTGTGCATTACCGCCGAATGTAAATTCGGGTCAAACTCCTCGCCCTTTTCGCCGAACGCCTCAACGCCCGATTTTGAGATGATTTCCGCAAAATTATTGAAAATCATATCGATTCCCTTTTGGTAATCCTCTGCGGACGCGTCTTTATTGTTTGCCGCCCTCTCAAAATTATCAAGCACGGGTAAAAATTGCGAAAGCGTTGCCGCCTTGCTGTCGTTATAAGCCTGTTCTTTTTCCTTTTGGCTTCTTTTACGGTAGTTTTCATACTCCGCAAGAGTTCTCAACAGCCTGTCGTTCATCTGCTCAAGCCGAAGCTTAAGACTTTCAAGCTCAGACGGTTCTTTTTCGGCGTTTTCCGCTTCGTCCCCGACCACGCCCGCGTCCTGCGCGGCTTCGGCCTCGACCACGCCCGCGTCCTGCGCGGCTTCGGCCTCGACTTCGGCTTCAACTTCGGCCTCCGCCTGCCGAGCCGTTTGGGCTTCGCTTTTTGCGTTTTCATCCTGAAGCGGATTTTTTTTATTCTCTTTTTTTGCCATTGCTAATCCTCCAAATTATCCGAAAGAATTATTCCGACAACCTCGGTCAAATACTTGATGCTCGGTATCAGCCTTGCGTAATCTATTCTTGTAGGGCCTATAATTCCGAGCGTCCCGCTCTCATGATTTCCTATTGAATACTTTGAGAAAATCATGGTGGAATTTTGAAGCTCCTTAAACATATTTTCGTTCCCTATCAAAACGTTGGGTACGCCGTCCTTTCCGCTGTAAGAGGAAAAAACCTTATTAAGCGGCTCCGCCCTGCGCAAGAACTCCATAAGCTCGAAGGCGTTGTATTCAAGCTCACGGTGGTTTAACAGATTGGTTTGCCCTTCAAGCAGAAGCTCGGTTCTTTCCGTCATTTTGGCGGCGTCGGAAAGCGCTACCAAAAGCGGAGTCATCACAAGAGCCTTTTCGCCCAAAGAGAGGGCAAGAGTCTGTATTTTGGCTATGGACAGCTCGGAAGCGGGCTTGCCGACGAAATTTGACTTGACTATATTGTAAAAGCTTTCGGCAACGTCTATGGTAATTTCGCTTACCGTTCTGCACACCCTGGTTTTTAAAATACCGGTTGAAGTGAGCATTACAACCATTGCGGTACGCGTGCCTATGGGTACGAGTTCAACCTTTTTGATTACCGCCTCAACGTCTGAGGGCGTTGTGGTTATCGCCGCGCATTTTGTAATATCCGCAAGTATATTGCCCGTTTTTTCGAGTACGGACTGCGGGTCTCCGGAGGACTCCATAAGCTTTGAATTGATAAGCCCCTTTTCCACCGGGGACATCTCGTAAGCCGTCATAAGATGCTCGATATAATAGCGATAGCCCTTGCTTGACGGTATGCGGCCGGAGGACGTGTGCGGTTGTTCAAGATAGCCCATTTCGCTAAGCTCCGCCATTTCGTTCCTTACGGTTGCCGAGGAAACGGGAAAGCCGAGTATATCGACAAGCGATTTGGAGCCGACGGGTTCCCCCGTCTGAATATATTTTTCAACAACGGCTGCAAGAATTTTCTCTTTTCTCTCGGTCATTTCCATTTTCTCACCGCCTCTTGTTTTCACTGTTAGCACTCTGCTTTATCGAGTGCTAACAGTGTTAATTTTAGCTTTATTTTCCGCGTTTGTCAATAAAATATGCAGAAAAAATTGTAAATAATTTATTAATTAATTGGTTTTTAAATAAATATCAACTGCGATTTTTACCTTCGCTTCGGGAGTTTGAAGAAAAAATCCGCAAAAAAAGCTCCCCGTAAACGGAGAGCGCAAAAATAAAATCGAAATTTTAACCCTTGTTGCAGCAGGTTCCCTTGTTCTTTTGCTTTTTTACCAAATATTCGAGCGTAATATTGTCCACAACCTCGTTTATTGCGTCAAGCACGTTCTGCCAAATCTCAAATGTAACGCAGTTTTCGCAATTTTCGCAGGCGCTGTCGTCGTTTAAACATTCAACGGGAGCAAGACTGCCCTCCGTCACCCGCAGGATTTCGCCTACGGTGTACTCGGAAGGCTCTTTTACCAGCTTATAGCCGCCCTGCGCTCCCCTTGTGCTTTCAACAAGCTTTGCCTTTGAAAGCATCTTTATTATCTGCTCAAGATATTTTTCGCTTATACCCTGCCTTTGGGAAACCGTTTTTATGGAAATACAGCCGTCCTCCCTGTGCATGGCGAGGTCAAGCATAAGCCTTAAAGCGTATCTGCCCTTTGTTGAAACCTTCAAAAGTATCACCTTCATATTTTATGATAATACAAAATTCAAAAAAATTCAACTGTTAAAAAAGGCAAAATTTCAGCCCGCGGGTTAAATCACGGGCTGAAAATCATTTGGATTCAAGCAAGCTCGAAAGCTCGTCCATAAAGGCGTTAATATCCTTAAAATGGCGATAGACCGAAGCAAAACGCACATAGGCGACCTCGTCTATATCCTTTAATTTTTCCATGGCAAGCTCGCCTATATGAATAGAGGTAACCTCGCGGTCAAGGGAATTTTGAAGGCTCGCCTCGATTTCGTCAACCGCCTTTTCGAGCGTTTCTATGGTGACCTGCCTTTTTTCGCAAGCCCTGAGCAAGCCGCCCAAAAGCTTGTTGCGGTCGAATACCTCGCGTGATTTATCCTTTTTTATAACAAGAATAGGAACGCTCTCGATAATTTCATAGGTAGTAAACCTTTTGGCGCACTTGGTACACTCCCGCCTGCGGCGTATTCTTTCGCCCTCGTCGGTAGGTCTTGAATCAATAACTTTGCTTTCCTCGCATCCGCAAAAAGGACATTTCACAATATCACATCCAAGCTTATAATTTTCCATTCCATATTTTGTATTATAGCAAATATGTTACACAATGTAAAGTATAAACTTTATTTTTATAAGGACAAAGCCCGTATAAATAATCGGAAAACGGCTTTTTCCTGTTTTAGCGGTTATCCGCGTCGCTCTCGGCGGCATTTTCTGAAGCGTCTTTGCTTTCGGAAAGCTGAGTTATGAGAACCTGCAAAAGGTTATTTACGTTTATGGGCTTTGCGACGTGGTCGTTCATACCGCTTTCTATAGCCTTTTTTCTGTCCTCATCAAAGGCGTTGGCGGTCATGGCGACTATGGGAATTGACGAAAGCGCGGGATTTTCAAGCGCTCTTATCGCCTTTGAAGCCTCGTACCCGTTCATATTAGGCATCTGAACGTCCATAAGCACAAGCGCATAGTAGCCGGGTTCGGAATTTTTAATCTTATCTACGGCTACGACGCCGTCCTCGGCGGTATCGACCTCAAACCCGCTCTCGTTAAGCAATTCCTGGGCTATTTCCCTGTTAAGCTCGTTATCCTCAACAAGCAAAAGTCTTTTGCCCTTAAGCTCCTCAACCGGGTCCGGAATAAACTCCTCTTTTTTACCGGGAAGCTCGGTTTTGCCTATGGCGTAAAGCAGGGTTTCCCTGAGTTCCGACATAAAAATGGGCTTATTGCAAAATGCTGTTACGCCCGCTTCCCTCGCCTCTTCCTCAATGGAAGTCCAGTCGTATGCGGTAAGTATTACTATGGGAACGTGTTTGCCGACTATCGTCCTCAACTGACGGGCGACCTCAATTCCGCTTAAATCGGGAAGCGCCCAGTCTATTATGTAAGCGTAAAATTCATCGTCCATCTCGACCGCCTGCCGCGCTCTGAGAACCGCCTCCTTGCCGTGCATGGACCACTCGGCGCGCATACCGATTTGGGCGAGCATTTTCGTTACGCTGTCGCAGGTCTGGAAGTTGTCGTCAACGACAAGTCCCCTGACGCCGGAAAGCTCCCGTATAACGGACGCCTGCTTTGTTTCGTTTTGGAGTTTAAGCTGTAAATTGACAATAAACTCCGTACCCTTTCCCTGCTGCGTTTTAACCTCGATAGAGCCGCCCATGGTGTCGACGATATTCTTGGTAATCGCCATACCGAGGCCCGTGCCCTGTATGCCGCTTACGGTAGAGGTCCGTTCCCGTTCAAACGGTTCAAAGATATGCTCGGCGAACTCCTCGCTCATACCGATACCCGTATCCTTAACCCTGATTTCGTAGTTGCCGTAACCCTTGGGCGCGCCCGGCTTTTGCTGAACCGTAAGCGAAACCGAACCGCCGGGAGAGGTGAATTTTATTGCGTTTGACAAAAGGTTTAAAAGCACCTGATTTACATGGAGCTTGTCGCAGTAAATATCCTCGTCGACAACGTCCATGGTATCCATAAAGAAATTGAGCTGCTTCGAGTTCATCTGCGTTTGGATTATATTCCTCATATCCTTGAATATGTCGGAGAGCGAGCAGGGCTTTTCCTCGATATTGAGCTTGCCCGATTCGATTCTGCTCATATCAAGTATATCGTTAATAAGGCTCAAAAGGTGATTGCTTGACGACAGAATTTTTGTAAGGTATTCCCGGACTCTTTCCTTATTGTCGATATTGGTTTCGGCAAGCGTCGTAAAGCCTATAATGGCGTTCATGGGGGTTCTTATATCGTGGGACATATTGCTCAAAAACGTAGTTTTGGCCCTTTCCGCCGCCTCCGCCTTTTTAAGCTTTTCCTCAAGCACCGCGCGTTCGACGGCGTGCGACACCATTTTTTTGGTTTGCCTGTTTATAAACATATAGTAAAGCGCAATGCTTATAAGCATAAGAGAGCCGATAACAATATAAACGTTCCTTACGGCATAAACGCTTGTAAACGCTTCCTTTTCGGGTACGGCAACGGCAATAGCCCATTTGTTTATGCCTGCAGGCGCAAAGTTCATACACTCCCAGCCGTCCGTATTGTTTGAACGAAAAACGACGTAGCCCGATTTTAAGCCGACAAGCTGTTGGGTATATTTTTCCCAGGATACGTTGCCCTTTGTTTTGCGGTCGGGATCGTTCGCGCTGTAATCGTCGATATTCCCGAGCTTGTCGTGCATGGTATCGAGAAGAAAATCGCCTGTTTCGGTATCTATCATAAATACGTCCGCCGAGGAATTGTAAATATTGCTTATGTTAAGCGAGTCGGGAAGCTCGTTAAGCCTTGTTACGCCGTAAAGCAGCGCAACAATCTCGCCGTCCTTTTCTATGGGGACAAAATGCCTTATGGACGCTATGCCGGACGCAGCGTTTACAACACGTCCGGAAATATGCTCGCCCAGGGCAACCTCTTTTTCATATGAAAGATTGACCGCTTCGGAGGCGTCGGTAACGTTTCCGTCGGGGGTAAGGATTCGGTTGTCGGGCATAAGTATGCGCACCTTGGTCGTTTCAAGCAAGGGCGAAATATTGCCGATAATTTCACGCATTGACTCAACGTCGAAATTGTCCGCGGACGACAAAACCTTTGCCGTTGCGTTAAGGATACGGCTGTCACGCATAAGCTTTGAGCTTACCTCGTTGATTACCGTCTGAACGCCCTCCTGCATTCTGCTGTACGAACGCTGACGTATGGCGGCGGATATGCGGAAGAAAGATATTATAAACAAAACGGAAATCGTAGCCAAAAGCACGACGGACGCCGTTCTTCTTAAATCACGTTTAATCTTATTCATTTGCAGTTTATACCTCCGAAGTTAAAAAGCTCGGTTTATCTAATAGTGTATTGTAGCATATACGCATAAAAAAGGCAAGGTTTTAAAACTTACTTTTTCCTTGAAAAACGCGCGTTTTTTTGCCCTCGGAGTTTGACAAACGGTGCTTTTGGGAATATAATAATTTAAAGTATTAAGACGTTGATTTTCCCGGCGCCGCGCGCCGAATAGGGGGCTTGAAAGTATGAAGCGCAGATTGGGCAATTTGATAATTTCCTTGTTTTTGATTATGACAATGCTGTCAATCGGCATAATCGAGCCCTGCGCCGCAGCGGTACAACAGACAGAGCAAACAGAGCAAGCCGAACAAAGCAAAAAAGTTCAAATTGAATTTACACAACAGGAAAAGGAATATATCGCAGCTCACAAAACGGTTAAAATAGGCTATGTTCAGGACAGAATTCCCGTCTCCTTCGTTGACGACAACGGCGAATTCGGGGGCATTTCGAGATACATTTTCGACCGTATATCGGAGCTTTGCTCCATAAACTTTGAATACGTCGCCCTGCCAAACGGAGATGTAACCTACCAACTGCTTTTGGACGGCGGGTTCGACCTTGTTTCAAGCGTAGAATACAACGAGGAAAACCTTAAAGCCAAGGGCATACTCATAAGCAATCCCTATCTTTCGGGCAGGAAGGTCGTTGTTGCAAGGGAGGGCTTCGTCTTTAAGAGCAACGCTCCCGTTTCCATAGCCATTTCGACCGGTTCGCAAACCATAAAAAAAGTTCTCGGCAAAATTTATCCAAACTTTAAATTTATCGACTATCCTTCTATAAACGCCTGCTTTGACGCGGTTAATTCCGGCGAGGCGGATATGCTTATGCAAAACCAGTTTGTTGTAGAATACTGGATGGCTAAGCCGATTTACGAAAATCTCAAGGTTATACCCGTGTTCGGGCTTGACGACAGGCACTGTTTTTCCGCGGTTGTTGCGTATGACGGTCAAAATGGCGCTTCGGTTGAGGACGGGCAGACTTTAATCAACATTTTGAACAAGGCTATCACCGCGCTATCCGATGATGAAATAAGCGGCTTTACAATACAGGGCGTTATGGAAAATCTGTATGAATACAATTTTTCCGATTTTATGTACCGCTACCGTTTTGCCGTAAGGACCTTTATTATACTTGCCTTTGTAATCGCGGTTCTTTTGGTTTTGCTTGCAAAACTACGTTACCGTTACAACACGAACAGGGAAAACGCAAAAATCAAGGACAGGTTTTTAAACACGATGAGCCACGAAATCAGAACGCCGCTAAACGGTCTTGTCGGTCTGAACTACCTTATGTCGAACGAGCTTGACGACGGCGAAAAGCTGAAACGGCATATCAACCAATCAAACGTTACGGCAAAATATCTGCTGTCGCTTGTAAACGATATGCTGGATATGTCGAGCCTTCAGGAGAAGAACCTGAAGCTCAACCCCGGTCCCATCGACTTAAATCTTGTTGCGGACGCAATAAACTTTTTGGCAGAAAACGCTTTTCGTGAAAAAAATATTAAATACGCCGTCGACTGCAAAATCGAATGGCCTTATATAATTGCCGACGAGGCGAGAATACAACAGATAATTTTAAACCTGCTTGACAATGCAAAAAAATTCACTCCGAACGGCGGCAAGGTTTCCCTTACGATTAAGCAGGAAATGAAAAGGAACAAAAAAATCCTTACCACCGTTACCGTTTCCGATACGGGTTACGGTATAGGGGAAGAATTCAAAAAGCATATTTTTGACACCTTCGCGCGGGAGCTTGACACGGTTTCAAAGGGAAATCACGGAACGGGGCTTGGGCTTCCGATATGCCGCCACCTTGCAAGGCTTATGGACGGAGATATAAGCTTTGAAAGCGAAAAGGGCAAGGGAAGCGACTTCAGCTTCAGCTTTACGGCGGAGCTTTCGCCGCAGGAGGAGCAAGGCGCCGCAAAGCCCGACGGCGAACAGCCCAAGTCTTCGGGCAAGCGAATACTTGTTGCCGAGGATAACGAGCTTAACGGCGAGATAATGCTTGAGCTTCTGCACGGCGGCGGATATGAAGCAGACCTTGCGAAAAACGGCAAAATCGCCCTTGATATGTTTGAAAAATCCGAGCCTGACAAGTATTCAGCCATACTTATGGATTTGCTTATGCCGGAGCTTGACGGTTTTGAGGCTGCCAAGGCGATACGCTCTTTAAACCGCGAGGACGCAAAAACAATCCCCATATTTGCCTGCACGGCAAACTCATCGCAAGAGGACAGAAAAAAGGCGCGCCTTAGCGGTATGAACGATTTTATAACAAAGCCCATTGACGTTGCCGCGCTTATGGAAAAGCTTAAATAACGGCAAAAGCTTAACAAAAAAATACGGTATGGAGCCAAAAGGTTCTATACCGTATATTTTTTTAATTTTATCGAAATTGCGGATACGCTCCGTTTGCTTTATTCCCTATTCTTTTTCAAAAGCTTTGCGACAAGCTCCCTTATATTGTCAATATCTATGGGCTTTGCGAGATGGCCGTCCATTCCGGAATTTAGCGCGTTGCGTATATCCTCGGCAAAGGTATTGGCGGTCATGGCCACTATGGGTATGGTCTTTGCTTCGGGATGACTGCTTCGGCGAATTTGCCTTGTCGCGTCGTACCCGTTCATTACGGGCATCTGAACGTCCATTAATATCATATCATAATAGCCGGGTTCGGAATTAAGGAACATTTCAACCGCTTCTTCTCCGTTCACCGCAAGCTCGCATTTAGCCCCGTCCATAGCAAGAACTTCCGTAAGTATTTCGGAATTAAGCTCGTTATCCTCGGCGACAAGGAACAGACAACCGTCCATAGACTTCGTGTTCCCCGGAGTATTTTCCTGCGCTTCATCATTTTGCTCGACAAACAGCGGTTTAATGGTCTGCCAGAAGGTCGAAGCGAAAAACGGCTTCGGCATAAATGCGTCTATCCCCGCTTCCCGAGCCTCCTGCTCAATATCGCTCCAATCGTAGGAGGTAAGCACGAGTATCGGCACGTCCGAGCCGACGCTTTCCCTTATTCTGCGGGCTGCCTCCACGCCGTCCGTACCGGGCATTTTCCAGTCAAGAAGGATTACCTTGTACTCCTCGCCCGCCTTGTGAGCGTCAATCGCCCTTTTTATTGCGGAGTCGCCGTCCGTCACATAGGACACGTCAACCCCCGTACCGCGCATCATTTCACGAATACTCAGGCAGATTTCCTCCTCGTCGTCGGCAACAAGAATCCTGTCCACCTTTTGGCGTATCCACTCCTCCTGCCCGACGTCGCCATCCGGCAAAGAAAAGCTAAGCTCAACCGTAAAGGTACTGCCCTTGCCGAGCTCGCTCTCGACGCTTATAACGCCGCCCATAAGGTCAACAAGGTTCTTGGTTATCGCCATACCCAGCCCCGTACCCTGTATTTTGTTGGTTACGGAGTTTATCTCCCTGCTGAAAGGATTAAACACCTGCTTTTGGAACTCCTCGCTCATACCTATGCCGTTGTCACGCACGGTAAATTTGAGCTTGGCGTACTGACCGGAGGGTTTGGGCATTTCGCTTATGATAAACTCGATTTTTCCGCCGTTCGGAGTGTATTTGATTGCGTTTGACAAAAGGTTTATGAGTATCTGATTAAGCCTCAGCCTGTCGCCGAGCATCTGTTCGGGCGGCGCACCCTTAATGTGGACGGTAAAGCTCTGCTCCTTTGCCTTCGCTTGGGGAAGCAATATTATATTAAGCTCCTCAAGCAAAGCGGGCAAATTGAAACATTCCGTATTGAGCGAGGTTTTGCCGCTTTCAATCTTGCTCATATCCAATACGTCGTTGATAAGGCTTAAAAGATGATGGCTTGAAGCCATAATTTTATGGGTGTACTCGCGAACCTTGGCGATATCGTCCGCGTCCTTTTCCAAAAGCATGGAAAAGCCTACGATAGCGTTCATGGGCGTTCTGATATCGTGCGACATATTTGAAAGGAAATTGCTTTTCGCCTCGTTGGCGCTTTTTGCAACGTCGAGCGCCTCTTTCAATTTTTGGTTCATCTGACGTTCAAGGGTGCGGTCGGACATTACGACGATGTACTTTGCAGCTTCCTGAATACTTACATGGTAAATTGTCATTCTGTACCAGCGGCGTTCGCCCGTAGTCTGGTGCATATATTCACATTCCCAATATTTGCTTGAATTAAGCTCTATGGAATTGAGTTTATCCTCGGAGATAACGCCGTCAAAATTGAAGGCGCATTTTTCGAGCGATTTGAAATCCTTTTCGACCTCCTCGGTATCAATGCCGAGCAGACGTTCTACGTTGGGGCTTATGTAGTCAAGACTGCGCCTATCGGCGTCAAGCATCATAAATATATCGTCAACGCTTTTTGAAAGCACGTCGAACAGTAATTCCCTGTATTGAAGCTCAAGCCTGTTTTTGCGGGTCTGCTTGCGGTTTCTTAATATAATGAAGGTCAACATTGAAACGCTCAGCAAGAGGAAAACAACAACCAAAACGTCGACCGTTATTTGTTGAATATATACAAGCCCCTCGCTTACCGCGCTCTGCTCGACCGCGCTCAAAAGCAGGTAATCCCTATAGCCGACGGGCTGATACAAAACGCAATGGCTTACCCCGCCGATTTTGCAGCGCAGCAAGCCCTCGGCGGAATTTTTCCAATCGTCGCTGATATCGTTAAGCGACTCCGCGCTCAAATCCGAGCTTGATTTTAAATAGGTAAGCAAATTTCCGAACACGCTGCCGCCCTCGTATGTAGAGAGCAATACGCTGCCGTCCGTTCTGAGGACAAAGCACTTCGCCTTGCCCGAAAAAGCGTCCGCATTTAAAGAATTTGCCAAATCGGCGTTGTTATAGCTTACCGCGATAAAGCTGTAATCGCTGCCCTTATAGCTTCCCTTTTGGGCGGGTTGGGCAAAAACGGTAATCTCCTGACCGTCGGACAGTTTTTCGCCCGAAATTACGGCGTCGCGCTTTTGGGAGAGGTTGTCCCATTCGTCGTCAAAGCGAAAACTGCCTTTTTTGCCGTCAACGGTTACATATGATTTATCGTCGGAAACGAAGTAAAAATCGGAAAAATTATAATTCTGCTTTTTGCCGCCTATATAGTCGGCAACGGCCTTGTCGCCGTCGGAAGCCGTCTTGGAATAATCGTTGAAGCTGTCCAAAAAATCGCAATTTCTTTGCACAAAGAAGCCGAAGGAGCGATTTACCTGGGAGTAAACCTCACGAAGCTGTTTGGTGCTGTCGTCATAAATTCTTTGGGATATAAAATTAAAGTAAACTATAGCTATAATTAAGGCGGCGGCGCCTGCCGCAAACATCAAAAAAAGCGGCAAAGCTTTTTTTAAGCGTTTTTTCATATTATCCCCTCCTTACAGCAGTTACTCTATTATTTAATATTCTACCATAAACATATCAATAAATCAATTAAGAATTAAAAAAGCCGCCGTGTTTTTGCAAACGGGCTTAAAAAGGAAGAAAACCTCCCGGGCAGTCGAAAGACCGCCGTAAGAGGTTTTCTTAATATAAGCATTTAATTACGAGAAATCGGCATATTGAGCTTCTTCCTCTTCCTTATCCTTTTTGCGTTTCAACAGGAGTATAACGATAAAGAACAAGCTTGCAAGCATTACTGCCGCCGGAATCCATAAGTTTTCCGAAAGCAATGCGCCCATGGTAGGTATCTTGTTTTTATCTACCTTTGAGGGTTTCTTGTCGCCGGTATCGGTATTTGCCGCCGGCTTTTTATCGTTAGTATCCGCAGACGGTTTATTGTCCGGCTGTTTATCGTTGTTATCGGGGACGTCGTTCGGTTTGTCGTTGTCGGGTTGTTTATTGTCGGGCTCTGTGCCTACGGTAATATACATACCCGAATCGTTCTCGTCGGGATTTCCCGAACCGCCGGAGCCGCCCGAACCGCCCGTAGTATCGTCGGCTGCGAAGCCGCCCTCCGGGGGAATTGTGGGATCGGTCAAATCGGGGTCAATATCGGGAATACCGTCGCCGTTATCGTCAACGATTACAAAATCCAAATAAACGTTCTTCGTACCGCTCGGTACGGTAACAAGCTGAGTACCGTCGGGAAGCTTTTGTACCGTAGTGTCCGCCGCGCTGTCCGAAAACTCAACAACAAATTCGCAAGTGCCGAGCTTTTGACCGTCCTTGGTGACGGTGACGGAATGTCTGCCCTCGGACAAATCCTCTACGAAATACCTGCCGTTTTCATCGGTCTTGGCGGTGTAGTTGCCGAAATCGAAATTCAAATCGGCATTCTCAACCTTTTTGTCGCCAAGGTAGACGGTACCGCCTACGTTAAGCTTTTCGCATTTGTCGTTGGGGTCGGTAGTGCAATCCCGGAAGCCGAACTCAACCGTTATATCCGAAGCAACGTCCTCAAGCCGAAGCGTTCCGTTTTCAAATTTATCGGTAACGTCCTCGCCGTTTACGGTGACTTTACTGACGTGATGGTTTTTGCCGCAAACAACGTCAAGATTTACGTCGCCGAACCTGCCAACGGTGATTTCGGTTCCGTCGGGACAAATTTTGCCGTCGAACATAACGTAGCCGCCGTCGCTGTTGTAATGAACGGTAATTTTACTCTTTTCCGGAACACTGGTGCTGATTACCATTGAACCGCCGGCAGCCGCGTCCGCGCCGAATGAAACAACGTTCAAAGCAAAGATAAGTATGGCTGATAATGCAAAGCATAAAAACTTTTTCAACGAAATCACCCCTTTACTAAAGTATTTTTTATGCTAAGGGGGAGATACATTACGGTGCAGGCGCAGTGTAATCAACCGTATAGGTTAAATCGGTTTGATAAACCGCTATGGGAACGCCGGCAAAGCTCGGAACGCATACCGAAACGGTATTTGCGGTATCGTTAGGGATTGCGTCGTTGCTTATCTCTTTAAACTGATAAGCCACGCCGAGCCCCGTGGGCGTATATTTAAGCCCTGCGGTCCGGTCCGCGTTTTTAAGAGTATTGGTTGAATCTGAATCTGTAACCGTGACCGTAAGCTTTGCGCCGAGCCTTAACTGGCAAGTGACCTTGGGATTCATATCTCTGACGTCCGAGTCACCCCAGGGTATTTCAACGTCGGCGGGTATCTGAACGGTATAGGATTCCGAACTCGGAGGAATAACAGTTCTTACTATTACGTCCGATTTTTTGGGGTCGGATTCCTGCGTAATATTGTTAGCTGCAAATGCGATAAGTCCAAGGGAGGCAATCATTACAGCCGAAAGGACGAGAGCTATGAGTTTTTTCATCCTTTTACCTCCATGTAATCACAAATCGAATTAAACAGTACCTAAAGCTACATTATATGTAAGTGTGGTCTTATAAACGGAAACTGCGATGCCTTCCCAATTTGCTGCAGGTATTGTAAGCTTAACGGCGGGATCAGCGTCTACCCAAGATGTAACTTCTGTAGCGGATTCGCCAACGCCTGTAGCAGCGTCAAAGTCCTTTGCGTCAAAGCCTGTGGGTGTGTAAGCGATTGTATCTTCGCCGCCATTTTCATCTTTCATTGTATTTGCGTCACTGCCGGTAACGGTAACTGTAAGCTTTTTGCCCTCTGCAAGCTGGCAGGCAACCTTATAGTTCATATCAACGGATTCTGTACCCCAAGCAATATCCTTGTCGGCAGGAATCTGAACTACATACCATTCTGCGGCGTCAAGTGAGCTTTCGTCAACCTTAACTGTTGCTGTGCCTGATGTTTCTGTTGTAATATCTGTGGGTGAAGCTGCTGCGAAAACGGGAACACAAATTGCGGAAATCATTAAAACTGCGAGAACAACTGAAATAACTTTTTTCATGGTATTTACTCCTTATTAAATGATTTTTTTAATTAATAAATTTAATTAAGCGCTGACAAGTTGTGATGTAAATGTGAGAGTGTCCTTGTATTCGTCAACGGGAACCTTTGCCCAGTTTTCCGCAGGAATACCAACGTTGAGAGTCTTGGTTGTACCCTCCGCGATTACGGGACCGTCCTGAATAGCGGTGTCGCCGGTAAGCGTGTAATCGAGGGTGTAATCATCCTGATTTTCGGAAGACATTTTGTTGTCTGCGGAAGCAACGTCAAGCTTAAGCTTATGGTTCCAAGTAAGCTGAGCCTGAACGGTGTACCGGATATCGGTTGAATCTTTTTCCCAAGCGATTGTGGTTTCAGCCGGATAAGTAACCGTGTAATTTTCTGCGGAGGTGTGGCCGTCCTCTTTTAAGGTAGAGGTTTTAACTACGGCTTCGCCGGAAGTTTTGCCTGTGTTAAGTTCGTCTGCAAAAGCCATAACGCTCAAAGAGAAAACCATAGCGATTGCAAGAAGAACCGATAAAACTTTTTTCATTGTTTTTTTCCTCCAAAATTAAGCTACGGAAGCTTCAAATGTGAGTGTGTCGGAATACTGACCTACGGGCGCCGCATCCCACTGTGCCTGAGGAATGTCAACGTAAACGGTCTTTTCCGCGCTGCCTATTTCTTTAATAGTGAGGTCTGCAAGAGGAGCAGAGCCTGCCGCGTCGTCCTTTAAAGTGTACTCAAGGCCGTAACTTTCGTTATCGGCAAGGGTCATCTTCGACTTTGCGGAGGTTACCTTTACGGTAAGGGTTTGACCTACTGCCAAGTGAGTCTTTGCGGAGTAAGTAACCTTAGCGTCCGCAACGGTATCGCCCCACTTAAAAGTGGTGCTTGCGGGGTACTCAACTTCAAAGCTTACGGCAGAGGTGCCGTCGGATTTTGTTTCGGATGTAAGAATCTCCGACGAACCTGTGGTTTTCGAGCCTGTAAGAGTCTCGGCAAACGCAGGAACCGCCAACGAGAGAAGCATTGCTACAGCCAAAACAAGCGCAAGAGTTTTTCTCATAATTCGTTCATTCCTTTCAAAATTATTGATTTACATAAGCCAAAGTGAATGTGAGCGTGTCGCTGAAATCGCCTGCGGGAGCAGCTTCCCAATCCGCTTGGGTAACGGCAACCGTTAGCGGGAAAACGTCAGCGTCGTTTACCTCGGTAAACTCGATAGCTTCAGCGCCGCCGAGCTTGTAAGGTATCTTTCCCCCGTCGCTTAGGAGCGCGTTGCCGTTCTTTGAGGTAACGGAGATTGTCACTTTTTTATCCAAAGCGATAACCATTTTGCTTGCGCCGATGCTGCCTATTGAGAAATCGCCCTCTGTTCCGTACGGGATAAATATATCCGCCGGGTAAGAGACTTCAATTTCTTCCGTGCGTTCGGCGGTGATTTGCATCGAGCCGCTTGCCGCCTCGGGGGTGAGTGTACTTGCGGAAACCGGAAGTAAGCAGGAGAGCGTTACAACCGTTACCGCAATAAGTACAGAAAGAAATTTCTTCATTAGCATTCTCCTTTACTTAAATTTATATTTACGGGTTAAACCCGATTATAACGGTTATTAACCTCCGGCGGAGGCTTTAACATGTTCCGCCGTAAATGTAAGGGTATCATCTTTGTAGCTGTTAACGTAGGACTTAGCCCACTCATCGTCGGAAACCCAAATGTTGAACGGGAAGCTCTGCTCGTCAATAGTGCCGGTACCCGTTACCGAAACCGTGCTGAACGCCGTGTACGCTTGCGTATCGCCGTTGCCTACGGTGTATTTAATCGTGGGAAGCGGGTCGGGCTTTGTAACGGAGGGAGATACTCTTGAAGTATCGAGAGTTAAGGTATAGTCGTTGTCGGGCGACAAGCCTACGCTTAACGTATCGCCGTCGGCAAGTCTGCTCAAAACTCTGATGTTATCGGTATCGCCGTACGGCTTTTTAAAGTTAATTTCCATTTCGGCGGGGAAGGATATGGAGTAGAAATCCTCGCCCGAAGCGTTGTACGTTACCGGAATGTCAATTGAGTTTATGGGTACGGGGTCAATCTTGTTGCCGTCGCCGTCGGTAAGCGTTCCCGCGTTATAAGCTTCTATATCGTCGGTATCAAAGGCTTCGATATGAATTGTACCTCCGAAAACGGCGTTGTCGGGAATTGTGGAGGCGTCGGTTTTAACCTCTACCTTCATAGCCTTTAAGTAGTTCGCGCGGGCGGGATCGTCCTGCGTGAATCTGTTTGTAAACTTCTCTCCCGTATCGCCCGTATTGAAGTAATCGCTGTAATAAACGCCTTCGTCGGCGCTCTTGCCGTCAAGCAAATCAACGGTAAACTTAACGTCTTCGCTGACGGGATCGCCTACAAGCTGCGTCATATTAAGGTCGGAAGATACCCTTACGGATACGCTCTTGTCAAGACGCGCCCAAACCTTAAAGAGATTGATATAATGCGTAGCCGGAGTATCCCTTTCGGTAAATAAATAGCCGTTTTTCGTAATATCCGTGTTCTTGCCCGTGATGTTGGTATCTCTGAGAGCCAAAACCGCCGACGGGAACGGCATAAGCAAGTGCAAATACTCGTTATACATTGACTCTATGTTCTGGAAGCGCTGTTTGAACGCCTCGAACTGGCGGATATAATACTCAATCTGGTTCAAATCGTCTCGGCTCAGGTAATCGCCGGCAGCAACCTTTTGGGTAATTTCAAGGTGCTGATTGTGCATGGCGTTAGTCCAATACTTGATACCGCCTATCATATCAATCTTTGCTCCGGTGGGGGAGGAAGCGTCTGTCAAGCTCCTTGTGCGCGCATTGATATAGGTGTTAATCAATGCGTCCGCCATTAAAGCCGTTTTGGCGTGCTCGGCGGTTGCGGTTTTGGAGGTAACAAGCATCTGCTTAGCGTAGATGGACATATAGTAGTAATCCAAAATCGCACTGCCTATTTCGGGGTTCATCTCATCGGTAAAGTAGCCGTCCCGTTTTACATAAGCGTTTACGGTTTTAAGCTGATAATCTTTCGGGATAGGAGTACCGTCAACAAGCTTATCCCGGAGGGTGTACATAGCTACAACCTTGTCGTAGAAAATCTGAATGTTCTGACGGTCCTCAATCAGCTCCTTAACCCTAAGGGCAACAGAGTAAGCCCTCTTAAGCCTTTGATAACTGTTATCATCTCCGTAATAAGCCGCGCGTTCCGACGTGCTTAACCTCATATAGCCTTTTTCGTAAATGTCAATGGCTTTTTGTATTATTTCGTTCCTCTCGGTTTCATCCTCGGGTAAGCCGAAGTAGCTCCACTTTATGGAAGCGGTATCCACATCGTAACTGTCCATTCTTGTGTTGGAAGAAGATTTTGTCGTATCAAGGAACTGCGAAGGTAAGTCGCTTTCCACTATTCGCTTGATTTCGTCCGCGTCAGTGAACTTGCAAGCCCAATCATCCGTGCCAATAAGTCCGTCGTAATTTTCGCTTAAAGATTTAAAGTCGTGCGAAGGATTCTGTATGCTTCTGTCCGCGTCGTCGTAGCCTTCAAGGTAAGCGAGGGCGGTAACAACGTCGGGAAGCGTTTTTTGATAATCCGAAAGAGCGTCGTACTTGCTCCTTGCGTCGTTATAAGCCGCGGTAAACTCGGCTTTGCCCGCGTGAGCGTCAAGGGTATAAACCGCCCTTGCAAACGCCGTGGCGTCGTCGGTCTGAACGGCAAAGTATTCGTCAAGGTCTTTAAGCTCGGTCAAATTAGAGCCGTTATCGCTGATAAGCTCCGATTTGGGATCGGCGGCAACTCTTGAAGTTATTTCGGGATCGTAGGTGAAGCCCAAGCCGTCGACGGTTACGCTCTTGCCTATGTTGTCGTCATTGTTATCGGACCAGAAAGCGATATGAGCGCGCTTTATAAGAACCTGATCGAGGACGTTATCGAGCCTTTCGCCCGCGCTGTTGCGGAATTTTGAAAGCGGAATTCTGATAAAGCCCTTGTAGCCCTGCAAGGAGTTGTCGGGGTTAGAGTCATTCGGCATAATCGTACTGCAGTCGCTGCCCGCGGCGGAGGTGTTTATAGGTATTTCAACCCAATCGCCGTCGTCATTGAGCATCCAGATTCTATCCTCGCCCGAGTTACCCGTGGCGAAATAGAATACGTCGTCCGTGCCGCCCTTGTCCACAATGAACTGGAGGTTCATAGCAACGTCCTTAACGTGGGAATAATCAATGTACATTACAAACGAATTAGCCCATTTGCCGCCGTAACGCGTAACGTCATTTCCGGTAGTGCCGTCCGCCGTTCTGTCGTTAAGCTGAATAGCGGAAAGGTCAAGCCCGGGCAAATTGGTAAGATTGTCGCTCGAATATCCGAGATAGGATACCGAAAGGACGTTGTAATGGCTCGAAAGATTGCCGTCAAAGTTTACGGTTGCGCCCTTAGAGCCGTCGAAGCCGTTTGCGGTAACCTCCGCCGAAACTCTTGCGAAGTAATCGCCGTTAGTGTAGTTGCCGTAGCTTCCGTCGCCCGCATCCGAAGCCGGGTTATAGGCTCTGGGGAACCAGCCGTTTGCGTCGCCTACGGTACCGACTATTGCGTTGTCGCCGTAAACGGTGAAGCGGTGGACGTTGTTCTTATCCACGGCTTTGGAGCCCGGATTCCAAATGTTGCCGCCGTCGTTATAATATCTGAAAGCGGTTTCGTTTAAGTAATATCTTTGTTCAAAGTTATTGAACGGTATATAGGGATACGCGCCTATGGAGTGACCCGCTTTAATATCGCTGCCTATCAATCGGCGGTAAATGGTAAGGAATTTAGTCTCCGTACCGTCGCCGATAAGGTCAAGCTTACCGATATCGAAGCTCAGGTAAAGACCCATAAGGTCTGTAACCGTTCTTATAGTACCGGTATCGTTCAAATCGAGGAAATCGGGGTCGGGAAGCATCTCTACCTGCTGCTCAAAATAGAGTGCGGATTGATAGTAGTTAGCGTCCTCGCCCGCATATGTCTGTATAAACTCTTTGGAACGCCTGTATTTCGCAACAGCGTCGGGATACAGGGATTGAAGATAATTCATATTATCCTCAACGGTATCGTTCGGGAAGCTGTCCTTATACAGTTCCATAGCGTTGTCGACGAATTTTAACGTATCATAGTCGAGCAAGGTGGGAGTATCGCCCAAATACTCGTCTATAAAGTTCGCTATAGCCGCCGGTATCTGTGATTTTCTGTCGTAGTAGATACCGACCTTGTAGCCACGGTCGTTAGCGAATTTACCGGATTCTATCGGGAACTGAACGGGTGCGCTTTCAAGAACCGCGCCTGTATCGGTGTTGTAATCGCCTTCCGTGTTGGCGTCCGCTTGGCGCATAAAGATTATGCGGTCAATATCGAACGAGTTGTTGACGGAATCTGCGGACCAGCCCTCAACCTCAAAGCCTGCGCCGATAAGGTCTTCTATAGCATATGTAGCCGTATCGTCACGGGTAATATTATAGGTCATGGTATTGTCGCCGTTATTGCTGATGCTTGCCTTAGTGCTCTCCTGAAGCATATAACCCATACCGCCGTAACGGTCATTACCGATTATCGGACTGTAAACCGTAAATCTGTTTTGGATAAGCAAACACTTTGTAACGGGAGTGCCTATCTTATTTACGGGAACCTTAAAAACATCTCTTGAATATGTCGGTTCCTTATACAAATTCCTTGTATTGTCGCCAAGTGCTCCGTTTGAAGGAGCGTTAAGGAACAGCATTGTTGCTCTTTCTGCGTCCATTACGCTGCCGTCAGCCTGTGTTACATGTATAGTGCTTGGCGCAACGCCTGTATTAAGTACATTGGTCTGCAAGAACATATGCTGACCGCAGTATGTCATCTGTCCGCTTTCACTTCTGGTATAGTTATTAACGCCCCAATCGTTGTCAGCAGTGATATACTGGGTTTCCTGAGCAACGAAATATTCAAGCGGAATACGGATAAATCCGCGGTAGCCGCCGAAATTGAGAAGGCAGCCGTCGGTCATGGTGGTTTCTTCCCAAAGTCCGGCTTCGTCCTGAAAATATATACCGCCCTTAACGCCGGCATTTGCGCCGCCGGCCGCCTTTGTGGAATAGGCTACATGACCGTAATCGGAAAGCGAACCATCGTCCGTATGGTCACGCCAAATCTGACGGTATTTTTCGTTAGCTCTTAAATTGAAAGATATTTTATCGAATTGAACATCACGGAAGTCTACATAGAACCAAACTTCCTCTGCGCTCTCAAAATTGTAGTGGCCGCGGCTCCATGTGGTGGTAAAGCTGAACGGAATTCCCGTAGAATTACCGCTTATCCAGAAGTGCATGGAGTTGGAATTGTCACAGCCCATTTCGGGGAATTTACCGTCAATGTTAATGCCTGCCGTACCGCTTTCTGTTCCGTAATAGTCAGCGCCGTTTCTTAATCCCTTGCCGTCTGCGGAAAGTTCATAACCGGCAACTTTTGTATCCTCGGTATATCTTTCCTCAAACCTTAACATTTCACGGGCAATCCAGTCTTCATTGGGCGAATAGTCGCCTGTAAGGTTATAGTAGGGTATGTCGTTTAAAACGGTATGTATTGTTTCGGAAGTCCAATGCTCATCGTCAATCGCGGCAACGCCTATGTCATAAATTGCGCCCGCCTTTAAGCCGCCGCCTTCTTCACCCAACCGGATAGCGTCCTCAACGTACTTCTCATCAATATGGATATGACGGGCAAAAGCCGCCGTATCGGTCTTTTCAACCATATCAAGCGGGAAATACATTTCAAGCAAAGCGTCCTTGTTGGTTTGGCCGTCCAAAACCTCGGTAAGGGTAACCATATAACCCATAACCTCGAGCGTAGGCTCGGAAGTATCGGGGTCGCCGTCCCTGAAGTTTTCGGCAAAAGCCCTTGGGAAATAGACGTCGATGCTGTTGTCCGTATTTAATACGGCGGTAAACATTACGTCGCTCGAGTTAAGCTTCGTCTTGCCGTCGGGGTCGGTTGACCAGTACGGTACCGGGTCAAAATTGCCGGGCGTAAGCGTAGCCGCCTGAGTTATCATCAGGGGCAGCGAAGTTACCACCATTACGAAAGCAAGAAGCACCGAAAGCGCCCTTTTGGGGATTTTTTTGCTTTTCAATTTGCTTTTCAAATTGCTTTTCATTTCACCATCGCCTTTCATAGTATTCAATCAACTACAATAGTTGTCGCCATAACCATATTGTTAAGCGGTGAACGCTGTTTGTCGTAAGTATAGGGCTGCTCCATTACAAGCCCCTTGTACTCGCCCGCCTGCAATTCACGGTTAAGGCTGAATTCCGATATTGAATAACCCGGTCTGACCAACCCGGATTTGTATATTTGCTCGTCGCCGTCGTCAATTTTTTTGTCGCCGTTATTGTCTATATAAAACGTAAACTCCATAAAGCAGATGTCGTTGTTTTTGTCGGAATTGGTTAAAATGAAATTCTGGCGAAGCTGCCCCGCCTTTAAGTGCATCTCGGGTATGCCGATAATGGTTACGTTCTTTGAGGCAACGTCCGCCTTTTCGGGTAAATCAAGCTTACCGAAGCCCTCCTCCTGCTCGCCGGCAAGCTCGCCGTAGGGCTTTGTGGTTTCGGGCTCTTTATTCGCATTCGCTCTTACGGCGTAAACTATGCCGAAAACAAGCCCCGCCAAAGCCGCAAGCGCCAAAATCACAAGAATTACGATTACGGCGGTAATATCCTTTTTAACGGTAACAAAAGTGCCGTTTTCAAGCTCGATATATCCGCTGACCTTTTTATTCGCCTTGGCGCGAACCATATAAACGGGTTCGGTCGCGCCGTTTGAATCGGTAAGGCTGCCGATTATCTCGCTTTCTTTGCCGTAACCCAACTGACCGACTACCCTGACCCCGCCGCTCGGGAACAGGCCCTTCATCTGCTTGGCGGTATAGTAGCCCGCCGTAAAGCCCGTTTTGCCGTTGCGGTAAGCCGCCGAATAACGGTTGTCGGTTTTCAAGCTGAAATCTGCCAAAGTAACACCCTCTTACGTCAAAAATGAAGTAATTTGTATCAGAATTAAATGCCGAGCGTTGCAATAAACGCCGAACGCCGCAACCCGGGGACAAAATTCCCCGCAAAAGCGACTTCGCAATAAGCTTGATGTTAAGACAGTGAACAAGCCATTTAGTGGTTTATTGCCATTTTATAATAAAAATGAGAAAATTTCAATAGGTTCAGGGTAAACAACCGAAAGATCAGGGTAAAAAACCGAAAGAGCGTAAAATTTAATGCATTTTTTGCGGTTTTTTATGTATAAAAATGTAAAAATTTTTATCTGAAAACTGCTATAAAAGATATATTTTAGTAAAAAATCTTGTGTCAGTTAAAAATTACCTTTAAAGGGGAAAATAAAAATTCGCTAAGCCGCAAATTCCAAAAAAATCTATCAATAAAAAATATTAATAATCCCCCTATTCTCGGACATTATATAACATTTTAATAAAATAGTCAACCCCTTGGTACACTATTTTTTAATATACTACTAAAACCTATACTACTAAGCGATACACTACTAACCACCTGATTATATATTCGGTAGATTAATGGTAGAATAATGTGGGTGATTTGATTTGATAGAAATGAACGTGCAGGAACTTTTGGAAAGCAGGCACAAGTCAAGATACTGGTTGGTAAAACATATGCAAACAACCTATAAAACGGTTAACAAAATTTGCGACAACAGCCTAACGGGGCTGCAGCTGGAAACGATTGAAAAGCTGTGTACCCTTTTGGAATGTACGCCGAACGATTTGTTTATTTTAAAATAGTCCGGCCGATACTATTATATACATTATACATATAAAAAATTAAGTGAAGAAAAGATAAAAAAGCGCATACCCTTTCGGGTACTGCGTTTTAGTTTGACGTTTGCTCGGAGGTGTTTTGGGAAGAATAGAATTCGTTAATTTCGTCGTATCGCTTCGCAGTTTTTCCTGTTTTACGTTCCTTTTGCTCATAGAGCAAAAGACGGACGATGAGTTCGAATCTCCGTTGGTTAAATTATAAAAAAACAACAAGGCTCTTTTGAGCCCTGTTGTTTTTGGTGATCCACCGGAGATTCGGCTTCGTTTCACTTCGCCGCATTTGCTTCGCAAATAATCCTATTTTATGTCCCTTTTGCTCATAGAGCAAAAGACGGACGATGAGTTCGAATCTCCTTTGTTTTATCCATTAGGTTAATTAAAAAAAATCGGTAAGGCCCATAAGACCTTACCGTTTTTGGTGATCCACCGGAGATTCGGCTTCGTTTCACTTCGCCGCATTTGCTTCGCAAATAATCCCATTTTATGTCCCTTTTGCTCATAGAGCAAAAGATGGACGATGAGTTCGAATCTCCTTTGTTTTATCCATTAGGTTAATTAAAAAAAATCGGTAAGGCCCATAAGACCTTAC
>CANRIZ010000002.1 GCA_947630835.1 uncultured Clostridia bacterium | reverse complement strand
GGGAGCATAGCTCAGCTGGGAGAGCATCTGCCTTACAAGCAGAGGGTCACAGGTTCGAGCCCTGTTGTTCCCACCATTTTTGGCCCGGTAGTTCAGTTGGTTAGAACGCTAGCCTGTCACGCTAGAGGTCGACGGTTCGAGCCCGTTCCGGGTCGCCAAATGCGCCTCTGTAGCTCAGTTGGTAGAGCAGAGGACTGAAAATCCTCGTGTCATTGGTTCGATTCCGATCGGAGGCACCATTTGTGCGGATGTAGCTCATCCGGTAGAGCGCCACCTTGCCAAGGTGGAGGTAGCGAGTTCGAGCCTCGTCATCCGCTCCAAAGGACGCTTAAATTCCAAGCGTCCTTTTGTTTTAAAAAGTTAAGGCGACATAGCCAAGTGGTAAGGCACGAGTCTGCAAAACTCTGATTCCCCAGTTCAAATCTGGGTGTCGCCTCCAAAAATCGGCAAAGCGAAAGCTTTGCCGATTTTTACTTCTTAACCCTTTCGCTTTTCAATAAAAATCATCTGTTGTTGCTGTTAATATTTATCGGTAGGTAAGAAAATGATTGACAAAAAGAAAGCGGCGGCGGTTTCAAAGCTTATGCTGCTGTTGAGTACGGTCATATGGGGCAGTACGTTTTTCATACTTAAAAACACGCTTGACGAAATTCCGCCGTGTCTGCTGCTTTGCGTCAGGTTTTTGATAAGCGCGCTGCTTTTTTCGCTGATATTTTTTAAAAAACGGAAATTACTCACCCTTAAATATTTAAAGGCGGGAGCGGTAACGGGGCTGTTTTTGGGCGCTTCATATATATTTCAGACCGTGGGGTTAAAATATACAACGCCCGGAATAAGCGCCTTTTTAACAACGGTGTACTGCGTGCTTGTGCCTTTTATGTGCTGGGCGGTCAAAAAGAAAGCGCCGGATAAATACAATATCTCGGCGGCGGTTCTGTGCTTTTTGGGAATAGGGCTTATTTCCGCAGGCGGCGGCTCGGTCGGCTTTTCGTTTATGGGCGAGGGCTTAACGCTTTTGTGCGGCGTGTTCTTTGCGGCGCAGATGGTTGCAATAGACGTTTGGGGAGACGGGCTTGATATAATTTTATATACGATTATCCAGTTCTACACCGCATTTTTGGTTTGCCTGGCAGGCTTTTTGCTGTTCGAGGATATGCCGCGGAAGATTTCCTCATCTTCGTACCTGTCGCTTTTATACATTTCGGTTTTTGCAACGGCGTTGGCGTTTTTGTTTATGAATTTCGGCATAAAATACGCCTCTGCAACTACAACGGCTCTGATTTCGAGCCTTGAATCCGTTTTCGGGGAAATTTTTTCGCTTTTGTTTTACCCCGACGAGGTTATGAGCTTGAAAATCGCCCTTGGTTTTGCGATGATTTTTACAGGCATAATCCTAAACGAAACCAAGCTCTCTTTTTTAAAAAGGAACAGAGGTTAAATTAATTAAATAAAGCGCATAAAAATCGGCTTGCCTTAACACAAAGGGAAGCCGATTTTCGTTATTCTTCCGGGCCTAAATCGCATACGTCTTTAAGGGAAACAAAATTATTATCCGCGCCGTCAAGCTCAAAGACGATTATTTCGTTATCCTCTTTGAGAAGCGCACCGGGCAAATGCAGGGATTTTTGCGGGCCCGTTTCCCAGTAACGCCCGAGATTGAAGCCGTTTACAAAAACATAACCCTTTTTAAAGCCGTCTAAATGAACAAAGCAGGTTTTGCCCGGCAGTGCCTTGAATCTGCCCTTCATAAACTTGGGGAAACGCTCCTTCGGCTGTGAATATTCAAGCTTTTCGAGATTTTCAAGGTCGATAAGATAAATCTCAAAGTTTGAAAGAAGCTGCGTCTCGATTCTAATTTGATTTACGCCTTTTCTTTCAAGCATATTCGGGCCGTAGGTTACTCTGCCCATATCCTCAACGAGCACGTCTATATCGTTTTCTCCGCACAGTTCGCCTATTTCGACGGATTTTTCCTCGTCGTTCCTGTAAACAATGCCTTTTAACTCCCCGTTTACAAAAATATGCGCCCTGTCGCAAAGCCCGTCTATAAACAGTTTGCCCGAATAATTGCCCTTAAGCCTGTGATGATAAAGTATAAAACCGCTGTGCTGACCGAAATATTCCATACTTTCGGAGGTAACGCTGTAAACCTTTTTTGCCGTGTTCTTTAGGTTATCGAATAAATCGGCGCATCTGTCAAGCTCCACCCTGCCTATGTTTTGACGTTCGGGTTCGGGCGGAAGCTCTGTAGGTTCAATACCCCGGTGCTTTAAAAGAATTTTGCGCACGGTATGGTATTTTTCCGTATAGCCGCCCCATTCGTTAATAAGCGAGTCGTAATCATAGCTCGTTACCGTAGGCTCGTATTTTCCGTAGCAGTTTGCGCCCGAGTTAAAGCCGAAGTTCGTGCCGCCGTAAAACATATAAAAATTAAAGCTTGCGTCGTGCTTTAAAAACTCCTCAAGCTCCGCCGCAACCTCTTCGGCGGGGCGTGTGTGATGCTTTTCGTTTTTATCCCAATGGTCAAACCAACCGTTCCAAAACTCCCCGCACATAAGAGGGCCGTCCGGCTGATATTCGCGAAGCTTGCCGAAAGCCCTGCCGACTCTTGAGCCGAAGTTCGCAACCCCGAGTATGTCATCGAGCATACCGCCCGAAAGCATATGGTCCTCGGGGCCGTCGGAGGTGAACAGAAAATCCCTGTAACCGCAGTCAAGCATAAGCTCTTTTATAAATTTAAGGTAGTTTTTATCGTTGCCGTAACTGCCGTATTCGTTTTCAATCTGCATGGCTATAATGTTTCCGCCGTTTGAATACATAAAGGGTTCGAGCCTTTTAAAAAGCTGCCTGTAATAGCTCTCCACCGCGTCCGTGTAGGGCTTGTACATACAGCGTATTCTCATATTCTTGTCCTTTAACAGCCAGGAGGGCAGGCCGCCGAAATCCCATTCGGCGCAGATATAGGGGCCCGGACGCACTATAACGTAAAGTCCGAGCTTTTTTGCCGTTTCAAGAAATTTAACTATGTCGAGATTTCCCGAAAAGTCAAATTCGCCCCGCTTTTTTTCGTGAAGATTCCAGCAGACGTAGGTTTCCACCGTGTTAAGCCCGCAAAGCTTCAGCTTTAACAAATTTTCTTCCCAGTATTCGGGCAGGGAGCGAAAATAATGTATTGCGCCCGAATATATGTTGAATTTTTTTCCGTCCAAATAAAAATTGTTGTCCTTAACTGTCAGCATATTATTCCTTTATATTGCGGCGGCGTCCGCCGTTATTTTTTCCATTTTTTCAAATTTGTTTTCCATATCCGCAACAAGCTTGAATTGCGTGCGGCAGCGAACAAGATTGTGCTCGGGATATTCTGTTTTGAAATAGACGTCACCGTTGAGATAATCCGTTAAAAATCTCATACCGCATTCAAAGGTCATAAGCTTTGCGGAGAACGGAAGATAGGCTATTTCGTTTTCGGTAAGACTGTCCCTTGCGGCGGAAAGGTAACCTTTTGTATAAGCCTCGTAAAGCTCAAGGCTTAGATTAACCTTTGACAAATCCTTTTCGTCCTCGCTCGCCGTGTTTGCGCCGAAGCGTATGCTGTCGCCGAAATCGTAGAGCGAAAGACCGGGCATAACGGTGTCAAGGTCGATTATGCAAATTCCCTCGTTCGTGTCGTTGTCAAAAAGTATGTTGTTAAGCTTGGTGTCGTTGTGCGTTACTCTGAGGGGCAATTCGTTGTTCTTCAGCATATCGAGCAAAACTTTTGTGTCCTCCCGACGCTTCATAACAAAATCTATCTCATTCTTAACGTTACGGGCGCGGTCCTTTGCGTCGTCCTTAACAGTTTTGATAAAGTCGCAAAATCTTGAATAGGTATCGTGAAATTTCGGTATGGTTTCATATAAATTTTCTATCGGATAATCCGCAAGAAGCCTTTGAAAATTGCCGAACGACTTGCCGGCGTTGTAAAACACTTCGGGCGAATCAATGGCGTTGCAGGTGTAAACGCCGTCTATGTAACGATAGCATCTCCAACAGCCGCCGTCGGGGTCGATGCAATAATACTTCCCGTTTTTCGCTTTAAGCATATCAAGCGTACAGCGCTCGCTGTTTCTACCCGCCTTCTTTTTAAGATGCTCGGTAACGCTGACTATATTTTCCATAAGCTCGTCGGGATTTTTGAAAACGTAGGTGTTTATTTTTTGCAGCGTATATTTGTACTGCCTGCCGGAGTCTTCAAAAACCAAAACGTAGGTCGAGTTGATATGCCCCTCGTCCTTGCAGCCGAAGCTTTTGAAATTACCGGGAAAGTCAAATTGCTTTATCAAATAATTTATATCA
This sequence comes from uncultured Clostridia bacterium, assembly GCA_947630835.1. Classification (GTDB taxonomy): domain Bacteria; phylum Bacillota; class Clostridia; order Oscillospirales; family Acutalibacteraceae; genus Fimenecus. The sequence goes on along the minus strand of CANRIZ010000002.1, from coordinate 107,972 downwards.
AATTCCGATTGCATATCCGTACCCTTTCACAACAATATTTATGATATTATATTATCTTTTACCTTTTTAGTCAATGAATTTTACGCATTAATTTCGGAAGATAAATTATTGTATATTAATTTGAAAAATATCTCTTTACATAAACTGTTATTTGGGATAAAATATATTTGACATAATGTAATAAATTATCGGCGGAGGTTTTAAATGGAAGCGGCATATAAAAGAATATTGTTGAAGCTCAGCGGAGAGGTTCTTGCGGGAAAAAACGAACGCGGATTCGATTTTGACGTTATAAACGAGGTTTGCTCTGTTATAAAAAAATGCGTCGAAGCGGGCGTTGAAATCGGTATAGTCGTAGGCGGCGGAAATTTCTGGCGGGGACGTTCAAGCGGTAATATGGACAGAACAAGGGCGGACAATATCGGTATGCTTGCAACCGTTATGAATTCCCTTGCGCTTGAGGATTCTCTCGAGCAGCTCGGCGTTGAGGCAAGGGTAATGACCGCCATTGAGATGCGCCGAATTGCCGAACCCTTTGTAAAGGCGGAGGCGGTAAGACATCTTGAAAAGGGCAGAGTGGTCATTTTCGGCTGCGGAACGGGAAGCCCCTTCTTTTCAACCGATACCACGGCCGCTTTGCGGGCTGCGGAAATAGGAGCGGACGTTATCTTTAAGGCGACAAATGTTGACGGCGTTTACGACAAAGACCCGAACAAATTTGACGACGCAGTTAAGTTTGATTCCCTTACGCACTCGGAGGTTTTGAACAGGGGATTAAAGGTTATGGACAGTACCGCCGCTTCTCTGTGCGGGGACAACAATATTCCCATACTTGTATTCAACCTTTCCTGTCCGGAGAATATTTTGCGGGCGGTTAAGGGTGAAAATATAGGCACGTTGGTTAAATAATTTAAAGCTATAAAGGATAAGGAGAAATTTTTATGCAAGAAGTTTTTGATAAGGCAAAGGAAAAAATGGAAAAAACAATAGCGGCGCTTTCTCATGAATATGCGGGTATGAGAGCCGGCAGAGCTTCCGCCGCTGTGCTTGATAAAATTTCGGTCGATTACTACGGCTCGCCCACGCCCATTCAGCAGATGGCGGCAGTTTCCGTTCAGGAAGGCAGGATACTCGTTATTCAGCCTTGGGACGCTTCAACAATCAAGCCTATAGAAAAGGCTATTCAGGCGTCGGATATAGGAATTAACCCCATGAACGACGGCAAGGTTATAAGGCTTACTTTCCCGCCTCTTACGGAGGAAAGAAGAAAAATGCTCTGCAAGGACGTAAGCAAGCTTGCGGAGGACTCGAAGGTATCTATTCGTTCAACCCGCAGGGACGCTATCGAAAAGCTTAAAAAAATGAAAAAAGACAGCGAAATTACCGAGGACGATTTGCACGACGGCGAAGAGAAAATCCAGAAATTTACCGATGAATACGTTAAGAAAACCGACGAGCTTTCGGCGGCTAAGGAAAAGGAAATTATGGAAATCTGATTTATTTGCAGAGCTGTGCCGCAAGGCTTCGGCTCTGCTTTTTCAGAATGAACATAGGAGTACGGATTATGGATTTAAACAATTTACCGCATTTTGACGTTCTGCCGCAGCATATAGGTTTTATTATGGACGGCAACGGCAGATGGGCGAAAGAAAGGGGTCTGCCTCGTTATAAGGGACATATCGAGGGAGCAAAAACCTTCCGCAAAATCGGTGAGTTTGCAGGCGACCTTGGGATTAAATACCTTACCTTTTACGCTTTTTCGACCGAGAATTGGAAACGCCCTCCCGACGAGGTTGCGGCGATAATGAACCTTTTTAGGGAATACCTGAAAGAACTTGACGACAGGAAAGCGGAAAACGAAGAAAAGGGAATACAGGTTAATTTTATCGGCAGTAAAAAGGGGCTTCCCAAGGATATACTCGCTATGATGAAATACAGCGAAAAAATCACCGAGGACAAAACCAAGGTGTATTTGAATATCGCCGTAAATTACGGCGGCAGGGAAGAAATTGTACATTCCGTAAAGTTAATAGCCAAGCTTGTAAAAAAAGGCAAGCTTAAACCCGACGATATTACGGAGGATATGATTTCCCGGGGCCTTTACACGGCGGGAATGCCCGACCCCGATTTGATAATCAGACCCAGCGGGGAAAAAAGGCTGTCAAACTTTCTTCTTTGGCAGGCGGCATATGCGGAGTTTTGGTCGTCCAATGTGCTTTGGCCCGATTTTACCGAAGAAGATTTGGTAGAGGCCTTGAGAAATTTTGAAAAAAGAAATCGCAGATTCGGCGGAGTTTAAGGTTGAAGGGGAATTGTTATGAAGAAAAAAGTTATAGCGGGAATTTTATGCGCGATTGCCGGCATTACCGTGGTGGCATTTAGGAATATTACGCCGTGGCTGCTGCCGATTGCGGTGGCGGTTGTAAGCCTGATGTCGACGTATGAAATAAACCATGCGCTTAAAATAAAAAAACTTCCGCTTAATATATTGACGGCGCTTTCAAGCGTTTGTATTCCGATAAGCTTTTGGCTCAGAGAGCCTATAGCGCAGTTGGGCGCAAAAATCGGTCTTTCGTTAAATCCGGTATGCTTCGTTCTGCTGTTCGGATTGCTCGTTTACATATTCGCCCTCTTTGATTTTGAGGAGGTCACCTTTGAAAAGGCTTCGGCGGTAACGCTTTCGTCGCTTGCAATACCGTTTGCGGTATCGGTTTATCTTTACTGCAATGAGATTGATATAATTTATCCCGACGAGGGGTACACAAAGGCGCACGGGCTGTTTCTTATACTTTATGTAATGTTCTGCTCATGGCTTACGGACACCTTCGCTTATTTTACGGGCAGCTTTTTCGGAAAGCATAAGCTCTGCCCCAAAATCAGCCCCAAAAAGACCGTCGAAGGCGCTGTCGGCGGGGTGATAGGCGGGGTACTCAGCGCGGTTATACTGTATGCCGTCTTTGATTTTTTGGTATTCCCCGAGCCGCACAAGAGATACTTCGAAGTAATCCTGGTTTCCGCCGTGCTTTCGGTTTTGGGAATGTTCGGCGATCTCGCCTTCTCGGCGCTTAAAAGGAATATGGGAATAAAGGACTTTTCAAACCTTGTGCCGGGCCACGGCGGAATTATGGACCGCTTTGACAGCGAAATATTCGTCCTGCTCGGATTTTACGCAATTATAAATATTTTCGGAGTGAAGTTCTGATGTCTGCGAAAAGCTTGGCTATATTAGGCTCAACAGGTTCAATAGGTAAGCAAAGTCTTGACGTTTGCCGAAAATGCGGTTACGGCGTCAAGGCTTTGACCGCTTATTCGAGCGAAAAGGAAATGGAAAATCAGGCAAGGGAATTTAATCCCGAGGTTGTCGCCTTAGTCGATGAAAAAGCGGCTCGGGAGCTTAAAACAAGGCTTGCCGATACCGATATTAAGGTGCTTTCGGGCGTTGAGGGAGTTTGCGAGTGCGCCGTTTTAAGCGGCGCGGATACCGTGTTGAATTCAATAGTCGGTATGGCGGGATTAAAACCCACCCTCGAGGCGATAAGGGCGAAGAAGAAAATTGCGCTTGCCAACAAGGAAACCCTTGTAGCGGGCGGCAAGCTCGTTATGGCGGAGGCCGAAAAAAACGGCGTGCAAATTCTTCCCGTGGATTCCGAACATTCGGCAATATTCCAATGCCTTCAGGGCAAGCCTTCAAACAGGGCGCTTAAAAAAATAATACTCACGGCTTCGGGAGGCCCGTTTTTCGGCAAAACCGCGCAGGAGCTTAAAAACGTCACCGTCGAAAACGCTCTCAAGCACCCCAACTGGTCTATGGGCGCAAAAATAACCATAGATTCCGCCACAATGATGAACAAGGGCTTGGAGCTTATAGAGGCGGTTTGGCTTTTTTCGGTAAAGCCCGAGGATATAGAAATCGTCGTACACAGGGAGAGCATAGTTCATTCCGCCGTTGAATACGACGACAATTCCGTTATAGCTCAGTTAGGTCTTCCCGATATGAGAATACCCATACAATACGCTTTAACCTATCCCGAAAGGTTTGAATCTCCGGCAGGCGAGCTGAGCCTTTCTCAAATAGGCAGGCTCAGCTTCTTTGAACCGGATTACGATACCTTTAAGTGTATAAACATATGTAAAAATGCCATTAATAAAGGTGGACTGTGTACTGCGGCTGTCAATTCCGCGAACGAACAGGCAAATTTAATGTTCAGGCAGGGGAAAATAGGCTTTTTGGATATAGCGGAAAAGGTAGAGGAAGTTTTGGAATGTACGGCATACCGTGACGAATATACTTTTGATGACGTCATGGAGGTTGACAGATTTGCCAGAGAATACGTTATGAGGTGATTTTTATACTTTTAGCAATAACTGCGTCGGGGATTTGGTCAAAGGTTTGGACTGTAGCGATAGCTATACTGTTCTTCGGAGTAATTATTATAATTCACGAATTCGGCCACTTTGCCACCGCCAAGCTTTTTAAAGTAAAGGTCAACGAATTTTCAATAGGTATGGGTCCCGCCGTTTTCAAAAGGCAAAGGGGAGAAACCCTTTATTCGCTCAGGGCGCTGCCCATAGGCGGCTACGTCAGTATGGAGGGCGAGGATGAGGAAAGCGACGCCGAGGGAGCGTTCAATAAAAAACCGGTTTGGCAAAAGATGATTATTGTTGCCGCGGGCGCTTTTATGAACCTGGTTCTCGGGCTTGTAATAGTTGCGATTATGCTCTCGACCTCGGGCGATTTAATTGGCACAAACAGGGTAAACGAATTTTACGATACTGCGGTAAGCTGTGATTACGGCCTTAAAAAGAACGACAAAATAGTTAAAATAGACGGCCACTCCGTTTGGTCGGAAAGAGATTTAAGCTTCCTTATGACAAGAAGCGAGGACGGCGTTTTTGACTTTGTGGTTGAGCGCGGCGGCGAAAAGGTTGCGCTTGACAACGTTAAGTTCAAGACCGAAGAGGTAAACGGAATAAATATGATAATTTACGATTTTACAATAGTCGGCGAGCCTGCGGGCTTTAAGAACGTATTTGTAAATTCGTTTACGCAGTCTGCCTCCATAGCCCGTATGGTTTGGCTGAGTCTTTTTGATATTGTAACGGGCAGGTACGGCGTTTCGGAGCTTTCGGGTCCCGTGGGAACGGTGGATATTATTGCCGACGTAACTCAGGACGCGGCAGACAGCGGCAGGGCGGATACCTTGCTGTTGATTATGGCTCTTATCACAATAAACATCGGCGTTGCAAACCTTTTGCCTATTCCGGCGCTTGACGGCGGAAGGCTTTTGTTCCTCGTTATCGAGGCTGTAAGAAGAAAACCCGTAAACCCAAAGTACGAGGGCTATATACATGCCGCCGGACTTGCGCTTTTACTGCTCCTTATGGTGTTTGTAACGTTCAACGATATTGTCAGGATAGTCAAAACTTGATTTAAGAGGGCAAAGGTATGATAAACAGGAGAAAGACGAGAACCGTAAAGGCGGGAAACGTCGAGATAGGCTCGGGAAGTAAAATAACCGTGCAGTCAATGCTTAACGTCCCGGCGGAAAATGTCGAGGGCAACGTAAAACAGGCGCTCGAGCTTGAAAAGGCGGGCTGCGAGATAGTAAGACTCACGGTTCCGAACAGGGAAGCGGTAAAGACTCTTTATGCGGTAAAAAATGCGGTTTCCATACCTGTTGTCGCAGACATTCATTTTGATTACAGGTGCGCCCTTGAAAGCGTCGAGGCGGGCGTTGACAAAATAAGAATAAACCCCGGCAACATAGGCTCGGACGACAGGATTAAGGCGGTTACCGACGCTTGCAGGCTTCACAATATACCGATAAGAATAGGCGTAAATTCGGGTTCTCTTGAAAAGGATATACTTGCAAAGCACGGCGGCGTTACCCCGCAGGCGCTTTGCGAGAGCGCCTTAAGACATGCGGCTTTGTTGGAAAAATTTGATTTTTACGATATTGTAATTTCAATAAAATCATCAAACGTTCAAACTATGACCGAAGCATACAGGCTCCTTGCCGATATGTGCGATTATCCGCTTCATTTGGGAGTTACCGAGGCGGGCACAAGGCGTATGGGTATGGTTAAATCCGCCGTGGGAATAGGCTCTTTGCTGCTTGACGGCATAGGCGATACCATACGCGTTTCGCTGACTGCCGACCCCGTTGAGGAGATAAGCGCAGGCTTTGATATTTTAAAGGCTGTCGGAATAAAAAAGGATTGCCCGTACATAGTTTCATGCCCTACCTGCGGCAGAACGAAAATTGACCTTATCGGGCTTGCCGAAAAGGTGGAAAAGGAATTAAGCGCCGTAAAAAAGCCGATTACCGTTGCGGTTATGGGCTGCGCCGTAAACGGTCCGGGCGAGGCAAAAGAGGCGGATATAGGCGTTGCGGGCGGCGACGGCTGCGGAATAATTTTTAAGCACGGCGAGATACTCAGGAAAGTAAGCGAAGATAAAATAGTTGAGGAATTACTTAAAGAGGCAGAAACTTTATAACCGAGGATTTTGAATTTATATGAATGGATTTTACGATTTGTTTGCCCCGTGCAGGAGCAGGCTTGAAAAATACGACAGAGCGTTAAGCGGCGCAAGGGTGCTGAAGCTGTACGTTTCACGGCAGGACAACAGCGCCGGCGCCGATATTGAATTCCCCATACTTTTAAAAGAAGAAACCTTAAAAATCATATCGCAGACCGTGGAATCCGAAACGGGCGTTTCGAGGTTTGAAATCAATCCCGTTTTTGCGCCCTCTCTGCTTACAAATAAATACGACGGCGAGCTTATAAAGCTTATTAAAAGCAAGGTGGTTGCGGCTAACGGCTTTTTGGACGGCAGCATTTTTGAATACGGCGAAAGCGACGGAGAAAAGCGGCTCAATATCATTTTAAAAGGAGCGGGCAAGGATATTTTATCCTCCGAGGGCTGCGAGAAAATTGCGGAAAATTTGATAAAATCAAGGTTCAACACCGCAATAAAGGTTAATATTATTCAAAAACAGCAGGCCGTAAGGGATTCGCTCGATGAAATTCAAAGAAAAATCGACTCGGAGATTTTCGAGGCTATAGAAGCGTCAAGACCCGAGCCGCCTCCCGAAAAGGATTTCGGCGTTTTTCAAAATTTCGACGGCGAGGAAACGGACAACGGCGATTTTCCCTATTACGTCGGCAGTCTTAAATTGGTTTACGGCAGCAAAATTAAAACTCAGCCCGAAAAAATTTGCGATATTAACGAAAACGAGGATTTTACCTGCATTTGGGGACGTGTTTTCGGGGTCGATTACAAGCCGCTTAAAAATAAGGATAAAATAATTTTCAACTTTAACATTACCGACAATACCGGTTCCGTTACCGCCGTTATGTTTGTAAGAAACGAGCATTCCGAGAAGCTTGTTTCTTCCCTTACCGACGGTAAATATGTTACGGTTTCGGGCGTAATGGATTACGACGATTACAGAAAAGAAACAATCATAAAACCCAAAAACATCTGCCTTGTAGAGCCGGTGGAAAAAGAGGATAACGCTCCCGAAAAAAGGGTGGAACTGCATTTACATACAAATATGTCCCAGCTTGACGGTATGACCGCGCCCGCCGAGCTTGTCAAGAGAGCCGTCAAATGGGGGCATAAGGCTGTGGCGATTACCGACCACGGCTGCGTTCAGGGCTTCCCGGAGGCGGCAAACGCCGCAGGGGGCAAAATCAAAATAATTTACGGCGTAGAGGGATACTTCGTTGACGATATGAGCCAACCGGAGCTTGATTTTAAACAGCTTCCCTCGTATCACCAAATCATACTTGTTAAAAACTCGACGGGTTTGAAAAACCTTTATAAGCTGGTTTCGGATTCAAACGTAAACCACTATTACAAAAGACCGAGAATGTTAAAATCGGAAATTATAAAGCACAGAGAGGGTTTGATTATCGGCTCTGCCTGTGAAGCCGGAGAGCTTTACAGGGCGATACTCAAAAAATTGCCGGAGGGGGAGATAATGAGAATAGCCTCTTTCTACGACTATCTCGAAATTCAGCCCGACGGCAACAACAAATTTATGATTGCCGCACATTCGGACCCCACCTCGAAAAATCCGGAGAGAAACAAGATTTACGATGAAATCAACAGTATAGAAGATATTGAAAATATAAACAGAAAAATTATAGCCATAGCCGATAAGCTCGGCAAGCCCGTTGCGGCAACCGGCGACGTGCATTTCCTTGACCCGGAGGACGCGCAGTACAGGGCGATACTTATGGCGGGGCAGGGCTACGACGACGCAGACAATCAAGCGCCGCTTTACTTTAAAACCACCGACGAAATGCTTGCGGAATTTGCCTATCTCGGCGAGGAGACCGCAAAAGAGGTGGTTATAACCAATCCAAACAAAATTGCGGATAAAATCGATATTATAAAGCCATTTCCGGACGGAACGTATCAGCCGTCTATCGAGGGCAGCGAGGAACAGCTTAAGGAAATTTGCTGGAATAAGGCAAAGGAATGGTACGAAAAGGACGGCGTTATACCGAAAATCGTTTCCGACAGGCTTACAAAAGAGCTTGATTCCATTATCAAAAACGGTTATGCGGTGCTTTACATAATAGCGCAGAAGCTTGTATGGGATTCCGTAGCTCACGGCTATCTTGTAGGCTCAAGAGGTTCGGTAGGCTCGTCGTTTGTGGCAACCATGGCGGGAATATCGGAGGTAAATCCCCTTGCCCCGCATTACAGGTGCCCAAAATGCAGGTACTCCGAATTTTTCGAGAACGGGGAATACGGCTCGGGCTTCGATATGCCGCCGAAAAACTGCCCGGAATGCGGCACGCCTCTTGTAAGAGACGGCCACGAAATACCGTTTGAAACCTTCCTCGGCTTCCACGGCGACAAGGCGCCCGATATTGACCTTAACTTTTCGGGCGAATATCAGGGCAAAGCTCACAGATATACCGAGGAGCTTTTCGGCAAAAGCCACGTCTTTAAGGCGGGAACTACCGCTTCTGTTGCGGACAAAACCGCTTACGGCTTTGTAAAAAAATATCTTGAAAGCAAAAACAAGCACGTATCCAGGGCCGAGGAGGACAGGCTCACAAGGGGCGTTACGGGCGTCAAGAGAACTACCGGACAGCATCCCGGCGGTATGGTTGTTGTGCCGAATTTGTACGACGTTTACGATTTTACACCCGTTCAGTACCCCGCCGACGATATTTCAAGCGATATGGAAACAACGCACTTTGACTTCAATTCCCTGCACGATACCATATTGAAGCTTGATATTCTCGGCCACGATGTTCCGACGCTTTATAAGCACCTTGAAGATTTAACGGGTATACCCGTAATGGAAGTGGATGTGTGCGATCCGAAAATTGTAAGCCTTTGCACGAGTCCCGAGGCTCTCGGCGTAACCGCCGAGGATATCGACTGCGAAACGGGTACCTTGTCAATACCCGAAATGGGTACTCCGTTTGTGCGTCAAATGCTCCTTGAAGCGCAGCCGAAAACCTTTTCCGACCTGCTCCAGATTTCCGGGCTTTCGCACGGTACAGACGTTTGGAACGGCAACGCTCAGGACCTTATACATAACGGCACTTGTACAATTTCTTCGGTTATAGGCACTCGTGACAGCATTATGATTTACCTTATGCACGCAGGTCTTGAACCGAGTCTTGCCTTTAAAATAATGGAGCTTACCCGTAAAGGCAAGGTTGCAAAAAACGGTTTCCCCGAGGGTGCGGAGGAGGCTATGCGCGCGTGCAACGTACCCGAATGGTATATGGATTCCTGCCGCAAGATAAAATATATGTTCCCCAAGGCGCATGCCGCCGCATATGTAATTGCGGCTTTGAGGCTCGGCTGGTACAAAATATACAAGCCTCTGGAATATTACACGGCCTTTCTTACCGTGCGCGGCGGCGATTTGGACGCTGCCACCGTTGTTAAGGGACGAAGCGCCGTCAGGGAAAAGATGAGAGAAATCGACTATAAAATGCGTGATAAAACGGCGAGCGCAAAGGACAAAGACCAGTACACCGCGTTGCAGGTGGTAAACGAAATGATGGCGCGGAATGTTGAACTGCTGCCTGTTGACATCTATAAATCAAAGGCCAAGGAATATATAATAGAGGACGGAAAAATCCGTATGCCGTTTACCGCTCTGTCGGGTATAGGCGAAAATGCGGCAATTCCTCTTGCAAACGCAAGGGACGACGGCAACGGCGGGTTCGATTCCATAGAGGAATTTGCACAAAGAGCAAAAGCGGGAAGAGCCGTTATCGAGCTTTTAAGGGAATGCGGAGCTTTCGGAAATCTTCCCGAGTCGCCGCAGTTGTCGTTATTCTGATAAAAAATTTACGGGGGAGTTAAAATGAATGCAGTTTTAATTGTTTTGGGCGTAATAGCGGCGTTGATTGTTATTACGGCGATACGGGCGGCGTTTTTTGTTCCCGGCAAAAGGGCGGATTCGCAGCCTCTCGGCGATGAAAGGGTCGATGTTGAGCGCTTTTGCAAAAACTTGAGCGACGCAATTAAAATCAAAACAATATCGAATTATGATTCCGAGCTTGTTGACTGGAATGAATTTAAAAGGTTTCACAGCTTCCTTGAGGAGCGCTACCCGCTTGTACATAAAACTCTTACAAAGACCGAAATTGCGCAGGCAAGCCTTATTTATAAATGGGAGGGCAGCGACCCCTCGCTTGACGCAATAGCCATGCTTTCGCATCAGGACGTTGTGCCTGTTGCCGAGGGTACGGAAAACGACTGGGAGCACGGCGCGTTCGAGGGCTTCAACGACGGCGAGTTTATATGGGGCAGGGGAGCTATGGATATGAAAAACCACCTTGTCGCCCTTATGGAAAGCGTGGAACAGCTTATTGCCGACGGCTATAAGCCCGTGCGCACGGTGTATCTGTGCTTCGGTCATAACGAGGAGGTTGTCGCTTCGCCAGATAACGCCGCAAAGAAAATTGCCGCTTATTTAAAGGAACAGGGCGTGCATTTGGAAGCCGTTTTGGACGAGGGCGGCGCAATTCTTCCCGTAAACGTAAAGGGCGTTTTAAATTGCAACCTTGCGGGCGTCGGCGTTGCGGAAAAGGGCAGTATCAATTATGAAGTAAGCGTAAACGCAAAGGGAGGTCATTCCTCTCAGCCGCCCAAGCATACGGCTCTCGGCTACCTTGCGGACGTAATAAAGGATATCGAAAACCATCAGTTTAAGGCGAGGATGCCCAAGTTTGTTTACGAGCTGTTTACCGAAATAGGTCGGCGCTGTTCGTATCCCGCGAGGCTTGTCACCTGCAATATATGGCTTTTAAAGCCTTTGATACTTAAAATTATGACAAAAATACCGCCTGCCGCGTCGCTTATACGCACCTGTACGGCGGTAACCATGGCTTCGGGCAGTCCGCAGTTCAACGTCCTTCCCCAAAAGGCGAGCATTACCGTAAACTTCCGCACAATGCCGGGCGTCGGCATTTCGGACGTTGAAAAGCATATAAGGGATTGCGTTCGCAACAAGAATATAGATGTTAAATTCCTCGTGGGCAAAGAGGCTTCCAAGGTCTCCCCGACAGATTCAAAAGCTTTTAACACTATTAAGGAGCTTTGCCTTAAAAGCGATGAAAAAAATCTCGTTGCGCCGTTTCTTGTAATGGGCGGTACGGACTCGTACAACTACGAAAACATATGCGAAAATATCTACCGTTTTTCACCCTTTGCAGTCGATACAAAGCTTTTGCTCTGCACCCACGCCACGAACGAAAGACTGCCTATCGCCTCCGCCGAGGGAGCGTTGAAATTCTTTAAACGCTATATAAAAAGTATGACGGCGGATTAATTAATTTTCCAAAAAAAATATGTTGATAAAATAAAAAAACCGTTGTATAATCTAATCGGTTCCTGACTAAGAGGAATTTTCCGACGAGAAAGGCACGTTTACAACCGATATTTGCTTTAATTGAATTTTTTAAAAATTCGGTAAATTTAAACTGTGCTTTTTTAAGCGCAGTTTTTGTTTTTTAAGGAGAAAAGACCATGGCTCAAAACAGAGAAGGTTACCGCGTCGCGGTAATCGGGATTATAGTGGAAAATATCGACAGCGCCGAAAATATAAATTCCGTTTTGCACGAATGCGGGAAATATATAATCGGCAGAATGGGTATTCCTTACAGAGAAAGGAACGTAAGCATAATAAGCGTGGCTATCGACGCGCCGCAGGAGGTTATTTCGGCGGTATCGGGAAAAATCGGAAAATTAGACGGGGTAAGCGTAAAGACCGCATACTCCAATTTATAATTGAGCGTTACGTTAAAAGAATTTTAATTATGAAAGGAAATATAAAAATGGCAGTTTACAATCCAAAATCACTTAAAGCGGAGGAGTTTATCAACGATGAGGAAATCAGAGAAACTCTGAAATATGCCGAGGAGAACAAAAACAACGTCGAGCTTATCGACAGCATTTTGAAAAAAGCGCGCCCTTACAAAACCGAGAACGGCACCAAGTGCGACGGCTTAACTCACAGGGAGGCTTCGGTGCTTCTTGCCTGCGAGATACCCGAAAAAATCGAGGAGATTTATAAAATTGCCGAGGAGATAAAGCTTGCGTTTTACGGTAACCGTATAGTTATGTTCGCCCCGCTTTATCTTTCAAACTATTGCGTAAACGGGTGCCTTTACTGTCCGTATCATATGAAGAATAAGCACATACCCCGTAAAAAGCTTACACAGCAGGAGGTAAGGGACGAGGTAATTGCGCTTCAGGATATGGGGCATAAGAGATTGGCTATCGAAGCGGGCGAAGATCCCGTCAATAACCCGATAGAGTACATTTTGGAGTGTATCAAAACCATTTATTCGGTTCATCACAAAAACGGCGATATAAGGCGTGTAAACGTAAATATTGCCGCAACCACGGTTGAGAATTACCGCAAGCTCAAGGAAGCGGGGATAGGCACATATATTTTGTTCCAGGAAACCTATCATAAGCAGAGCTATCTCGAGCTTCATCCCACAGGACCCAAGCACGATTACGATTATCATACGGAGGCTATGGACAGAGCTATGGAGGGCGGTATCGACGACGTAGGCCTCGGCGTGCTTTTCGGGCTTGAAATGTATAAGTATGAATTTGCCGGGCTTATAATGCATGCGGAGCATTTGGAGGCGGTTCACGGCGTGGGCCCGCACACAATAAGCGTTCCTCGGGTTAAGCATGCGGACGATATTGACCCGAGCGCGTTTGACAATTCCATTTCGGACGATATTTTTGCAAAAATCACGGCTTGTATCCGCCTCGCCGTTCCATATACGGGTATGATTATTTCAACAAGGGAATCCGAGCAGGTCAGGGAGAAGCTCCTTCGTCTCGGCGTTTCGCAGGTAAGCGGAGCTTCGAGAACGTCCGTCGGCGGCTATACAGAAGCGGAACGTCCGCACGATACCGAGCAGTTTGACGTTTCCGACCAAAGAACGCTTGACGAGGTAGTAAGCTGGCTTATGGATAACGGGCATATTCCGTCGTTCTGTACGGCTTGCTACAGAGAGGGCAGAACGGGCGACAGGTTTATGAGCCTTTGCAAAAACGGGCAGATTTTAAATTGCTGTCATCCCAACGCGCTTATGACCTTGACGGAATTTCTTGTAGATTACGCGAGCGAGGGAACAAGGGAAAAGGGCTATAAGCTTATCGAGCAGGAGCTTAAAAAAATCCCGAACGAAAAGGTGAGGGAAATTGCAAGGCGGAATATCGAGGATATTAAGAACTCAAATAAGCGTGATTTCCGCTTCTGAGGTGATGATAAAATGGGACTTAACGAAACCGTCAGCGCAGAGCGGGCGCATATAGCCTTTTTCGGAAAAAGGAACGCAGGCAAATCGAGCCTTGTAAACGCTGTAACCGGGCAGGAGCTTGCGGTTGTTTCGGAGGTTGCGGGAACCACTACGGACCCGGTTAAAAAGGCAATGGAGCTTTTGCCGTTAGGGCCGGTAGTTATAATCGACACGCCCGGTATCGACGACGAGGGCAGGCTCGGCGAGCTTAGAGTGAAGAAAACGAGGCAGGTTTTAAACTCCGCCGATATAGCCGTGCTTGTAGTTGACGGCACAAAGGGTATGAGCGAGGGCGACAGGGAGCTTTTGGAGATTATAAAGGAAAAAGGGCTTGCGTATGTAGTTGCCTTTAATAAATCCGATTTAATCGGGGACGAGATAAAAAAGCCCGAAAAGAACGAAATTTATGTAAGCGCCGTTAAGAATAAAAATATTTACGAGCTAAAGGAAATGCTTGCAAATCTTGTAAAGAACGGCGACGACGGAAAAAGGATAGTTTCCGACCTTATAGGGGGCGGGGATACGGTTGTGCTTGTAGTGCCGATTGATAAGGCGGCGCCGAAGGGCAGGCTGATATTGCCGCAGCAGCAAACAATCAGGGATATACTTGAAGCCGGAGCGACGGCGGCGGTGTGCCGAGATACGGAGCTTGCCGAAACGTTGAATTCGCTTTCAAAAAAGCCGAAACTGGTAATAACCGATTCTCAGGTGTTTGAAAAGGTGTCAAAAATTGTACCTAAGGATATAATGCTTACATCGTTTTCAATACTTTTTGCGCGGTACAAGGGCGAGCTTTCGGAGCTTGTGAGGGGAGCGAAGCAAATAGAAAAGCTCGGCGACGGCGACAAGGTGTTAATATCCGAGGGCTGTACGCATCACAGGCAGTGCGGCGACATAGGCAGCGAGAAAATCCCAAAATGGCTGGCGGAATATACGGGAAAGAAGCTCGAATATAAATTTTCCTCGGGCAACGAATTTCCCGAGGATTTAAGCGAATTTTCACTTGTGATACATTGCGGCGGCTGTATGCTCACTCCGAGGGAAATGCACAGAAGAATGGGCGTTTGCGAGGATAATTCAACGCCTATGGTAAATTACGGAGTTGCAATAGCGAAAATGAAAGGAATTTTGGAAAGAAGTTTAGAGCCGTTTGAAAATATGAAAAAATAATTTAAGTTAAGAAAAAACTTCGGCGCATAACAGTCAAGCTTCGCTTAAATTTGCAGAGCGCAACAGTCAAAGCTTCGCTTAAATTCGCGGCGAGCGACAATCAATGTTTTCCCCGACTTTTACAAAAGTCGGTGGGGTCGAGGGGCAAAGGCCTCGTCGCAGTCCGCAGACTGCGAAATACTTTTACTTCAAAAAGCGCAGGAAGGGAGATAAAACAGTCCGGTGGACTGTTTTATCGTGGGAAACCCTCGCCGGGGG
The DNA here is from genome assembly GCA_947630835.1 of uncultured Clostridia bacterium. GTDB lineage: Bacteria > Bacillota > Clostridia > Oscillospirales > Acutalibacteraceae > Fimenecus. The sequence continues at coordinate 92,729 of CANRIZ010000002.1, read as the reverse complement.
TTTCCTTTGCTTTGTAAAAGCAATTTTTTCTTAATCAAATTAAGAATTAAAACTCAAATAAAGTTTTAATTAAACTTTCGGCGAGCAACAGTCAAAGCTTCGCTCAAATTTGCGGCGAGCGAAAGTCAATGTTTTCCCCGACTTTTACAAAAGTCGGTGGGGTCGAGGGGCAAAGCCCTCGTCGCAGTCCGCAGACTGCGAAATTCCTTTTAATTTCATTATATTACAAAAGCGGTTATACCGAATTTTACCTCGGCATAACCGCTTTAACTTTGTTTTTTGTTACCTATTGTAACTTTTCGCTTTAACTTTAAACTTTTGAACTTGAACTTTTTGTAAATGCTTTAATTATTTGGTTATTAACTCCAATGTCTCGGCGTTACGCATACCGGCTACTATTTGAAGCACCCATTTAACGTCAACTACGGACAATTTCCCGTCGCCGTTGAGGTCGGCAGCCTTGGATTGCTCGTCGCTGAAATCCCTTGACTTAGCTATGTTCTGCAAAATCCACTTCGCGTCAACAGTCGAAAGCTTGCCGTCGCCGCTTACTTCGCCGCTCGGTTTGGAAGCGTTGGGATCTTTTTCGCCGCAAACGGTACAAACTCCATTCTCATAGTTATGACCTGTTGCCTTAACAACAACATCGGTAACTTCTTCCTTGCCGTCTTTGTCCTTAAAGTTCTTGTTGCAAGCCGAGCAATGGTAGTATTCAATATTGCCGTCCTCGGTGCAGGTAGCCGCCTTTGCGGCTACTTGTGCCATATTGTGACCTGTTGCCTTAACAACAACATCGGTAACTTCTTCGTTGCCGTCTTTGTCCTTGAAATTCTTGTTGCAAGCCGAGCAATGGTAGTATTCGATATTGCCGTCCTCGGTGCAGGTAGCCGCCTTTGCGGCAACTTTTTCACCCAAAGTGTGACCTGTTGCCTTAACAACAACATCGGTAACTTCTTCGTTGCCGTTTATGTCTTTGAAATTCTTGTTGCAAGCCGAGCAATGATAATATTCGATATTGCCGTCCGCGGTGCAGGTTGCCGCTTTTGCGGCAACTTTTTCACCCAAAGTGTGACCTGTTGCCTTAACAACAACATCGGTAACTTCTTCGTTGCCGTTTATGTCTTTGAAATTCTTGTTGCACTCGGAGCAATGATAATATTCGACATTACCGTCCTCGGTGCAGGTTGCCGCCTTTGCGGGTACCGGTACCATATTGTGAGTTTCCTGTACATCGTCTACAAATTTATTGCCGTTTTCCTTTGCATATTCTTCGGCAGTTGAGCCTGCGCAACCGTGAATTGTGGTTTCAGTAGGTATTGTATTAAAATATTCTGATGAAACAATATTACAATTCTTGTTTAATATATAAATATCGGTTAAGTCGTGGCACTCATAAAATGCTTTATCACCTATGCTTATAACGCTTACAGGTATTGTTACGCTTGTTAAGCCGATACAATATCCAAATGCATAATCGCCTATGCTTGTTACGCTATCGGGTATTGTTACGCTTTCTAAGCTGCAAGCAAAAAATGCATACTCGCCTATGCTTGTTACGCTGTCGGGTATAGTTACGCTTGTTAAGCTGTCGCAATATGCAAATGCATAATCGCCTATGCTTGTTACGCTGTTAGGAATATTATATGATGCTCTTGTATTCCCTATAGGATATTGTATAATCACTGTTTTATTTTTATCAAATAATACTCCGTCCTGTGAAGAATAATTTTTATTGCTTGCGTCAACCTTTATCTCTGTTAAGCCGTTGCAACCCCAAAATGCATCCTCGCCTATGCTTGTAACGCCGTTGCCGATTGTTACGCTTGTCAAGCTGTCGCACCATGCAAATGCCCAATCGCCTATGCTTGTAACGCTGTTTGGAATTTGATATGCCCCCGTCTTTCCCTCGGGACACCTTAAAAGCTCGGTTTTATTTTTATTAAACAATACTCCATCCTGTGATGAGTAGTTTTTATTGCTTACGTCAACATTTATTTCTGTTAAGCTGTAGCAATGTCTAAATGCGTGATCACCTATGCTTGTAACGCCGTTGCCGATTGTTACGCTTGTTAGTCCGTCGCAATCCAAAAATGCAAACACGCCTATGCTTGTAACACTGTTAGGTATTGTTACGCTTGTTAGTCCGTCGCAATCCCAAAATGCAAACTCGCCTATGCTTGTTACGCCGTTGCCTATTGTTACACTTGTTAAACCGTCGCAATCTTCAAATGCTCCCTCGCCTATGCTTGTAACACTGTTTGGAATTTGATATGCCCCCGTCTTTCCCACGGGACACCTTAAAAGCTCGGTTTTATTTTTATTAAATAAAACGCCGTCTTGTGATGAATAATTTTCATTGGCAATGTTCACCTCAATATTTTCAAGGCAGTACAAAGGATCGAACACATAGCCCGCACCAATATATTCCACTGTTTCGGGGATAATTACCTTTTTTATAACGCTGCGGTCGTGATAGGCGTCTCCGGCGGTACTTTCGTCAAAAGCATCGTCACTAATATACGTAACCGTGTAGCCGTCTATTTCGGCGGGGATGTTTACCGTTTCGTCATCGCCGTAATAAAAGGTTATTTCCGCTGTGCCGTCTTCGAGTATTGTATACTCAAAATCTCCGCTTACTGCCGCAAACGCAGTAACTCCTGCCAAGGGCAGAGCCGTCAATATCATTGCAAGTGACAAAAGCAATGACACAATTTTTCTTCGTGTTGTTCTTAACATAACGCATCCTCGTTTCAGATTGTTTTTTATTTTAAGATTGCTTCGGTAAATTTTTGATTTTCCTCGGTAAAGCTTCGACCTTGCAAAATACAAAACTTACCCCCGTAATCTTAATTTACAATATTATATAAAATTTAAAATAAAAAAACAATCTGCTACAAGTTATTTAATTTTCCGCTACAACCTGTAGCACCCCCGAAAACCGCGTAGAATCAAGGAAAAAATTTTTCATTCGATTTCCGCTTTTTGGGCTTATTTACAAATTTTAAGTCGAATTTGTTACTTATCGCAACAAATTACAACCGCCCGATATCCGAAAAAACGAATATCGGGCAGCCTTTTTTGCAAAAATTTATTGTTCCTTTTTCTCTTTATAGCGTTTAACGACCTTGAGACGGGTGAAATCCTCTCTCTCTTTTTCGTCAAGAGCCTCGGAAATGCTTTTAACGGTTTGCGTAAAGCGGGGAATCATAATGTTGTTTAGCGCGTTCGCCCTTTTTTGTGTTTTCTTGACGGCGTCCGCAAGCCTGAAAATCGCCGTTTGCGTTTCGGCAAGCTTTACGGTCATCTTTTTTGCCTCGTTAAAATTAAAATATGCCTCGTCAAGATAAGAATTTGTGCCGTTAAAGCCGTAGTAATTTTTAAATACGGTTTCGCCCGCGCTTATTACCGGAATTTCAACGCCCATAACGCTCTTAAAATCAAGCTCAACGCTGTTGTCAATCGGTACGCAGCGCGCATAATCGGAGCAAACGCCCAGCGTTATATTCGCTTTTTGAAGCGATTTGTACGCTTTTTCGTAAACGGCGTTGATGTTTTCCTCAACTTCCTTTGCCTCGTCGATAAGCGCCATCATCTCGCGCACAAGTATGTTTCTCTTCCTGTCCATCAGCTCATAGCCGAGCTGAGCCAGCGCCAGAGATTTTTGCGTAGCCATAAGATTGGCCTTTGTCGGTACTGCGTTCGCCATTTTACACGCTCCTGAAAATTACTCGGCGGTATTCGCGCGGTAATATTTTTCTATCGTCTTGTCGTCAACACGGTCAAGCATATTTCTCGGTAAAGCGGAGAGAAGCTTCCAGCCCAAATCAAGCGTTTCGTCAATCGTTCTGTTTTCGTCCGAACCCTGAGTCAGGAATTTAGCCTCGAATTCGTTGCCGAAAGCAAGCAGGAGCTTATCCTCGCGGCTCAACTCGTCCTCGCCTATAACGGAGGCAAGAGCCTTTGCGTCCTGCACCTTGGCGTAGGTTGCAAGCAACTGGTTTGCAAGCGTTTGATGGTCCTCCCTCGTAAAGCCCTCGCCTATGCCGTCCTTCATAAGACGGGAAAGCGACGGAAGAACGCTTACCGGCGGGTAAACGCCTTTATAATCAAGCCCCCTGTCAAGCACTATCTGACCTTCGGTGATATAACCCGTAAGGTCGGGTACGGGGTGAGTAATATCGTCGTTTGGCATGGTTAATATGGGTATTTGCGTTACAGAACCCTCCACGCCGGAAATCATACCCGCCCTCTCATATATGGAGGCAAGGTCGGAATAAAGGTAGCCAGGGAAGCCCTTTCTGCCCGGAATTTCACCCTTAGAGCTTGAAAATTCCCTCAAAGCCTCGCAATACGAGGTCATATCCGTCATAATTACAAGTATGTGCTTATGAAGCGTAAAAGCAAGGTATTCCGCAACTGTAAGCGCGCACTTGGGGGTCATAATTCTTTCAACAATCGGGTCGTTGGCAAGGTTTAAGAGCATAACAACCCTGTCCATAACGTTTGCCTCTTCAAAGGAATTTCTGAAATACATGGCTACGTCGTTTTTAACGCCCATAGCGGCAAAAACTATTGCAAAATCCTTGCCGTCCGAAATGGCGGATTGCTTAACAAGCTGAACGGCAAGCTCGTTATGCTTCATACCCGAGCCGGAAAATATGGGCAGCTTTTGCCCTCTGATAAGCGTTGCAAGGGCGTCAATGGAGGAAATGCCCGTCTGTATAAAGTTTTTGGGATATTCTCTCGATACGGGATTTATGGGCGAGCCGTTTACCTCACGTCTTTCGTCGGGGTAAATTTCGCCAAGCCCGTCTATAGGTCTGAAAAGGCCGTCGAATGTTCTGCCCAAAATTTCGGGGGAAAGCGGGATTTTCATAGCTTCGCCCGAGAGCGAGGCGGTTACGTTCGTCATGGAAAGCCCTCTTGTGCCTTCAAAAACCTGAATACTTACCCTGTCGCCGTCGATTTTTACTATTCTTCCCATCCTTTGGGAGCCGTCGCCGAGTTCAAGCGTAACTATTTCCTCGTTGGAAGCGTTTTTTACATGGTCTATACTCACAAGCGAGCCGTTGATTTCATCAAGTTTTAAATGTTTAATAACCAAAAAAGCCCACCTGCCTTACTTTAAAATTTTATCAAGCTGTTCGTCGATTTCCTGCATATAGAGGTCGAACATTTGAAGCTTGTCGTTGGGAATATCGTATTTTATCTGAATAAGCTTGTCGAAAAGTCCGGTTGCCGTAATCTTTGAAATGGGTATCTGCCTTTCGATAACCGTTTTTGCGCGGTGGTAAAGATGAAGCATAACCTCCATCATTTTAAATTGCTTTTCAAGCGGAACAAAGGTGTCGTCCTTGTGGAAAGCGTTTTGCTGTAAAAAGCCTACCCGTATTACCCTTGCAATTTCAATTATCAGCTTTTGGTCGTCGGGAAGTACGTCCGAGCCTATGAGCTTAACAATTTCCATAAGCGAATTTTCTTCAAGCAGCAACGAACAAATTTCATCTCTGTAAGTCATAAACATAGGTGAAATATTGTCCCTGTACCAGTTTGAAAGGTCGTTTGTGTATTCGCTGTAGGAAAGCGTCCAGTTAATCGCCGGGTAATGCCTTGCGTATGCAAGCGATTTATCGAGCGCCCAGAAACAGCGGGTATATCTTTTTGTATTTTGCGTAACGGGCTCCGAAAAATCCGAACCCTGCGGAGAAACCGCGCCTATAAGCGAAATAGAGCCCTCCGTGCCGTTAAGGTTTTCAACATAGCCCGAACGCTCGTAAAATTCCGAAAGACGGGAGGGGAGATATGCCGGGAAGCCCTCGTCCGCCGGCATTTCTTCGAGCCTGCCCGAAATTTCCCTCAACGCCTCCGCCCAGCGGGAGGTGGAGTCCGCCATAAGAGCTGTATGGTAACCCATATCCCTGTAATATTCCGCAAGCGTTATGCCCGTGTAAATCGAAGCCTCACGGGCAGCAACGGGCATATTCGAGGTGTTTGCGATAAGCACGGTTCTGTCCAAAAGCGGCTTGCCGCTCTTGGGGTCGGTAATTTCGGAAAATTCCGAAAGAACCTGCGTCATTTCGTTTCCTCTTTCGCCGCAGCCGACGTAAATTATAATATCGGCGTCGCACCATTTTGCAAGCTGATGCTGCGTCATAGTTTTTCCCGTTCCGAAGCCTCCCGGGATTGCCGCCGCGCCGCCTTTTGCTATGGGGAAAACGGAATCTATTACCCTTTGCCCCGTGATAAGCGGCTTGGTCGCCGGAAGTCTTTTGCCGATTGGGCGGGGAGTTCTTATGGGCCATTTCTGCGAAAGCGTAAGCTCCTCGATTTCCCCGTTGTCCTTTTTCAGTTTAATTATAACGTCGTTTACCGTATATTCGCCGTTTTCCGCGGTTTCGATTACCTCTCCGCTTAAATACGGACTTACCATCGCCTTGTGAACGATTGCGGAGCTTTCGGGGCAGGTCGCAAAAATATCCCCGCCCTTTAATCTGTCGCCGGGCTTTACGGTAACGGTAACGCTGTATTTCTTTTCGGCGTCTATTGCGCTGAAATCCGCGCCCCTGCCTATGAAAGCGCCGAATTTCTTTTCAATTTCGGGAAGCGGGCGCTCAATGCCGTCAAAGATATTGCCTATAATGCCCGGTCCCAGGGTAACGCTCAGCGCGGAGCCCGTTGAAATTACGGGTTCGCCCGGCTTCAAGCCTGCGGTTTCCTCGTAAACCTGTATGGTAGTCGAGTCCGAATTGACCTTGATTACCTCGCCTATGAGCTTTGCGTTCCCGACATAGACGGTTTCCATCATGCTCAAATCCGTATGGCCCTTAACCGTTACAACAGGGCCGTTAATGCCGAATATTAAATTTTCCCGCATAACAAAACCCCCTATATTTTAAGTCCCGAATTTTCAATAAAACGGGTTCTCTGCTCCTCTAATTTAATATCGAAGCTGTTGTCGTAAAGGCAGCCGGTGGTATGGTTTATCGCTTTTATACCGCCGATTTTAATATCGTCCGCACATGAAAGACGAACGTCTTTGTTTATCGCGCCGCAAAGCTCGTCTTTGAACGCCATATCCTCTTTACGAACAAAAAATTCTATATCGTCGTTTTCCGAAATTTCACCGTAAATTTCCCCTGCGCAGTCTATAAGCAGGCGGCGATAATCCTGCGTTTTCGTAAATTCCGCCAAATCCTCCGTCACCTTTGAAAAGACCTTGTCGGTAAGCTCTTTCCTAAGACCTGCAAGGTTCTTTCTGGACGCCTCCTCGGCAAGAGAAATCTCCTTGTTTTTTTCGCGAAGTATTCTCTTTATCTCGTAATTTACATATTCCGAATATCGGTTCTCGGCATCTTCCCTCGCTGCGCGTATGCGCTGGGTTCTTATCTGCCGGGTTTCCCTGTTTATTTTTTCGCATTCGTCCGCCGCCATTTTTTTGATTGCGTCGGTAAACGCTTTAACGCTGTCGATTGAAGTGCTCAAAAATTACACCTCCGTTTAGTCAAGCTTTATTCCTATTGCGTTTGCGATATAATCGGTTATTGCGCTGCTTATTGAGCTCGCCTTATCGGAATCGGGAACGGTCGAGAGCAAAGGTCTGCCCGCCTGCCTGACGGCGTCCGCCTTTTCCTTGCACATTTTTTCGATTTCCGACGTAATCAGAAGTATAGCGACGCTTTCATCGTTTAAGGCGCGGTCAAACGCCTTCTCTGCGTCCGCCTTATTCCTGACCAATGCCGTTTCCGCTCCCGCAAGCCGCAGACCTATAGCCGCGTCGGTACGGTCCGTAATAAGTAATATTTTCATAATTTTATATCTTATTAAGTATAAGAATCGAAATAACTACGCCGTACAAAGCTATAGATTCGCCCAAGGCAACGAATATGATTGACTTACCGAATGACTTGGGATTTTCCGCAGTAGCCGCAATAGCCGCAGGCGCGCCTGCCGCAACGGCGATGCCGCCGCCTATACCCGCAAGTGACGTAACTATTGCCGCGGCGAGTAAGCCCATACCCTTTGAAACGCCTTCGTCGGATTTTTCCTCCGCCTGCTGCTCCTGCTGAGCCTGAGCCTCGGCGCCGTTTCCGTTTGCGTCAGCGCCCGAACCGGCAGCGAAAGCGTTGACGCAGATAAACGTCATCAAGATTGCAATTACTGCAAATACGGCAATTTTTAAGCTGAATTTTCTTTGATTGAGTTTCATTTTAATTCCTCCGAAAAAATTAATCTTTTTTTGCTCTTAAGCTTACCGGCGCAAACGAAACGCCGCTTCCGTCGAAAAATCTTGAGAACATTTCGTAATATTCCAGACGAAGCGCCTGAATACCGGTCAAAAGTCCTTCAAGTGCGACAACGAGAACGTTGCCGAGTATAACAACAAAAATATTTTTGCTTTCGCCCGCCAGCGAGAAAACCACCATCATCATACCCGCGTGAACGAGAACAAACGCCCCGACTCTGAGGAATGAAACGGTGTTGCTCAAATACGAAAGTATATATTCGAGCAGTTCAAAAATATTTTGAAGTACGAAGTCCGAAATGCTGTCCGGCTTAAACTTTGCGTGCCTGTCCATAATCTCAATGGGTATCTCTTTGATAAACAGAAGCACGGCGCAGACAGCCATTAATATAATTGAAAGCTTATTGGGCATCGGTTGAGGCCCGCCCATAAAGCCCGAAGCCAAATTTACGCCCGAAATGTACAAAATCAAGCCCGCAACGCCGTTTTGGCTGAACAGCGCCTCGCCGAAATGCCTTCGCTTGACGCAGGCAAAAATGTTGAGCAGCATCGCAACGACCATAAGCCCTACGCCTATGCCTATCGCCACAAGCAAAACCGTGTTTATGCTGTCCATAACAGAAATCGGCTTACCCTGCCAACCGAGCTTTTCGTAAACGGGGTCAAGCAGGTCTTCGTAGCCGAATACGCTTCCGAAAACGAAGCCGAAAATCATTGACGAAATACCGCAGGGGATAAGTATTTTGCCAAGCCCCATTTTTTTAAGCTTCCACATAAGGAAGCCTGCAACTGCAAGCACAAAGCCCTGACCCAGATCCCCGAACATAATGCCGAAAAGCACGGTGTAGGTTATTGCGACAAAAGCCGTTATGTCAAGGTCGTCGTAGGAAGGAGTGCCGTACATATCAATATAGAATTTATAAGGCTCTATAAGGAATTTGGACAAGCCCTTTCTTTCCTTATACTTTACGGGTATTACTATGTTTTCGTCCTTTGTGCTTATCTTGTCCTCAACGCTTACGCCGTCGATTTTCAAAAGCGAGTCTTTAAATTGTTTTATGCTCTTTTGAGGTACAAAACCCATAAAGACGAATACCTTTTCGTTGTGCAGGGCGTAGGAGCGAAGCTCGTACATGGAGCTTAAATAAACGAGAGAAGAATAAATAAAATTAATATGTTCCTTTTCGTTGTTGAGAAAATCCGTCATTTCGCGGAATGCGTCGTTAAGCTGGGAATTTATTATGCCGATGTTGTTTTTAAATTCCCCTATAACCTCGTCGGGAGTTCCCCAGGCGCCGGGTACGACAATCGGTTCAAAATAAAGGAAAGCGAAAATCTCGTCGATTTCTTCAACCCTGTCAACGGGCGCAAAATAAGCTCCCCAATAATCGGTTTCGTCTTCCGAGCAAATATGGAAGATGATATAGGGATTGTCCCCGTAAACCATATTAAGCCGCTTGTAGCTCTCCTTGGGCATATGACCGAAACGAACTTTAATGAATTTACATTCGGAAATATCCTCAAGATTAACGTCGAGTCCCTTGAAATGCTCAAAGCTTAAAATTCCCGCTTCGCATACGCTTTTCTGCTCGTTGAGGGAGGATATACGTTCTTTGAAGCTGTCCGTTTTGCTTTTAACGGCTTTGATATAATCAATGTCGTCGCTGTCAAATTCCGCCTGCTCGGTAAGATTTAAAAGCTCAAGCTCAAATTCGGCGCTTTTTGCAAGCTCCGTAAGCTCGGTAAGGTCGGTGGAATACGGGTTCTCATCCGTAAAGGGGATTAATCCCATTTCCGACGAAACAAGCTTTATGGCGGATTCGGGGTGGAAGCATTCGCTTTCGTATATCTTTCCGCTGACTTCGGAAATTTTGTCAACAGGTCCGCTGATTTTAACGGGGTTCATTTTTTCAGTCGCCATTTTATTCTCCTTTCGTTAAGTTGTCGTAAATAAGAAATTGCGCTGTTTCTTCCGGCGCAAGCTCATAGCGAGCGCCCTCTATTATGTGAATAAGGTTTCGGGTTTCGTTTTCCAAAAGACCGATAAATGAGAACATTACCACTTCGGGAATAACCGAAAACCTTAAATTCTTTTGGTTTTCCTTAAACAAGGCGGTTTGGGTGAAAATTTCAATCCTGTCCTTGTTCTGTTCGTCAAAGAGCTTTCCGTATTCGGAGCTTTTCAAAAGCTTGAAAAATTCCTCGGAGTTTTTCGAGTTTATAAGGCTCAGGGTTTGCTTGGGAGTGAACGCGGAAAGACCCGTGTAAAAAATATTTGAAAAATCAAGCGCCTCGTTGGGGAAATATTTTTTCATTCTGTAGATGCTTTCAATCATTTTGAAATCATAGTTCATTTTAAAAACATCGAGCAGCTTTTTTTCGTCTTTCCCGTCAAAGTTTTCTTTAATTATACGCTTCGTTTCGCTGCAAAGATACCGGTACAGCGCGTTTTCCAACGAGCTTATGGTGAAAACCGCATTGCCGTTTTTGAAAATATCAAGCGGCTTTTGGTAACGGGTACCGGCAAGCGCATTGTAAAATTCGTCGAAGCTTTCCGCACTTTCGAGAGCGGCGGGGTCGAGCAGTGAATTTTTAAAATACGCTTTCGGCGTGAAAAGCGAAAAATCCGATACGCTGTTCGTATCAAGATGATTGGCGCAGTTTAAAATAAGGCTTACGTCATAGCTCAAAAAAATAACTTCGTGCATTTTTTGTCCTATTGCGTTTTCAAAAGACGCAAGGTCAGCTATTCTTTCAAGATTGAACTTGCGTATGTCGGCCTCTGTTCTTGAACGGTAAAGCCCTACGCTTGAAGCCGAGGATATAGCGTTTGAATACACGGTTCTGTTTTTAAGATAGCCTACGACCTCGGGAAGATTGCGGCAATTTATAAGGGCGGAGTAATCCTCGGCAGTAAGAATATCGCAGGTCATAGCTCTGGATTTTGCGAGAATTGCATTTTCCGCAAGCGATGAAATTTTTTTCATATCCGCGCTCCTTTCCCAAAATCCGCAAGGCAGATTATTTTGCGGTTATGTTTTTGAATATCTCTTTTTCCCACGCCTCGTGGTTTTCCTCGTAGCGCCGCCTTAATTTATCGGCTTTGGATTTTTCGGAAGCGTAAAGACTTTCTTTAAAATTATCGGTTTCCTTTTTTGCGATAATTCTCTCTTTTGTAATTTTGCTGTCCGCTTCCTTTTTATACTGCGAGTCTATCTGCTTTTCTGCCGAAGACAGCTCTGCGGTTAAATCCTCCCGAAGCTTCATAGCCCTTTCAACGTCGTTTCTCGAAGCCTTGTCTGTTTCGACAATAAGCTTTATCATCTGTTCCGTAAAACGCACTTCCCTTCGTCCGGAGTAAACGCCGAAAATACTTTAGAGTTTATTATAGCACTATTTTTATAAAATACAACAGAAAAGAGATGAAAAACTGCCGAAAACACAGGCCGTATTTTTTTAAAATATGTAAAAAATTAAGGGAGTTTTTTGTACATATTTTCCGCCGCCTTATTATTGTATTGGATAATAAATTATGTTAAAATTCATTTGTGAATAATTTTTAAAGGGAGTGTTTGGTTTGGATAACAGCTGGTATAAAGAAATGGCAGTATATCAAATCTGGTGCAGAAGCTTTAAGGACGGCAACGGGGACGGCATAGGCGACCTTTACGGAGTGCTTGAAAAGCTCGATTACATAAAGAGCATCGGCGTTGACGCCATTTGGTTTTCGCCGATTTATCCGTCGCCTCTTGCAGACTACGGCTACGATATTTCGGATTACAAGGATATAGCCGAAGAATACGGCGGGCTGGAAACTTTTAAGAAGGTTCTTGACGAGGCGCATAAAAGAGGATTAAAGGTAATTATGGACCTCGTTGTAAACCATACCTCCGACGAACACGAATGGTTCAAGGAAAGCAAAAAAGGCAAGGACAATCCCTATCACGATTATTATTTTTGGAGAAAGGGCAGGGGAAAGAACGGCAAAAAACCGCCCAACAACTGGCTTTCGACCTTTGAGGGCGGAGCTTGGGAGTATGTGCCGGAGCTTGACGAGTATTATCTCCATGTTTTCGCAAAGAAACAGCCCGACCTTAATATGGACAATCCCAAGGTCAGGGAGGAAGTTAAGTCCATTATGAAATTCTGGCTGGATATGGGAGTGGACGGCTTCCGTGAGGACGTTATCACCTTTATTTCCAAAAAAGAGGGGCTTCCCAACGGCTTCCCGCTTCCCATCGCCACGGGTATAGAGCATTACAAAAAAGGCCCGCATGTTCACGAGTATTTAAAGGAATTCAGGCACGATGTAATTGATAAATACGATTGCTTTGTTGTCGGCGAATCGCCTATGTCCAATACAAAGGACTGCCTTGAGTTTACCGCGGGCGACGACCCGGAGCTTGATATGATGATAGGCTTTGACCATATGCAGGCGGACTGTTTTGTTACAGATACCATAGCGATGCCGTTTAATCTCAGAAAGCTCAAAAAGGCGTTTTCACGCTGGCAGAAGGATCTTTACGGCAAGTCTTGGAACGCGCTTTATATCGAAAACCACGACCATCCGAGGATTATAAGCCGTTACGGCAACGAAAAATTCCGCCGCGAAAGCGGTACCATGCTTGCCGCCGCTTGCTATATGCAGTCGGGAACGCCCTTTATTTATCAGGGTCAGGAAATAGGAATGTTAAACAATCACCTTGACGATTTAAGCAAGTTTAAGGACGTTGTTACCTTCAATAACGAAAAGATATTCAAAAAGCTCGGCGTTAAAGGGCAAAAATATCTCGATATCGCCAACAAGACGAGCCGTGAAAACGCCCGTACTCCCGTTCAGTGGGATTCAAGCGAATATGCGGGATTTTCGACCGTTGAGCCCTGGTTCGGCGTAAATCCTAATTATAAGGAAATCAACGTGGAAAACGAGGAAAAGAACCCCGATTCAATTCTCAATTTCTACCGTAAGCTTTTGAAGGTCAGAAAAGAGAACAAGATAATTATTTACGGCGATTACAAGGAGCATTTTGCGGACAGCGACGTGATTTACTGCTACGAAAGGAATTACGAGGGCAAGAGGGCGCTCGTGGTATGCTCGTTTACCGACGAAACCTTTACCTTCCACGCTCCCGACACCTTTGACCTTACAAAGGGCAAGGTTATACTCTGCAATTACGAAAATCCCGAATCAAGACCCACCGTATGCGCGTTAAGACCGTATGAGGCAAGAGTTTACCTTTATGAGTAAAAAAGAAATTAAAACCAACGCTATGCGAATACTCGACAGGGAAAAGGTCGGCTACAAAACCCATTTCTACGAGCATGAGGAGGGCGTTGCGGTAGACGGGGCAAGCGTTGCGAAGATGCTTTCCCAAGACCCCGAAAAGGTATTTAAAACCCTTGTAACGCAGGGAAAATCAAAAAACTATTTCGTTTTTGTAATTCCCGTCGAAAAGGAGCTTGATTTAAAAGCGGCGGCGCTCGCCGCGGGCGAAAAAAGCGTTGAGATGATTCATGTAAAGGACATTAACGGCGTGACGGGCTATATCAGGGGCGGATGCAGTCCCATAGGTATGAAAAAACAGTTCGCAACCGTAATCGATTCCTCTGCAAGCGATAAAGAGACAATAATGGTCAGCGCGGGCAAAATCGGCGCTCAGGTTGAGCTCCCGCCCGACGATTTAATCAGAGTAACCGGCGGCAAATACGCTCCGGTTACGTTCTGAACTTTCACAAAAAACAATCCTCCTTTCAATCGGCTGTTTTAAAACGCAGTCGAAAAACAGAAAGGAGGATTTTTTATTTTTTACCTAATGCCCGCGTCTTGCTAAGGGCAAATCAAAACTTTTGATTTTTGAAGATTATTTTTGTTTTTTCAATTCCTCTATTATCATATGAGCCGTTTTGTAGATGTCGCCGCAGCCCAAGGTGATTACAAGATCGCCCGGGCGAACGTTCTCAAGCACATAGTCCGCAACTTCCCTCTGGGTGTTAAACCATACGCTTCCCGGGATTTTTTCGGCAAGCTGAGATGTGTATACGTTATAGGTGTTTGTTTCGCGAGAGCCCATTATCTCGGTCATAACGCATCTGTCGGGGATTTTTAATACCTCGACAAATTCATCAAAATGCATAGCCGTTCTCGAATAGGTAAAGGGTTGGAATACCGCCCATACCGTTTTGCAGCCCAATTTCATTGCGGCTTCAAGCGTTACCTTTAATTCCGCCGGGTGGTGGGCGTAGTCGTCGATAATATCAACGCCGCTGTATGTTCCGAGGCGCTCAAATCTTCTTCCCGCGCCCTTAAAATCCTCAAGCCCTTTAACGCAGTCTTTAAATTCTGCGCCCGAATAAACAGCGCATGCCGTCGCCGCCAGGGCGTTTAAAATATTATGCCTTCCCGGTACGGAGAGCTTGATGTTTCCGAGCTTTTCCCCTCTGTACATTACGTCGAAGCGGGTACAAGCTCCGTCTGTTTCCTGTATGTTTGCGGCGTAAAAATCATTTGTATCCTTAAAGCCGAAAGAAATTAAAGCCTTGCCGGTGATTTTTTCAACGGCTTTCAGAGTGTTTGCGTCGTCGCCGTTGTAAATAACCGCGCTTTTTGCAAGCAGGGCGAATTTATGAAAGCTTAAAATCAGATTATCAAGCGTTTTAAAATATTCCATATGGTCTTCGTCGATATTGAGTATTACCGCAACGTTCGGGTAAAGATGCAGGAAGGTGTCAACATACTCGCAAGCTTCGCAAACTATTGTTTCGCTGCCGCCCACTCTGCCGTAGCTGTTTGTAAGCGGAAGCTTCCCGCCTATTACCGCGGAGGGGTCAAGACCCGCTTCAAGCATAGTTTGAACCGTTAAGGAGGTGGTGGTGGTTTTTCCGTGAGTTCCGCAAATGCCGATGCAATTTTCAAAATGCCTCGTTACTTCGCCGAAAAGCTCCGCCCTCGTAAAGCAGGGGACGCCGCTTTTGAGAGCCGCCTCAAGCTCGGGGTTGCCCCTTTGAATGGCGGCGGAATAAACTATCATATCAGCGCCGTTCAGGTTTTCAGCCTTTTGCCCCATCATAACGGGAACACCCATATTCCTGATTCTTTCTACTATCGAGCTTTCGTTATTGTCCGAGCCCTGCAAAGAATATCCCTTTGCGTGGAGTATTTCGGCAAGCGGACACATACCGCTGCCGCCTATGCCTATAAAGTGTATTCTTTTAGCGTTTTTCAAAACTTCCGAAATGTCTGCCATAACGATTACCTGCTTATTTAAAAATTTATTACATATATTATATTGCAAATTTACGCCTTTTTAAACCCCCAATTTTATTTTCACAATAAAACTTTCTTTTTCATACTATGTATTGTAGAATTAAAGCGGAGGTGTTAAGATGAATAATGGCAGACTGCTCTTTATCGGCGGAGATAAACGCCGTTTATATACAGAAAAATATCTCGTTTCAAAAGGTTACGAGGCTGTAGGCTATGAGAAAAATCCGACCGAATTTTTCAAAGCGATAAAGGAAAAGTCAGTAATAATTTTACCCTTGCCCTTTTCCCGCGACGGTGAAAATATAAATATTGATAAAAATTATAAGGGAATGAGCGTTGACGAGCTTTTGTCCCATATAAAAAAAGGCGACAAAATTATAGGCGGAATGTTGAGCGAAGATTTTAAATCGCAAGCGGAAAAATGCGGCGCTCAATGCTTTGATTATTACAGCGAGGATATGATAGAAGAAAACGCGGAGCTTACCGCCGACGCCGTTTTTGACGTCCTTTCGGATAGGGATATTGATATTTTTAAAATGAAAACGGCGGTTACGGGCTTTGGCAGGACGGCTAAGGCGCTTGCAAAAAGGCTATACGAAAAAGGCGTTGATTTTTCCGTTGCCGCAAGGAGCGAAAAAGCCAAAACCGACGCTGTTTCAATGAATTACAAATATGTAAAGCTTTCTGACTTTACACAAGAAATAAACGAATTTGACATTATTATCAATACAGTTCCCGCTTTAATTCTCAATGAAAGCTTATTGAGAAAAGCAAAAAGCAACGCGATAATTGTCGATATAGCTTCCGCGCCGTTCGGCGTTGAGGAAAGCGTCGCCCGAAAATGCCCGCTTACGCTTATCAGGGCGCTCGGACTGCCCGGAAAATATTATCCCGAGAAGGCGGGAGAGCTTATCGGCAAAAAAGCGGAAAGTCTTTTTTAAAGGAGGACTGCTATGACAAATGTCGGATTTGCAATGTGCGGTTCATTCTGCACATTTAAAAAAGCGATTGAGCAGCTGAAAATCCTTAAAGATGAAGAGTACAATGTAATTCCGATAATGTCCGAAACGGCATATATTACAGATACAAGGTTCGGCACGGCAGAGAGCTTTAACAGGGAAATCAGTGAAATTACGCAAAATAAAATTATCCATACCATAAAGGGCGCAGAACCGATAGGGCCGAAAAAGCTTTTGGATATTCTTGTCGTTTCTCCCTGCACGGGCAATACGCTTGCGAAGCTTGCAAACGGCATTACCGATACGCCCGTTACGCTTGCGGTGAAAGCGCATTTAAGGAACCAAAGACCTGTTGTGATTGCGGTTTCCACAAACGACGCTCTGGGAACGTCTGCGAAGAACATAGGCGCATTACTCAATGCAAAACATATTTTCTTTGTACCTATGCGGCAGGACGATTACGTTAACAAACCCAATTCAATAGTTGCCGATTTTAAAAAGCTCCCCGAAACCGTTAAGTCGGCTCTTGACGGCAGGCAAATTCAACCCGTCATCACGTCTTGAACAATATCGGCAATAGCAGGCAAAAAATAAGGCGTTAACGCGCCTTATTTTTTATATGCAAAACACTTGTTAAAAGGAAAAAAGTATGTTAATCTTAGTAAAAAGGAGGAATGAAAAGTGGATTTTAAAACCGACGCATTGATGTACATACTCGCCTTTGCGGTAATTGCGTTTGTAATAGCGCAGTCCCTGTTCTTTATGATAAAGGCATGGAAAAGGGGAAAGGAAATAGGCATAGAGAAGCAAAAAATGAAACAGACGGTGCTTTCAAGCGTGCTGTTCAGCATTGCGCCCGCCGTTTCCATACTTGCAACGGTGCTTGCGCTGGCTTCGGCGCTCGGTATAGTTCTGCCGTGGATAAGGCTTTCCGTTATAGGCAATCTCGCTTATGAAACCGTTGCGGCGGAAAACGCCCTGAGCGTTTTGGGCTCTTCGCTTTCAAAGGAGATAACCGACGCCCGACAGTTTTCGACCGTAGCGTGGACTATGACAATAGGCTCTTGTTTTCCGCTTGTACTGCTCCCCATATTTTGCAAAAAGATACATAAAGCTATGGGAAAAGCCGCTTCAAAGAGCAAGGCGGCGGGAGCGCTCGGCGATATACTTGCCGCCGCGGCGTTTATAGGTATTATTGCGGCGTTTATTTCACGCTCGGTGGCGGGAGTTCCGTCCGACGGGCCGTCGGCAGGCGTTATGTCGGTCGCAACGCTTTTGTCGTCAATGATTTTCACCATAGCGTTGGACAATCTTTGCAGAAAAAAGAATTTGAAAAAGCTCGAACCCTTTGTTTTGCCGATAGCTATGTTCGGCGCAATGGGCGTCGCGGTACTGCTTACAAGGGTTTTGCCTGCGGAAATAGCCGCCTATACCTGGAGATAAGGAGGGGAAAGATATGAAAGGAAATAAAACTTATTTTGACAAGCTTCACACCTGGGGAAGCATATGGTCCGTAAGCGCGCTTGCGGTGCTGTTTTGTATTCCGCTTGTTTTTTCGATTTATCATAACGCTTTTCCCGAATTCAATTTGCTTTTAAAAGCGCTTGCGGCGGTTATTCCGATTTATTGGTCAACCGCAATAATCGAGGTGCTTACATATACGCCCATAATGGGAGCCGGCGGAACTTACCTTTCCTTCGTAACGGGAAACATTACAAATTTAAAGCTTCCCTGCGCTATGAACGCTATGGAGCGTGCAAACGTAAAGGGCACAAGCGAGGAGGGCGAGGTTATTTCTACAATAGCCATAGGCGCTTCGGCAATAACCACAACCGTTGTTATTGCGATAGGCGTACTGCTGTTCGCGCCCGTACTTCCGCACATTACCGCAGAGGGCTCGGTGCTGAAGCCTGCTTTTGAATATGTAATTCCGGCGCTTTTCGGCGCATTGGGGGCTTCATATTTCGCAAAGTATTGGAAAATTTCGATTTTACCTATTGCCGCCGGCATTATAGCGTATATTTTCGCCCCGTCAATCCCCGTAGGCACGATGATTTTCATAACTATAGTCGTAAGCCTGCTCGGTGCTTTTGCAATGTTTAAATTAAAGTGGGTAAAGTGAAAAGGCTTGTGTTCGGCTCACCTTGACATAACGGCATTAATTAAAGCTCCCCTTAACAGAGGAGCTTTTTTGCTGTATATTTATCTGTCCCATTTGTCGCACAGGGCGATTATCTGGTCGGCAAACTTCGCAAGGTCCTTGTTAGCCCCGCCCTCGTTGTGCCTGATAACAAGCTCAAGCCGCTTGCCCGCGTTGATAAGACGCTGGAAAACGGGCGAAAGCCTTGCCGTGTTCTGCTTGAAGCCTTGGCTTTTTTCGATTTTCTTTTTGTTGCCCTCGTAAACGCAAACGCCTCTTGTAAGGTCGTATTCGGCGCCGTTGTACGGGGCTGCGGCGTTAAGCTTCAGCTCGTCGCGCAGACGGGAGGCGAAAACCTCGCACACAATATCTTCGCCGTGGTTTACAAATACCTGCTTCGGCTTTTGCTCAAAAGAGGAAATCCACCGTATAAGCCCGTTGTTGTCGGCGTGTCCGCTTATGCCGCTGACAACGCAAATTTCGGCGGAAACCTTGATTTTTTCACCGAAGAGCTTTACCTCGTCCGCACCCTCCACAAGAGCCCTGCCGAGAGTGCCGACGGATTGATAGCCGACGAAAACTACGGAACATTCGGGACGCCAAAGATTATGCTTTAGATGGTGCCTGATTCTTCCCGCCTCGCACATACCGCTTGCGGAGATAATGATTTTAGGCTCGTTATCAAAGTTAATAAGCTTTGATTCGTCGGAGCTGACGGCAATTTTAAGGCCGTTAAAATGTATGGGATTTATCCCTGCGTTTATAAGCTGCGAAGCTTCCTCGTCAAAATCCTCCGTGCTTATGTTGAAAATATTTGTAGCCTCAACCGCAAGAGGGCTGTCAACGTAAACCGAGAAATTATCGTGGTTTTTAATAAGCCCTTCTTCCTTAATTTGACGTATGAAATACAGCAGCTCCTGGGTTCTGCCGACGGCAAACGACGGTATAACTACGTTGCCGCCCCTGTCAAATGTGCGCTGAATAATCGGCGTTAATTGGGTAACGGAATCCACCCTTTTTTCGTGGCTTCGGTCGCCGTATGTACTTTCCATAATTACAAAGTCGGCTTTTTTGGGATAGCTCGGATCCCTGATTATAGGCTGGTCGGTGTTGCCTATATCGCCGGAGAAAACAATAACGGTTTCTTCGCCGTTTTCGGTTACGGTAAGCTCGATGCTCGATGAGCCGAGAAGATGCCCCGCGTCTATAAAGCGAATTGACAAATCCTCATATACCTCGATTTTCTCCTCGTATTTACAGCCCACAAAATGCGTCATTGCGGCGAGAGCGTCCTCAACGGTATAAAGCGGAACATAATCCTCTTTGCCGGAGCGTTTGCCTTTGCGGTTACGCCATTCGACTTCAAATTCCTGAATGTGAGCCGAATCCTGGAGCATAATTTTACAAAGCCTTGCGGTTGAATCGGTGGCGTAAATTTTGCCGGAAAAACCGTTTGAAGTGAGGACGGGAATTTTGCCGGAGTGGTCAATATGCGCATGGGTAAGGAGCAGACAGTCAATTTGTGAGGGAGCGACGGGAATTTCGCAATTTTCGTAAATATCCGTTCCCTGTTCCATACCGCAGTCGATTAAGATTTTTTTGTCGTTGAATTCAAGCAGGGTACAGCTTCCGGTAACTTCGTGAGCGGCGC
The DNA here is from genome assembly GCA_947630835.1 of uncultured Clostridia bacterium. Lineage (GTDB taxonomy): Bacteria > Bacillota > Clostridia > Oscillospirales > Acutalibacteraceae > Fimenecus. The sequence continues at coordinate 72,473 of CANRIZ010000002.1, read as the reverse complement.
CCAAAAAAGAGAGCTTCATATTAAATTCCCCGTAAAAATATTCTTAATTATATTATAATTGATAGAAACTATTTTTCAATAAAAAATTAAAAGTTTTCAGTTCGGAATTTTAGTTAAGGCGAGAGAAACGCCTAAAGTTCGGTTCAAACTTTAGGCGGGTAATATTCAAGGCCTCGCTCAAATTTTCGGAGAACAACAGTCAAAGCTTCGCACAAATTTGCAGAGCGCAACAGTCAGAGTTTTCCCCGACTTTTACAAAAGTCGGTGGGGTCGAAGGGCAAAGCCCTCGTCGCAGTCCGCAGACTGCGAAATCCTTTTAATTATATTACAAAAGCGGTTATACCGAGACATACAAGGTATAACCGCTTTTTGTTACTTATTGTAACTTTTTATAAATGCTTTTGATTGTTTAAACGATTCCGCGGTTTAAACAGTTCTCATTCCCGCTACTGCCTGAAGAACCCACTTTGCGTCGACCGTGGTAACCTTTCCGTCGCCGTTGAGGTCGGCAGCCTTGAATTGAGCTTCCGTAAAATCCCTTGACCCGGCTATGTTCTGCAAAATCCATTTTGCGTCAACGGTTGAAAGATTACCGTCGACGTTAACATCGCCGCTCGGCACAGGAGCGTCGGGATTTGCAGGGTCGCCACTCATGACAACGAACTTGTTATCGAATTTCTTTGAGTATTCCTCGGCGGTTGAATCCGCATAGCCGTGGATTGTTGTTTGCGAGGGAATGGTCTCGGGACAGTCATAATCCCAATAATCATTGTTCAAATAACATTCACTGTTTAGTATGTAGATGTCCGTTAAGTCATAGCAATCATAAAATGCACCGAGGCCTATGCTTGTAACGCTTTTCGGTATTGTTACGCTTGTTAAACTGTAACAATTAAAAAATGCGCTTTCGCCTATTGTTGTAACGCCCTCTGGTATTGTTATATTTGTTAAGCTGTTGCTTCTAATAAACGCACTGTTGCATATGCTTGTAACGCTTTTGGGAATGTCATATGAGGCTCTTGTATTACCCGAGGGATATTTTATAAGCTCGGTTTTGTTCTTATCAAATAGCACTCCATCCTGCGAGGAATAGTTTTTGTTGTTCCCGTCAACTTTAATTTCCGTTAAACCGTTGCAATAACCAAATACGTCCTCGCTTATGCTCTCAACGCTGTCGGGTATTGTTACGCTTGTTAAGCTATCGCAATCTTTAAATGCCTCATATCCTATACTTGTAACAGTATATCCGTCAAGTTTTGAGGGAATTTCAAGCGTTTCCGCTTTCCCGTTATAACCTGTAATCTCCGCCGTGCCATCTTCAAGTACTGTATACTTAAAATATCCGCTTGTGTGCGTTTCGTCCTCCGCAAACGCGGTAACCCCTGTCAAGGGCAGAGCCGTCAATATCATCGCCAATGATAAAAGCAATGACAAAATTTTTCGGCGGGCAACAGCCGACTTCTGCTTAGTATTTTTTTGCATAGCGCAACCTCTTTTCTTATTGTTTTTTTTAGATGCTTCGGTAAAATTTTCAACTTCCTCGGTAAAGCCCCGACCTTACGAAATTCAAATCTTACCACCGCAATCTTAATTTACAATATTATATAAAATCAGAAATAAAAAAACAATCTGCTACAAGTTATTTAATTTTCCGCTACAACCCGTAGCACCCCGAAAACCGCGTAGAATCAAGGAAAAAATTTTAAATTTTATTTCCGCTTTTTGGGTTTGTTTACAATTTTAGAGTCAAAATTGTTACTTATTGCAACAAATTAAAACCGCCCGATATCCGAAAAAACGAATATCGGGCAGCTTTTGTATCTGTTTTCTGTTGTCAAAAAGCCTTATCCGTTAAAAGCTTTTAGGTTAAAAGCGCGCTGTCAGTCATTTTTAAGCTGAAGCCTTTTAACTACGCTTGCGAGCTTTTTATCGTCCCAAATTACCGGAACGGGATAAAGCGGATGGGCCTCTTTCATAGCGCGGGCAACGATAGTCGGAATATCGTCGTCCTTAATCTGCTCAAAGCCCGTGGGGATAGCCATTCTCTCGTTCATAGCGTAAATTTCCGCAATGAAATTCTTTGCCTTTTCCTCTATAGTCTGACCCGCGATTCCCGCAATATCGGCAAGCTTTGCGAGCGAGGGATAAATCTTTGAGCCGAATTCCTCCAAAACAACGGGAAGAATAACCGCATTTGCAAGACCGTGCGCAATACCGTAAAGCCCGCCGAGGTTGTGCGCTATGGCGTGAACGTAGCCGACGTAAGCCCTTGTGAACGCCATACCCGCGTAATACGAAGCCAAAAGCATTTGATTTCTTGCTTCGATATTCTTGCCGTCGTTATAGGCTGTTTCAAGATTTTTGAATATCAGGTCAACCGCCTTTTCGGCATATTCAACCGTTGAAGGAACGTTTGAAAGACCTATGTATGCTTCCACTGCGTGAGTTAAAGCGTCAAGACCTGTTGTAGACGTGATTTTCGGGGGAAGACCTACGGTAAGCTCCGGGTCAAGAACCGCGAATTTGGGACGAAGACACGGGTCGTTTATAGCATATTTTTCGTGAGTTTGAGTGTTTGAAACAACTGCGGCAACCGTAGTTTCCGAGCCTGTACCCGCCGTGGTGGGAACTGCGAAGAAGGGGGGAAGCTTACGCATAACCTTCATAACGCCCCTCATCTGCGGGATGGTTTTATTGGGCCTTACAACCCTTGCGCACGCAGCCTTTGCGCAGTCCATAGGCGAACCGCCGCCGAAGGCTATCATAGCTTCACAGCCGTTTGCAACGAAAAGCTCCCTTGCCTCCTCGATATTTTCAATAGAGGGGTTGGGCTGAACGCCGTCGTAAACAACATAATTGATTCCCTGCTCTTTAAGCTCGTTAAAAAGGCCGTCAAGCAAATTGAGGCTCATAAGGCCCTTATCTGTAACTATCATTACATTGCTTATGCCTTTTTCCTTAATTACGCCGGGAAGCTTTAAAATACATCCGGGACCGGTGAGAAGCTCGGGTTCCGACCAATCGAGGAAGTAGAGCGCAATCTTCATAATTTTTTGATATGCGCGGTAGTATGCTTTTTTTAATGCCCACATAGTTTTTTACACCTTTCAAAAATATTTCAAATATATTTTACAATCTTTATAACAATTTTTCAAGTGCATTGTAAAATATTCCCACGGATTTTTTACAATCCCGGGAAATTGCGGCGGAAAGCTCGTCCGTATCGCCGAATTTCTTTTCCGGACGCAGATATTCGAGTATGAATATTTCAACCTCTTTGCCGTAAAGATTACCCGAAAATCCCTCTATATAGGTTTCGCTCCTCACGTTTTGACCGTCTACCGTCGGACGGTGGCCGAAATTCGTAACGGCGGGGTAAGTCTTTGCGCCTATTTTGACCGCCGAGGCATAAACGCCGTGCTTCATTTGCACAAGGTCGTCGGGGATTATCTGGTTGGCGGTGGGAAAATTGAGCTTTCTGCCTATTTTGTCGCCGCTTATAACCTCAAGACTGTAGGAAAACGGCCTTGAAAGCATTTGCGCGGCGTCGCGCATCTCTCCGTTTTCGATAAGCCGTCGTATTCTCGTAGAGCTTATCGCTTCGCCCTTGTACTTTACCGTTTTGACCGTGTTTAGCCTTATGCCGCTTTTTTCGCACAAAAGCCTCAGCGTTTCACAGTTGCCGGAGCCGTTTTTGCCGAAAGTATAGTTTTCGCCGCAGCTTATTTCGCCCGCATTCAATTCCTTTATGAGAATTTCGTCAAAAAAGCTTTGCGGCGACATATTGCGGATTTCGGAAAAGTCGATAAAACGGCAGTTGAGCCCGTTTTCCATACAAATTCTTTTAAAAACGCCGTCGGTCATCAGCCCGGGCGGCGCGTTGCCCTTCAACACCTTCAGAGGATGCTCGTTAAAAAGCAGAACCAAAAGCGGAAAATTACTTTCCCTTGCTTTTTCTATTACCGCCATATGCCCTTTGTGAAAGCCGTCAAACGCGCCGAGGGCTATGGAATTTCTACCCATTGACAAACACCTTCTTTGCGCGTAAAGCGTCGCCGCCGTCCTTGATTTCGCCGAGGCCGAGGAAAACGCCTTCGTCGGAAAATACCCTGTAAACGCCCGGCTGTAAGCTGCCGCGAAGCCTGTCCGAGGAAAGCTCGCCGCCGTTGGAAAAGCGCCTTGCCTGCGCCCGTGTGACCGTGACAATGCCGAAATCGGTAAAACAATCCTCCACCGGGATAAGGAGGTCGCCGATTTCCCCGTTTGCAAAAGCCGTTTCAATCTCTTTGAGCGTATGGCAGTCCTCAAGAAGGAAGCCGTTTGATTTTGTCCTTTTGAGCCGTGTAAGCGTTGCGCCGCAGCCGAGTTCTCTGCCGATGTCGTCGCAAAGAGAACGTATATATGTACCCTGCGAGCATTCAACGGAAATTTTGAAATTCAAGCCGTCAAATTCGGAAATTTCAAGCGAGTATATTGTTATTTTTCTCTTTTCACGCTCGATTTCAACGCCGTTTCTTGCAAGCTCATACAGCCTTTTGCCGTCCTTGCTTATGGCGGAGTACATAGGAGGCGTTTGCAAAATTTCGCCCTTAAAGCCCTCGCAGACTTTTTCAAGCTCGCGGCGGGTAACGTTTACGTCGCTTTCGGAAAGCTTTTTTCCCGTTATGTCGAGCGTATCCGTCGTTATGCCCAGCCTTGCCTGCGCTTCATACGCCTTGTTGTGAGTGGGGAGCAAATCAATAAATTTTGTCGCGGACGACAGCGCAATAGGAAGAACGCCCGTAGCCATAGGGTCGAGCGTTCCCATGTGACCCGCCTTTTTCTCGCCGAGTATATGACGGAGCCTGTTGCAGGCCGAAAAGGAGGTCATATTCTGTTCTTTGTTCAACAAGATAATGCCTGTCATATTTTGTCCAGTTCTTTTTTTATTGCCGCCAAGAGTTTGCCTTTGTCTATATCGAAAAATTCCGTTCTGATTTCACAGCCCGCCGCTCTCGCATGTCCGCCTCCGCCCAAAGCCGAGCAAATTGCGGCGCAGTCGGCGGGGGGATAGGAACGAAGCGAAGCCTTAAAAGTGCCGTCGTCCCTTTCTCTGAGCGTTACGCCGACAAGCACACCTTCAATTCTTCTCGGAATGGAGGCAAGACCGTCGCAGTCGCTCTCCGAAGTGCCGGAGGCCTTCATCATTTCCTTTGTAACGGTCATAACGGCGCATTTCCCGTCAAACAGCATCTCAACGCCGCTAAGCGCAGCGGCTTCAAGCTTAAAACAGCCTATGGTTTTAGTTTCAAACATAACCTTGTTTATTTCGTAATGATTCGCTCCGGCCTTTATAAGCTGTGCCGCAGCGGAATGGGTTTGCTCGGTTACGTTTGAAAAGCGGAAACAGCCCGTGTCCGTCGAAATACCCGTGTAAAGGCAGTCGGCGATTTTCTTGTCGATTTCAACGCCCATAGATTTAATTACGTCAAAAATCAATTCGCTTGCCGCGGCGCAGTCCCTAAGCAGTAAATTTTGCGAAAAATGCGTGTTTGAAATATGGTGGTCTATGCAAAGATTAACCCTGTTTTCGTATTTTTCCGAGTATTCCGCGCCTATAAGCTTAATGTCGGCAATATCCACCGCTATGATAAACGCTTCGTCGCTGTCCGAGCTTAAATCTCCGTCGGAGAACATATATCCGTATTTTTCCGGGATTTTATCGCAGCAGAAAACACCCGCTTCAATTCCCTTGGCTCTCGCGGCGTACATAAGCGCAAAAGCGCAGCCCAGAGTATCGCCGTCGGGATTTCTGTGAGTTAAAATCAAAATTTTTTTCTGTCGGCTTATTAACCGAGCCGTTTCATCGACACTAAGCGTTTTCATCTTCAGCTTCCGAACCTTTTTTTTCGATTTTTTTGAAAATTTCTATTCCCCGCTCTACGGAATTGTCCGCAATAAATTTAAGCTCGGGGGTTTTGCGAAGCCTGAGGCGGGAGCCTACCTCGCGGCGAATATGCCCGGTTGCGCTGACAAGACCTTTAACCGCTTCCCGAGCGCTCTCTATGCCGTCAAGGGCGCTCACATACACCTTTGCGTAGGATAAATCGCTGCTCACATCAACCCTTACCACCGTGAGCATTTTATCCTTTACCCTCGGGTCCTTGAGTTCCCTTGTTACGGCTATAATTTCTCTTTTAATATCTTCGGCAATTCTGTCCGTTTTGTATCCTGCCATTTTTGCCTCCAAAAAATATTATGCCTTGCTCTCTTCCATTATGAAGGCTTCGAGTATGTCGCCTTCCTTAATATCGTTGAATTTTTCAAGGCCTATACCGCATTCGTAGCCCGAGGCAACCTCCTTAACGTCGTCCTTAAACCTTTTAAGCGAAGCTATAGCGTCCTCGAACACAACAATTCCGTCGCGTACAACTCTGATTTGCGAGTTCCTCGTAACCTTGCCGTCAAGAACATAAGAGCCGGCGATAAGACCTGCGGAGGAAAGCTTGAATACGTTTCTGACCTCGGCTCTGCCCTGAACTACCTCGTGGAACTTGGGCGCAAGCATACCCTTGATAGCGGCTTCAAGCTCCTCTATGCAGTCGTATATAACCCTGTACATTCTCATATCTATTCCGTCGCGCTCGGCAATTTCGGCGGCAACCGGGTCGGGACGGACGTTAAAGCCTACTATAATAGCGTTTGAAGCGTTTGCGAGCATAACGTCGGATTCGCTTACCGCGCCTACGCCGCCGTGAATAACCTTAACTTTAACCTCTTCGTTTGAAAGCTTTTCGATATTCTGCTTAAGAGCTTCCACAGAACCCTGAACGTCGGCCTTTACTATTACGTTTAGCTCTTTCATTTCGCCCTGTGATATGGAGTCAAAGAGATTGTCAAGGGTGATTTTTTGATACTGCTTAAATTCCTCTTCCTTTGCCTCTCTCTTTCTCTGCTCAACAAGCTCTCTTGCAAGCTTTTCGTCCGAAACCGCGTCAAAGGTGTCGCCCGCCTGCGGTACCTCCGCAAGACCGGTTATCTCAACGGGAACGGACGGGCCCGCCTGGGTAAGCTCTTTTCCATTTTCGTTTGTCATAACTCTTACCCTGCCTACGGCAGTACCGGCAACTATTACGTCGCCCGTTTTAAGCGTTCCCTTTTGAACAAGAACGGTTGCCACGGGGCCTCTGCCCTTGTCAAGCTTTGCCTCTATAACAACGCCCTTTGCCGCGCGGTTCGGGTTCGCTTTAAGCTCAAGCATTTCAGCCACAAGATTAATTGCGTCAAGCACCTTGTCTATTCCCTGATGCATTTTTGCGGAAACGGGTATGCAGATAACGTCGCCGCCCCATTCCTCGGGTACAAGCTCATGCTCGGTAAGCTGCTGCATAATTTTATCGGGCGAAGCGCCGGGCTTATCCATCTTGTTAATCGCTACGATTATTGAAACATTCGCAGCCTTTGCGTGGTTTATCGCCTCTATGGTCTGCGGCATAATTCCGTCGTCGGCGGCAACAACCAAAACGGCGATATCCGTAGCCTGAGCGCCTCTTGCGCGCATCGAGGTAAACGCCGCATGGCCGGGAGTGTCGAGGAAGGTGATTTTCTTTTCTCCCGTGCTGACCCTGTAAGCGCCTATGTGCTGCGTAATTCCGCCCGCCTCGGTTTCCGTAACGGAGGTGTTCCTTATAGCGTCGAGCAAAGACGTTTTGCCGTGGTCAACGTGGCCCATAACAACTACTACCGGATCTCTGGGCAAAAGATCCTCCTCGGAGTCCTCGGTGTCGTCGATAATTCTTTCTTCAATGGTGACGACAACTTCCTTTTCGACCTTCGCGCCGAGCTCTGTAGCAACTATTTCGGCGGTGTCGTAGTCTATTACTTCGTTTACCGTCGCCATCATACCCAGCGAGAAAAGCTTTTTGATAACCTCGGCGGCGGTCATTTTTAACAGAGCCGCAAGTTCGCCGACGGTGATTTCTTCGGGAACGGTAATTTTAATCTGTTTCTTTGCTCTTTCCGCGGCAATTCTCTTTAACCTTTCCTGCTCCGTCTCTCGCTTATGGCTTCTCATTCCCTGACGCTTGCGGTACTGTTGAGATTTTTGCTTTAATTTCTGCTTGCGTACTCCGTTGTCAACGTTTCTGTCGTTTGCGGGAGCGATGTTTTCGTATCTTTCATTGTATTTTTCAAGGTCAACCGAACCCGCCCTTGTATCAATATGGCGCATCTCGCCCTTGGTTCTCGACTGCATGGGCTTGTTCTGATTTTTTTCCTTGCCGTCGGGCTTACCCTGCTGCTTTGCGGGGTTTGCCTTTGCGTTTTTGTTTGCGCCGACGGGCTTGCTTTGCGCTCCTTCCGTGTTCTTTGCCGAAGGGGCTTTGCCGTTTTTTACGCTGCCGTTATTGCTTTTCTGCGGCTTCTGCGGCCTTTCCGACTTCATAGCAAAGTACTTGTCGAAGCTGTCAACGGAGCGCTCTCTTGTAAGTACTTCAAAAATAACGTCCATTTCCCTGTCTTCAAGCGTAGCCTGGGATTTTTTCTCAACATTAAAATGCTTTGAGAGTAATTGCGTAAGTATCTTAGGTGAAATATCGAAGCTTTTTGCCACTTCGTTAAGTTTGTTCTTTTTTAATGCCATATATTCATTCCTCCCGAGTTAATTCAATAATTCTTTTTGCAAATCCTTCGTCGTTAACTGTAAGAACGGCTGTCGCTTTTGCGCCGACGCTCAATCCCAACTGCTGCATGGTGTATGAGCCGAAGATTATATTTGCGTTTGTCTTTTTGCAAAGGGCGTCCATTTCGTTTTTAAGCCTTTGAGAGGCTTCGACGCTTAAAAAGCACAGCTTTGCTTTGCCTGAATTTAAGCTGTTTACGCTTGCGTCGTGACCTATCGAAAGCTTACCCGCCCTGCGAGCCATTCCCAAAAGATTAAGAAGCCTGTCATTCACCGCTTTTAAGCTCCTTTTCCATAACAGAATATATTTCCTCCGATATGGCGCAGTCAAAAGCGTGTTCAAAGCGTTTTGCTTTTTTTGCTTTATTAAGGCAGGAAACGTCTTTACAAATATAAGCACCTCTGCCGCTTTTTTTGCCTGTAAGGTCAAGGCTTATGTCGCCCTGCGGACTTTTGACCACTCTTACAAGCTCCTGCTTCGGCTTTTGAACGCCGCAGCCGAGGCATTTCCTTAAAGGTATCTTTTTCTGTTTCATCGGTTTCATCACCCCGTAATTAAAGCTTGATTATCAATTAACCCTCATAAAAGCCGCTTTCGGGTTTAATATCTATCTTCCAACCCGTAAGATGGGCTGCAAGACGCGCGTTCTGACCTTTATTGCCTATGGCGAGCGAAAGCTGATTGTCGGGAACGGTGACGTGGCATATTTTTTTCTCCGCGTCTTCGATTTCAACCTCAACCACATTTGCGGGAGCGAGAGCCGCGGCTATAAATTCCTCGGGCTTTTCGCTGTAGTTTACTATATCGATTTTTTCGCCGCCGAGTATATCCACTATATTTCCGACCCTTGTGCCCTTGGGGCCTATGCACGCGCCGATGGGATCGACGTTTTCATCTTTTGAATGTACGGCGATTTTGGTTCTTGCGCCCGCCTCTCGGGAAACGGAATCTATTATAACCGTGCCGTCGTAAATTTCGGGAACCTCAAGCTCGAACAATCTCTTTACAAGACCGGGATGCCTGCGTGAAATCATAGCCTTCGGGCCTTTTTCGGTTTCCTTTACGTCCACAATGAAAACCTTAATGAGCTGTTCCTCGGTAAGCACCTCGTCGGGAACCTGCTCGGACTTCGGTAAAATCGCCTCCGCCTTGCCTATTTCAAGCGTAGCGTTGCCGGTAATCGGGTCAACCCTCTGAACCTTGGCGGTAACAAGCTCCTGATTTTTGGACTGGAACTCGTGCAGAATTTGACCTTTTTCGGCGTCCCTGATGCCCTGCCTGATAACGTGCTTAGCCTTTTGCGCGACTATTCTGCCGAAATCCTTTTGGGTAAGCTTTATCTTGACGACGTCGCCGAGCTTGTATTTTTTCTTAATTTCCTGCGCGTCCTCAAGCGAAATTTCGGAATCGGGATCCTCAACCTCCTCAACGACGGTACGGCAGTAGTAGATGTTCATTTCGTATTTTTCCGGTATAATTTCGCACTCAACCACATCTTTGCCGTTGTACTCCTTCTTTACCGCGGTAAGAATGGCATTTTGGATTTTTTCGTAAAGAAATTCGGCGGGTATGCCTTTTTCCTTTTCCATCATATTTACCGCTTCAAAAAATTCCTTATTCATTTTCTGCAAAACCTCCAAAATCATCAAGTTTAACCCATGAAGTATCTTTTTTGTTAAATTCGAGGCTTTCACCGTTCGGGAGAGCCAACGAAATTTCCCCGTTATTAAAGGCGGTCAAAACGCCCTTGTATTCCCTTTGGGAATTTACCGCCCTTATAAAGCGAACCGTAACCTTTTCGCCCAGGTATTTTTTAAAATGAAAATCCCTTACAAGCTCGCGTTCTATCCCGGGCGACTGCACCTGAAGAGAATAACTTTTGTCTATGGGATCCGCCTCGTCGAGAGGCGCGTCCAAAGCGCGGCTCATATTAACGCAGTCGTCAATGCCGACGGGACGGTCGCCGCAATCTATTATAATCCTGAGATAATAATTTGCGCCCTCTTTAAGAAAACGTATGTCCCACAGCTCAAGACCGAGTTCGTCCGCTATCGGTTCGGCAATGTCCCAAACAAGCGAAACGACGTTTGATTTTTTCTCCGCCATAATACCTCCGTACAAAACACAAGAGAGCAGGCGAACAACCTACTCTCAAGCTTACAAATATTCTTACATTGCTTATAATACCATATAATATTCTTTTATGCAAGGAAAATTTTAAATTTTTTATTAATTTGCCCGCAGCCGGTTAAATTATAAATCGTCCGCGTCCTGTATGGGTCTGTCCGTTTCCGTGGGATTTCCCGTGTAGCTGCCCAAAACGTCGGAAGAAATTTCCTCGTTTGTGTCGCCCGACCATATCTCGGCTATTTCCTCCGACTTTTTATTGATTTTCTTTATTGCCTTTTCGGAGGGCTTTTCATTTTTTCTTTTCATTTTTATTTTTCCTTTCTTCTGTTATATTATAAGTATTATCTCCCGATTTCCAAAAAAAATTATGAATTTTGCTTATATTTTTTGTTGACATAAGATAAATAAACTGGTATAATTCCAAGTGTATATAGATGATATAGTAACTGCTGATATGGCTATTTACAGTAAATGAAGAAGGGAACAGCGAAACATGAAAAAGATTTTATCTATTTTGGTTGCAGTTTCTTTGTTGATGGCAATTGCAATTCCGGCATTTGCAGGTGAAAAGGTTGACGCCCTTACAGACGCCCAACAAAAGGAAATAGCGACTCTTATTCTTGAATCCATCGAGAAGGGAAACGACGTTGAAACGGCTATGGGTCGCTCCAATATTAAGCAGGACGTTGTATCCGGCATAGGCGATCTTACCCCGTACAAAACAGCGTACAGAGCAAATCCCGATTCTGTAAAACTTACGGTAAGCCTTGCGGTTACGGCAGTTAAGGACGACGTTGCTTTTTCAAGCTCCGCCGCCGGAATGTTAACTGCTCTTATCTCAAAAGCAATTACCGACGCGGTTTCCCCTTCAGAGCCTGTTACCGGTGAACCGGACGACAATAACGACAACAATTTACCTGTTGGATCCGACAGGGAAATAGATTATTATGTAAACGCTCTTTCGGGTCTTAACTACAGTCAAAAGGAAAGCGTCCTTGTTTCTCTTGTAGGCAACGGAGTTCTTACCGTGGACAAGGCGGAGCTTATCATTAAAAACCTTTACAAAAACGGCTCCGTTACGCTTGAGGAGCGCAACAATCTCATTACTGCGGTTAATTCGCAGGAGGCTACCACAAACTCGGTCGAGGGCTTTTTTCAAGGTTATACTCCCACGGACCTTTCTCAGCTGTTCAGGGGCTTCGGCGACGCTATAAGCTACATAACCTCGGGGCTTGCCGATTTGTTGAGAAGCACGGTTACAACCGATCCCGACAATCCCGACAATCCCAATAATTCCGACAATTCCAATCAGAGCGGCGACGGTACAAACACCACGCCCTCCAACCCGACGGACATTCCTCCCACCGGCGACTATGCGGTTGCTTCGGTTGCGGCTATAGCCGCCATAGCGGGACTTGCGCTTGTTCTTACCAAAAAGAAAAAAGACAATTGATTTAATTTAATATGAGATTTTGAGCCACAGCACTGTGGCTCTTTATTTTTCTGAATTTAATATATGAACATAATATAAATAATTACTTTTACTATGGAAATTCACGAAGAAATATGATAAAATTAATTTGTGTATTTATCACTTTTAAAACAAAAGAGGTTATAAAATGGCGTTTATTGAAGTAAGAAATATTACAAAAACTTATAAAACCGGCGAGGTTGAAATCAAGGCGCTTGATGAGATAGGCTTCGGTATAGAAAAGGGCGAGTTCGTTGTTGTAGTCGGTCCCAGCGGCGCGGGCAAAACGACCATCCTTAATATCCTCGGAGGAATGGATACCGCAACCTCCGGAAGCCTTTACGTTGACAATGTTGATATAACAAAATATAACGAGGCACAGCTTACCGCTTACAGGAGAGACGACGTAGGCTTTGTTTTTCAGTTTTATAACCTCGTAGGAAATCTTACGGCTATTGAAAACGTAGAGCTTTCCATGCAAATTTCAAAGAACCCGCTTAAAGCGGTGGATGTGTTAAAGGAAGTCGGCCTTTCAAACAGGCTTGACAATTTTCCGGCGCAGCTTTCGGGCGGCGAACAGCAGAGGGTGTCCATAGCGAGAGCGCTCGCCAAAAATCCCAAGCTGCTCTTATGCGACGAACCTACGGGCGCGCTTGACTATATTACGGGCAAATCAATATTAAAGCTTTTGCAGGATACCTGCCGCGAAAAGGGAATGACCGTTGTAGTTATAACTCACAACTCTGCGCTTGCGCCTATGGCGGACAAGGTAATTAAAGTAAAGAACGGAAGAGTCGATAAGCTTTTGCTCAACCAAAAGCCTACGCCTGTTGAATATATTGAATGGTAAAGGAAGTTAGCTATGACTAAACCTATTAAAAAGGAATTCAGGCGTGAAGTCAAAGCGAGCTTTACCAGATTCCTTTCGATTATTTTAATAGTTACTCTCGGAACGGCTTTCTTTGCGGGCATAAAGTCGGCCGCCCCGGCAATGCGTAAGTCGGCGGACAGCGTTTACGACGTTGAAAACCTTATGGATATATGCGTGCAGGGCACTCTCGGAGTAACGGACAGCGATATTAAAGAGATAATCAAAATCAGCGGCGTTTCGGGCGCAGAGGGCGCATATAACGGAGATTTTCTTTGCTCAAGCGACAAAGCCGAGGTGGTTACGTCGGTTATATCGCTTAATGATTCCATAAATCTGATTAAAGTAAATCAGGGCAGGTTCCCCGAAGCATATGACGAATGTATTGCCGATAAAAAATTCCTCGATGAATCGGGCTATAAAATCGGCGATACCATTAAGCTGAGTACGGGCAACGATACCGATGTAAGCGAAACCCTTGCGACCGACAGCTTTACTATTGTGGGCGTCGGCACAACTTCATACTACCTCGATAACGAGCGCGGAAACGCCTCTATAGGCGACGGCACCGTTGACGGCTTTATAGTAGTTCCCAAGGAAGCGTTTTCTCTTTCCGCTTATACAAAGATTTTTATAACCGTTGACAATGCTATGGCGCTCAACTGTTTTTCAAGCAGATACGAAAATCTTGTCGAGGGCGTAGAGTCCAATATAAGGAGCATTGCCGAAACTCGATGCGCCGTAAGGTTTGACGAATTTCAAAAGGAATCGGTTGACCTTATTTCAAAGGCGGAGGATAAGTTTGAAGCAAGAAAACAGGCGGTAATGGACGAGTTTTCCAAAACCTACGAAACGCTTTCCTCCAATCAATCCGAGTTAAACACCGCCCAGGCGGAAATTGACGCCAAAAAGCAGGAAATTGCCGACGCTCAGGAAATGCTCAATATGCAGGAAATGGGCCTTGACGACAGCAAAAAACAGCTTGAAGAGGCAAAGGTCACTTTAAACGACCTTAAAGCAAGGCATGAAACCGCAAGCAAGCAGCTTGAGCAGGCGAATAAAACTATCGAAAAGTTAGAGGAGGAGCTTAGGGTTAACGCCGCAAAGATGACCAACGACGAGTACGCCGAAGCGGCGTTTACCGTGTTCGGATACAAGGCGACCGCCCAGGTGTATCAAACCCAGCTCGATACCCTTGCAAGAAGTATTCAAACGGCTCAGCAGCGAATTTCCGACGCGGAGTCGATAATAAACGGGAGTCCCGAAACCATAGCCGAAGCGCGGCAAAAGCTTGCGGACGGCGATAAGGAAATTGCCGAAGCTCAAAAGACGGTTACGGAAAAGCAGAACCAGTTGAATACCGCGAAAGAGGAATACGAGCTTTCAAAGGACGAAATAGTTGAGGAGCTCAACGACGCCCAGGCAAAGCTTGATAAATATAAGGAAAAAATCCGTAATACGGAAGAACCCGTATGGTACGTTACGGGCAGGGAGGCTATTGCCTCTTATGCGTCTTTTAAGAACGACGCGGGCGGAATTTCCGCTATAGGACTTATGTTCCCGATAATTTTCTTTATCGTAGCCGCCCTTGTCAGCCTTACCACCATGACGAGAATGGTTGAGGAACAGAGAACGCAAATAGGCACTTTCAAGGCTTTGGGTTACAGTAAGTTTGAAATTACGAAAAAGTATTTTCTCTATGCTTTTTACGCAACCCTTGCGGGGGGCGTTATAGGCGTGGTTTTGGGCGAGGCTCTTATACCGAGGCTTGTTGTCGAAACGTATAGGGTGGTTTATGTAAATCTTAACAAAACCATTGTTACGCCTAATCTGATATACGCGCTTATTGCCGTTGTTATAGCGGTTGTTTGCACAACCGGCGCCGCGCTTATAGCAAGCAGAAAGTATTTGAAGGAAACTCCCGCTTCGCTTATGCGTCCGGAAGCTCCCAAGGTCGGCAAGAAGATTTTACTTGAAAAAATCGACGGCTTTTGGCTTCGTCTTAATTTCTCGCAGAAATCGGCGCTCAGAAATCTTTTCAGGTATAAGAAGCGGCTGTTTATGACCGTTTTCGGCGTTGCGGGCTGTATGGCGCTGCTGCTTGTCGGCTTCGGCATAAGGGATTCCGTTTCCTCCATGACCGGCAACCAGTTTAATAAGATATGGAACTATGACGGCACGGTTACGGTAAACGAAGCGCTCACAAGAACGGAGCGCAGACATTTGCTTGCCGAAATTCAAAGAACGTCCGGCGTAGACGATTATCTTCAAATATACAGAACCCTTAATTACGCGCAGGCAGGGGATAAGGAAAACGAGGCATATACCGTTGTGCCCCAAAATGTCGATTTCTTAGGCGACTATATTACCCTTAAATCGAGGACGGGCAATAAATCCTATAAGCTTAGCGACAACACCGTGCTTGTAACCGAAAAGCTTGCGGATTTGCTCGGCGTTGAGGTCGGCGATAAAATAACGCTTAAATCGGAAAAAGAGGGCGAACCCACTATCGAAATACCTATAGCGGGCATTGTCGAGAACTATATATACCATTATATATATATGTCGCCGGCAACATACAACAGTCTGTTCGGCGAGTCTCCGTCGCTCAACACCCTGCTTTTGAGAAGCTCGGCAACCAATAACGAGGAGCTTTCAAAGAGCATACTTAAAATTGACGGCGTTACGTCCGTCACCATGAATTCCGATACTCAGCGGCAGGTTGACAGCACAATGGATAAGCTTATGATAATCGTTGCGCTTATGATAATATCCGCAGGCTTGCTTGCCTTTGTAGTGCTTTATAACCTTAACAATATAAATATAACCGAGCGTACAAGGGAGCTTGCAACGCTTAAGGTTCTCGGCTTCTTTGACGACGAGGTTGAAAAGTACGTCTACCGCGAAAATATCATTCTCACAATAATGGGCGCGGTTATAGGAGTCGTGTTGGGAACGGCGCTTCATATTTTCGTTATGAGGTCGGTTGAAACGGATACTATGATGTTCGGCAGGTATATAAGCTGGTACAGCTATGTTTTCAGTATAGCTCTTACGGCGATATTTGCGGTATTCGTTAATTTCCTTATGAGCTTTAGGCTAAAAGCGATAGATATGGTAGAATCGCTGAAAAGCGTTGAATAATTAGACAGGAGAAGAAAAAAGATGATTAATCAGCTTGCAAACGCCTCTGTAGGCGAAAAGATAGCCGTTATGAAAACAAATATGGGGGATATTAAAATTAAGTTTTTCCCCGAAGCAGCTCCCAAGGCGGTCGAGAATTTCATAACCCACGCCCAAAACGGATATTATAACGGGCTTATATTCCATAGGGTAATTAACGATTTTATGATTCAGGGCGGCGACCCGACAGGCTCGGGTATGGGCGGCGAAAGCATTTGGGGCGCGCCGTTTGAGGATGAGTTCAGTCCCGAGCTTCACAATATCAGGGGCGCTCTTTCCATGGCGAACGCCGGTCCGGGAACAAACGGCAGTCAGTTCTTTATAGTCCAGGCAAAGGAGGTTTCCGACGATATGCTTGATCAGCTCAGAAGCGCGGACGAAGCCTCTTATCCCACAAGCTGTATCGAGAATTACGAGAAGCTCGGAGGAACGCCGTGGCTCGATTATCACCATACCGTCTTCGGTCAGGTAATCGAGGGTATGGATACCGTGGATAAAATTGCCGGTGTCAAGGTGGATTTTTTCCAAAACAAGCCCATAAACGACGTTGTGATTGAGGAAATTACAATAGAAACGGTATAATTTTAAATTGACGCGGCAGATGTTTTATTCTGCCGTTTTTAATCGGGAGGAAAAATGTTATTTCAAAAAATAGGAATTGTTGACGAAAATTTTGAATACCGAAAAAATATGTATGTCGGCGTTAAGGGCGATAAGATTTGCTATGTAGGCAGGGAAAAGCCCGAGGGCGATTACGGCAGAGTATACGACGGCAAAAATAAGGTTCTTATACCGGGGCTTGTTAACGCTCACACCCATTCGCCCATGACCTTGCTGCGTGGCTACGCCGAAAATCTGCCGCTTGACCGCTGGCTAAACGAAAGGGTTTTCCCTTTTGAGGACAGATTAAACTGCGAAAGGGCATATTACGGTACAATGCTCTCTGCCGCGGAGATGTTAAGAAGCGGCACAACTTCTTATTCCGATATGTATTTTTTTGCCGACGGCGTTATCAAAGCCGCCTCGGAAAGCGGAATGAAAACAAATTTCTGCCGTTCCGTAACCTCCTTTTCCGACGTCGATTTTATGAAGGACGACAGGGTTGCGGAGGCTATTGACGCCGCAGAAAAATATCATAATACTCAAAACGGAAGAATTAAAATCGATTTTTCCCTCCACGCCGAATATACAAACACTCTTTCCATGATTGAACAGTTCGGCGAATATACCCGTACAAGGGATTTTATAACCCATATCCATATGTCCGAGACAAAATCGGAACACGAAAACTGTAAAAAGAAATACGGCAAAACCCCCGCAAGGCTTTTTTACGACAGTAAAATCCTCGATTCCAAATGCCTTTTTGCCCACTGCGTTTGGATTGAGGACGAAGATATTGAATTGCTCAAAGAAAAAAACGCAAGCATAGTCACCTGTCCGGCAAGTAATTTAAAGCTCGGAAGCGGCGTTTTGGACAGCTTTAAAATTTTAAACAGCGGTATAAATCTTGCCCTGGGGACGGACTCCGCTTCAAGCAACAACGGCTTGGATATGCTCAGGGAAATGTACCTTGCGGCGATATTGCCCAAGGGAATTTACCGCAGGGCGGATATCGTAAGCCCCAAGGACGTGCTTAAAATGGCAACTGTTAACGGTGCGGCAGCGCAGGGCAGATATGACTGCGGAGTTATAAAAGAGGGCTATAAGGCTGACCTTGCCGTAATTTCGCTTGACTCGCCCAATATGTATCCCGATTACAACGTTATCAACAATATAGTCTATTCCGCCGAAAAATCCGACGTAATCCTTACTATGGTTGACGGCAGAACGCTTTACGAAAACGGCGAATTTATGACCGTTGACGTTGAAAAAATAGGCAGTCTGTGCAATAAAACGGTGAACGATATTGTAAAGGAGCTTAATGCGTAATGGAAAATACGGTCGAATATATCAAGGCAAAAATTGATTTCACTCCGGAAACGGCAATTATACTCGGCTCCGGGCTCGGCGGGCTTGCCGACGCCGTTAAAAACCCGATTTATATTGATTACGGCGAGCTTGAGGGATTTCCCGTTTCGACAGCTCCCGGTCATATGGGCAGGTTCGTTTTCGGCGAGCTTTCGGGCAAAAAGGTAGCCTGTATGCAGGGGAGGTTCCATTTTTACGAGGGCTATTCCATGGAACAGGTTGTTGCGGGCGTAAGAACGCTTTTTATGCTCGGCGCAAAAAATCTTATAGTTACCAATGCCGCCGGCGGAATAAACACTCAATTTTCGGTAGGCGATATTATGCTGATTACCGACCATATAAACTTTATGGGCACTAATGCGCTTATAGGGAAAAACGACGAAAGATTCGGCGTCAGGTTCCCCGATATGAGCTTTGCCTACAATCCCGAATTGAGGGAAATTGCCGAAAAATGCGCTTCGGAGCTCAAAACGGATATTAAAAAGGGCGTTTACTTAGGCTGTACGGGGCCTTCGTATGAAACGCCGGCGGAAATCAGGGCGTTTCGACTGCTCGGAGCGGACGCCGTGGGAATGTCAACCGTACCCGAGGTAATTGCGGCAAACCATTGTAAAATGAGGGTGCTTGCCTTTTCGCTTATAACGAATATGGCGGCTGGAATACTGAAACAGCCTCTCACCGAGGAGGAAGTGCTTGAAACCGGCGCAAGGAAGGGCAGGGAGCTTCAAAGGCTAATTGAAAAAACAGTCGGGGAAATGTGATTTTATGTTCGATATGAAGGGCGAAACCGTAAGCTATGATACCGCGAATAACGCTCTGGTTATTGTTGACCAAACCGAGCTTCCCAATAAATACGTTCAGCTTTCGCTGAAAACAAGGGAAGAGATATACGACGCTATTAAACTCCTTAAACTCAGGGGAGCGCCCGGCATAGGCGTTTCTGCGGCAATAGCGCTGTCCGTGCTTGCCAATAACAGCGGGGCACGGACAAAAGAGGATTTCATAAAAGAATTTAACTCTAACTGCGAGTATTTAATTTCTTCAAGACCTACCGCCGTAAACCTTTCCTGGGCGGTAAATGAGATGAAAAATACGCTTTTCTTGTGTAAAGGCGAAGCCCTTGACATAATTAAGAAAGCCTTGCAGGATAAGGCTTTATCGATACATAGCGACGATATACTCCGCTGTAAAAGCATAGGCAATTACGGCGCTCGGCTTTTAAGGGATTGCAAGGCCGTTTTAACCCATTGCAATGCGGGCAGACTTGCCTGCGTTAAATACGGAACTGCGCTTGCGCCCGTTTATGTGCTGAAAGAACAAGGAAAGGAAATAAAGGTTTACGCCGACGAAACGCGTCCTCTGCTTCAGGGGGCAAGGCTTACTGCATTTGAGCTTTCGCAGGCGGGAATAGACGTAACGGTAATTTGCGACAATATGGCTTCCTACGTTATGAAAAACGGGCTTGTTGACGCCGTAAGCGTCGGAGCGGATTCGATAGCGTTAAACGGCGATACCGCAAATAAAATCGGCACTTCGGGAGTTGCGGCGCTCGCAAAATATTACGGCATACCTTTTTACGTCTGCGCTCCGCTTTCAACCTTTAACAAAAGCGCTTTGACCGGCGATGACATTGCCATTGAAATGCGGGACGAGCGCGAGGTATCCGAAATGTGGTACGCCGA
The DNA here is from genome assembly GCA_947630835.1 of uncultured Clostridia bacterium. Classification (GTDB taxonomy): domain Bacteria; phylum Bacillota; class Clostridia; order Oscillospirales; family Acutalibacteraceae; genus Fimenecus. Next base: position 52,511 of record CANRIZ010000002.1, on the reverse strand, counting down.
AAGAATGACGCCCGAAGCTGTCGGCGCGCTAAATCCTGCGTTCGATATAACGGACGCTTCGCTTATAACCTGTTTTGTAACGGAAAAGGGCGTTTTTAAGCCCGAGGATATTAAAAATTTGTTTTAACGGAAACAGAGCTGATTTTATGGGAAAAACCAAATTGACGTTTATTGCGGACACACATCATTATTCAAAAACTCTCGGCATAAGCGGAAGCGCATACGAGAGAAGAAGCGCCACCGACCAAAAATGCCTTGCCGAAACCGGCGCAATAATCGACGCGGCGCTCAAAATCATATCGCAAAGCGACACCGACGCTTTAATGATAGTCGGCGACGTCAGCGACGACGGCGAGAGGGCAAGCCATGAGGAAATGCTCGAAAAGCTGTATAAATTCAAACAGAAAAAGCCGGTTTACGTCACCCTTGCGACTCACGATTGGTGCTGTGACCAAAACGCAAGACGGTATTCGGGCGACGAGGTTTTTCACGATGTGGAAACCGTCAAGCATACCGAGCTTCGGCAAATGTATTACGATTTCGGACCGGGCGAGGCAAAGGCGGAGTTTATAACCCATCTTGGAACGTCGTCGTATAAAATCGAATTTCCCAACGACGTTGTGCTTTTGTCGCTTATTGACGACCAGGACGGCGAGGGAGCTTCCGGCTTTACTCCGGACCACCTTGAATGGATAATAAACCAAATAAAGCAGGAGAGAGAAAAAGGCAAGCTCGTTATCGGTATGGAGCACCATCTGCTTTATCAGCACATTTCGCCCCTGCTTTCGGGACACGGACTCTGCTGCGGAAAGCATGAGGAGTATATAGAAAAATTCTGCGAGGCGGGGATGAGATTGGTTTTCGTAGGTCACAGCCATATGCAGAGGATTGACAGCTATACCTCCGAAAACGGAAACGTGCTTTATGAGATAAACGTCGGTTCGCTCGTCGGCTATCCTGCGCCTATGGTTAACCTCAGCATAACCGACGATAAAATTGAGATAAAAACCGAGCATATAAAAGAATTTAAATATAACGAAACGCTTTATAACGAAAACTTTTTAAAAAACCATGCGACAAATATAATAACAAGAACTCTGTCGCTTGCAAAAAGAGGTCAAAAAGAGGAATATATAAAAACCCTTGCCGAGCTTGGCGTAAAGCGGGAAACGGCGGAAAAACTTAGACCGGTGTTAAATGCGGTCGGCGAGTTTGTCACAAGGACAAGCGTGGCGTCGTTCGGGGAATTTATAAATTTGTGTTCCTTTAACAACCCCTTTGAAAAATCGGATTTAAAGCAGCTTAAAGACAAGAAAATAATAGATATTGTAAACGACTGCTTCCTGTCCCTGCTTGACGGAGCGCTTACAAAGCGTCCCGAGGGGAGCGCGTATTACAATGTGCTTACAAGTTTTTCAAAAATACCCGAAAGGCTTGTAAGGGCTTTAAAAATCAAGAGCGAAAAGGCCGTATTTTTGAGCGCCGAATTTGAAAATCTTATTTGGGAAATTTTGAGCGGAGGCAAAATAGATAATAATTATCTATTAATAGACAGAAATTAACTATTAACTTTTGCAACTATTGGTTGCATTTTCAAAAAAGCAACAAAAGTAGGTTGAAATTCGCCATGAAAAGTAATATTATTAATGTATGAAAGCATTATTAATAACGGAGGCGAGATATAATGGCATATCTTGATAAAATCAAACTCGCGGAATATACACGAAAACAAGATTGGTTAAATTCCATTTCCCATATGGTCGGCGGCGGGCTTTCGATAGTCGCGCTTATACTGTGCCTTATAAAAGCGTATTTGCTCAGGCGGTGGGATTATGCGCTGTTGGGCTTCATTTATTCAATTACAATGACAGGTATGTACGCCTGTTCCTCGGTTTATCACGCCCTGCGGCCAAATAACGGCAAAAAGGCTATGAGAATGGTGGATCATTCTATGATTTTCCCCATGATAGCCGGTACGTTTACCCCGTATGCCTGGCTTATCATAAGACCCGTAAGCCCCACTACAAGCACGGTTTTGCTTTTAATAGCCTGGATAACCTCCGCCGTTGCAATAGCCCTTACGATGACGCTGTTCAATCAGACAAAGGCGCTGCAAATGGTGCTTTACCTTGCAATGGGCTGGATGGTAATAGTGTGCATAAAAACGCTTTGGTTTCATTTCAACAGAATAGGCTTCTGGCTGCTCGTCGCAGGCGGAATAGCCTATACCCTGGGCGCAATAATTTACGGCTTGGGCAAAAAGAACGCCTATTTCCACTCGGTGTTCCACTTCTTTGTGCTTGCGGGTTCGGTTTTCCATTTCTTTTCAATATTTATGTATGTGTTTGTATAAAGCACTTGACAAGCATTGACTTTTTTGATAAAATACCATTTGCCGCATATTAGGGGGCAGTATGTTTTATACTATTTAAGCGTTAATTCCGCCCTCGATAGCGAGTCTGTATTAAGGTAGGTAAAAAAATGTACGCAATCATCGTAACGGGCGGTAAGCAGTACAAGGTAGAAAACGGCGACGTTATCTATGTTGAAAAGCTTGACGCCGAGGACAATGCCGAGGTAACCTTCGATAAGGTTCTTGCGGTAGGCGCGGACGACGGTATCAAGGTCGGCGCTCCTTATGTGGAGGGCGCAACCGTATCGGGCAAGGCGCTTAAAACAGGCAAGGGTAAGAAAATCACCGTATTTACTTACAAGTGCAAGAAGAACGAAAAGCGCAAAAAAGGTCATCGTCAGCCGTACACAAAGGTTGAGATTTCCGCAATTAACGCTTAATCGGCAAATTTAAATGATAACGGCAAAATTTATTTTCGGCAAAAATTCTTTGATTACGGGCTTTGAAATAAGCGGTCATTCCGATTATTCCCGGCAGGGGAGCGATATCATATGCGCTTCGGTTTCATCTGCGGCATATATGACGGCAAATACCATAACGGACGTTATCGATTTGCCCGCCGACATTAAAACGGACGACGGCTATATGCTTTTAAAGCTTTGCGACGGGGACGCCGAAAAGAGCGCGTATATTCTTAGAGGCTTTATGCTTCATATAGAGGAGCTTCAAAAAGAATATCCGCAGTACATAAAATTTGAAAGAGGTGCTTACAATGCTTAAAATAAACATTCAGCTGTTCGCTCATAAAAAAGGTATGGGTTCTACAAAGAACGGCAGGGATTCGGAGTCAAAGCGTCTTGGCGTTAAGCGTGCGGACGGTCAGTTCGTTCTCGCAGGCAACATACTTGTTCGTCAGCGCGGCACTCATATCCATCCCGGTGAGAATGTAGGCAAGGGTTCGGACGATACGCTTTTTGCCAAAATTGACGGTACGGTTAAATTCGAGAGAATGGGCAAGGACCGTAAAAAGGTAAGCGTTTACGCCGCAGAGCAGTAATTTTACAACCTATAACCTAAACGGCAGGAAGCGATTTCTGCCGTTTTATTTTGTTGCTTTCGGATTAAAAAGCATATATAATATATTCAATAAATAAAAGGCGGGAAAAGCAATGCAGATAAATATGGCGGCGCCGTGTATTTTCGGGCTTGAGAGCCTTGTGCGCCGAGAGCTTGAGGATATGGGCGCGCAAAACGTTTCGGCGGAAAACGGCAGAGTGTTCTTTTCGGGCGATGAGAGTATGCTCGCAAGGGCGAATATCCGTTCAAGATATTCCGAGAGAATTTATATCGACCTCGGCTCGTTCGAGGCTCACAGCTTTGAGGATTTGTTTCAGGGTACAAAGGCTTTAAACTGGGAGCGTTGGATTTCTCGGTACGACGAATTTCCCGTAAAGGGCTACAGCGTCAATTCCGATTTGTTCAGCGTAAGCGATTGCCAGTCGATAGTAAAAAAGGCGGTCGTAGAGCGTTTAAAGGGCGTTTACGGCATAGATTGGTTTGAGGAAACGGGCGCTAAACATCAGATAGAATTTTCGATTATTAAAAATACGGTTCATCTTATGATAGACACCACCGGCAACGGGCTTCATAAGCGGGGCTACAGACCCGTTGCAAACGACGCGCCGCTTAAGGAAACTCTTGCCGCCGCAATGTGCAGTCTTTCGCGCCTTCGCCCGTACCATACGCTGTACGACCCTATGTGCGGTTCGGGTACGATACTTATCGAAGGGGCGATGCTCGTCCATAATATTGCGCCCGGGGTAAACAGGCATTTTTCCGCAGAGAGGTTTGAGCAGATTGACTTTTCCGTTTGGGAAAGGGAGAGGGAGAAAGCAAGGCAGGAGGAAATTGAGCAAAGCGATTTTAAGGCTTACGGCTCGGATATAGATTTAAATGTGCTTGAAACCGCAAGGCAGAACGCGAAGAGGGCGGGCGTGGAAAAATATATAGAATTTAAGCGCGCGGATATAAAAGATTTCAGTCCGATAACCGACAGGGGAACTGTGATTTGCAATCCCCCTTACGGCGAGAGAATGTTGACTAAGCCGCAAGCGGACGGGCTTATCAAAACCCTTGGCAGGGTGTTTCCCCAAAGGCACGGCTTCAGCTATTGCGTAATAAGCCCGAACGAGGATTTTGAGGAGCTGTTCAAACGAAAAGCCGATAAGCGCAGAAAACTCTATAACGGTATGATTAAGTGTCAGCTTTATATGTATTTCAAATAATTATGCTTTGCCGAGCGTTAAATAAAAAAAGGACAGACGAAAAATCTGTCCTTTTTAATGTGTTTTTATAAATACGGATAAGGCATAAGCTCTTTGAGCGACGCAACGGTTAAATTCTCGAAACCGTACGTTTATGCCGCCTTTATTGACATTTCAAGGTATATTACCATATATGCGACAATGGGTTTGATGTTCACGTTTTAATAAAAATATTCGGGAAGCGGGGAGCTTATTTGCTCTTTTTTGCGCTTGCCGACTTAGCTCCCGCTTTAGCCGATTCGGGCTTATTTGCGCTTGCCTTTTTTTCGCTCGCGGCTTTTTTTTCTTCCGCTTTTGCGGCAGGCTTTTTTGCAGGAGCCGATTCATCCGAAAACGCCGATTTTGTGTGCCAAATATTTTTTGCGTATTCGTTAATGGCCCTGTCCGCCGCAAAGATTCCCGAGCTTGCGGTGTTGATAAGCGACATTTTGTTCCAGTTGTCGCGGTCGGTGTAGGCGTCGGAAATTTCAATCTGCTTTCTTCTGTAATCCTCGAAATCCGCCAAAACCATATACGGGTCGTGGTAAATAATGCTCGACGTTACCTCGTGGAAGAATTGACCGCCTATGCCCGTCTGGTTTGCAAAGTTAAGGATTTTCTGAAGCTCGGCGTTGTTGTTGAAATACTGCCGGGGATCGTATCCGCATCTCTGCAAATACTGCACCTCGGGCGTGCTCATACCGAAAATGAAGATATTGTCCTCGCCCACGGCGTCGTAAATTTCAACGTTTGCGCCGTCCATAGTGCCGAGCGTAACCGCGCCGTTTAACATAAATTTCATATTGCTTGTGCCGCTTGCCTCCGTGCCGGCAAGTGAAATCTGCTCGGAAATATCCGCCGAGGGTATAAGCCTTTCCGCCATGGTGACGTTGTAATCCTCAACATATACCACCTGAAGCTTTCCCTTGCAGTCGGGGTCGGTGTTAATCATCTTTGCAAGCGCGCAGATAAAGGCGATTATCTTCTTCGCCATAAAGTATCCCGAAGCCGCTTTTGCGCCGAAAATATATGTGTGCGGTACAAACGGAGCTGTCGGATTATCCTTAATATAAAGGTATTGGGACAAAATATTCAAAGCGTTAAGATGCTGACGCTTGTATTCGTGAAGACGCTTTACCTGAACGTCAAAAATAGAATTGGGGTCAAGCATAATACCCGTTTGCTTTTTGATGTAATTGGAGAAACGCTCCTTGTTTGCGTGCTTTATTCTGCCTATTTCGTCAAGCACGCTCTTGTCGTTTGCATAAGCTTTAAGGTTTGAGAGCTGCTCGGCGTTCTTAACGAAACCGTCGCCGATAAGCGAAGCGGCAAACTTTGAAAGCTCGGGGTTTGACTGGCAAAGCCAACGCCTGTGAGCGATACCGTTTGTAACGTTTTTGAATTTGTTGGGCGTGATTGCGTAAAAGTCGCTGAAAACGGTTTCCTTAAGTATCTCGGAGTGAAGAGCCGAAACACCGTTTACCGAATGAGAGCCGGCAACGCAGAGGTTAGCCATTCTCACAACGCCGTTTGAAATTACAGCCATTCTTTCAACCTGGTCGGCGTTTCCCGTAGCCTGCCAAATAAAGTTTCTGAATCTGTTGTCGATTTCCTTGGTTATCTGCCAAATCCTCGGCATAAGGCGCTTGTAAAGGTCCTCCGGCCAACATTCAAGAGCCTCCTTCATAACCGTATGGTTGGTGTAGGCAACGGTTTTTGTGATTATATTCCAAGCGTCGTCCCAACCGTAACCGCATTCGTCGAGCATTATTCTCATAAGCTCCGGTATTGCAAGGGTGGGATGCGTGTCGTTGATATGGATTGCAACCTTTTCGGGGAGATTGTCAAGCGTTCCGTAGGTACGAAGGTGCTTGTGAACAATATCCTGAATTGAAGCGGAAACAAGGAAATACTGCTGACGAAGCCTTAAAGACTTGCCCTCGGGGTGGTTGTCGGCAGGGTAAAGCACCTTTGAGATAACCTCCGCCATAGCGTTTCTTTCCATAGCGCGCATATAGTCGCCCTGATTGAACAAGGTCATATCAAGCGCAGGGGCTTGAGCTTTCCAAAGCCTCAGAACGGAAATGCCCTTGCCGTCCTTGCCGGCAACGCACATATCGTAGGGAATAGCCTTAACGGGTTTGTAGTTTGCAAGCTCAACGTGATGGAATTGATTTTCCCACGAGTCGAGAACCTCGCCTTCAAAACGAACCTCAAGAGCGCTCTCCTCATGCGGTACAAGCCAAACCTCGCCGCCGGGCAGCCAAAAATCGGGAAGCTCCGTCTGCCAGCCGTCAACAAGCTTCTGCTTAAATATGCCCGCCTCGTAAAGGATTGAATATCCCCTTGCGGGATAGCCCTGTGTTGCAAGGCCGTCAAGGTAGCAGGCGGCAAGCCTTCCGAGGCCGCCGTTTCCGAGGCCGGCGTCGGGTTCGCATTCGTAAATGTTATCGAGCTTAACGCCGTAATCGGCAAGCACGCTTTCAAAAACCTCGGTAAGGTTTAAATTGTAAAGATTGTTTTTAAGCGAACGACCCATAAGGAATTCCATACAAAGGTAGTAAACGCGCTTTGTGCCTTTCTTTTCGGCGTCGCTTGTAAATTCGGCTCTGCCCGCGCTCATCATATCCCTGATTATCAGCGCGATTGCCTTATAATACTGTTCGTCCGTTGCCTCCTCGGGGCTTACGCCCATATTGTGAGAAAGCTTGGCTTTGACAAGCTCCTTTGCTTTCTTCTTGGTAAGCGAATAATTCATAATATATATCCTCCAAAAAAGTCTTATGGCGTATTAATTTTTAACTCGTATATATTATACTATTTTTAATGCAATTTCAATAAAAAGAAACTTAAATAAATAATTTTCGGCTTTTTAACCAAAAATCATAAATTTTTCGCCTTTGAGTTGACAATGGCTTTGTAAAACAGTAAACTCTGCTCATAATAATTAAGCCCGACACTATTATTATAGCCGAAATTTTAACTCGGTTAAACAAAAGCGAAAATAAGCTTCAATATTTTTTCTTGACTTTAAAAAGCGTTTGATATATAATACTAACGCAATACGGCGTTACGGAATATGGCTTAAACTTACGCGGTTAAGTATTCACCTTTACCTTATTCTGTGACGAACGTAAATATTTAAATGAGGTGAAATTTATGACGCAGGCAGAAAAGCAGGCCATTATGGCGGAGTATGCAACGCATGAGGGCGACACAGGTTCTCCCGAGGTACAGATAGCCGTACTTACAAAGAGAATACAGGACCTTACCGAGCATCTTAAAACGAACCAGAAGGATCACCATTCAAGAAGAGGTCTTCACAAAATGGTTGGCCGCAGGCGTAACCTTTTGGCATATCTTCAGAAGGTTGACATCGAAAGGTACCGTTCAATCGTTGCCCGTCTCGGTCTTCGTAAATAAGATTTATTTAAGGCAAGCGGTTTTTACCGCTTGCCTTGAATTGCTTTAAGTGATGTAATTTTCAGGGCAAAATCCGCAAGGTTTAGCGGTAAACAGAGCGTTTGTTCAAACGAATGTTGTGTTTATTGCTAAAACGGGATTTTTGCCTTGATAAAATAAAAAAGAGAGGTAAAAATTATGTTCTTTAAAAACTTTAAGGTTTGGGAAACCGAGCTTGCCGGCAGAAAGCTCTCCCTTGAAACCGGAAAAATGGCGGGGCTTGCAAACGCGGCGGTTATGGTTCGCTACGGCGACACAAACGTGCTTTGTACGGTTACGGCTTCGGCAACTCCGAGGGAGGGCGTTGATTTCTTTCCGCTTTCCGTTGATTATGAGGAGAAAATGTACTCCGTAGGCAGAATACCCGGCTCTTTCCAAAGGAGGGAGGGTAAGGCAAGCGAAAAGGCGGTGCTTACTTCCCGTTGTATTGACAGACCTATTCGTCCGCTTTTCCCCAAGGATTTAAGAAACGACTGCACGGTGGTTGCAACCGTTATGTCGGTTGATCCCGATTGCAGCCCCGAAATTGCCGCTATGATAGGCGTTTCGGCGGCTATCGCTATTTCCGATATCCCGTGGGACGGTCCAATTTCCGGCGTAAACGTAGGGCTTGTTGACGGCGAGATTGTAATTAACCCCACCCTTGAACAGAGGGCGAAAACTGAGCTTAACCTTACCGTTGCTTCCACAGCCGACCTTGTTGCTATGATAGAGGCGGGCGGAAACGAAATTCCCGACGACCTTATGTTTGACTGCATTATGGCAGGCCATGAGGAAAACAAAAAAATCGTTAAATTCATTCAGGGCATAGTCGATGAGGTAGGCAAGCCCAAGTTTGCCTATGAGTCCTCGGACCCCGATCCCGTTATTTTTAAGGAAATCGAGGATTTCTGCATAGAGGACGTTAAAAAGGCTCTCGATACCGACGACAAGCTTGTACGCGACGAAGCTCTGCTTCCCATATATGCGGCGGTTCACGAGAAGTTCGACGAAAAATTCGAGGGCTGCGAGGGCAAGATTGAGGAGATTATGTACCTTGTTCAAAAGCACGTTGTACGCTCCTGGCTCAAGGACGAGCATAAGCGTGTTGACGGCAGGGGAATAGATGAAATACGTCCCCTTAACGCCGAGATAGATTTGCTTGCAAGGGCGCACGGTTCGGGTATGTTCACAAGGGGACAGACTCAGGTGCTTTCCGTTGCGACTCTCGGCACCGTGAGCGACGCTCAAATGCTTGACGGTCTTGACGAGCAGAAGGAAAAAAGATATATTCACCATTACAATTTCCCCTCGTATTCCGTAGGCGAAACCAAGCCTTCAAGAGGACCGGGCAGAAGGGAAATAGGCCACGGCGCTCTTGCCGAGAAGGCGCTTGTTCCCGTGCTTCCGTCGGTTGAGGAATTCCCCTATACTATCCGTGTAGTCTCCGAGGTTTTATCTTCAAACGGTTCAACCTCGCAGGGCTCAATTTGCGGCTCAACCCTTGCCCTTATGGCGGCGGGCGTTCCGATTAAAGCGCCTGTAGCGGGTATTTCCTGCGGACTTATCACGGGCGACGAGGGCGTTTACGGCGACTTTATGACTATGGTGGATATTCAGGGACTTGAGGATTTCTACGGCGATATGGACTTTAAGGTTGCCGGCACAAAGAAGGGTATTACCGCCATTCAGATGGATTTAAAGGTACACGGACTCACACCCGAAATTATCAAGGAAGCCTTTGCAAAGACGCATAAGGCAAGGGAATATATACTTGACGAAATTATGCTTCCCGTTATTTCCGAGCCGAGAGCGGAGCTTTCAAAATGGGCTCCCAAGATGCTTACCACAAAGATTGACCCCGAAAAAATCGGCGAGGTTATCGGCAAGCAGGGCAAGGTTATTCAGAAAATCTGCGCAGAATGCGACTGTAAGGTTGACGTCAACGATGAAGGACAGGTATTTGTTTCCTGCCTTGACGTTGAAAACGGAAAGAAAGCGATTTTTATTATTGAAACCATTGCAAACGGTCCCGAGGTCGGCGCAATTTACAAGGGCGTCGTAACACGTCTTATGAGCTTCGGCGCATTTGTTGAGATTGTCCCGGGCGTTGAGGGTATGGTTCATATCAGCCACCTTGACGTTAAGCGTACCGAAAAGGTTGAGGACGTCGTAAATGTCGGCGACGAGATTATAGTAAAGGTTCTTCCCGTCGACGAGCAGGGCAGGCTCAATCTTTCTCGCCGCGAGGCTCTTATCGAGGTTGAGGGGCTTACACCCGAAAACGATATCACGCCCAGAGCGCCGAGAAAAGACGGCAGGCGCGGCTTCCGCAGAAACAATAAAAATTAACGATAGCAATAAAAAAGCTTCTCCGACCGGGGAAGCTTTTTTATAACCGGCTATTTGCCTTTGATTTTGTCTATAGCGAATTTTTCAAGTCTCGATACCTGCGCCTGGGAGATTCCTATTTCATCGGCAACCTCCATTTGCGTCTTGCCTTTCATAAAGCGCAGGGAAAGGATTTTCTTCTCTCTGTCCGATAGCCCGTTAATTGTTTCCTTTATCATTATTTCGTCGAGCCAGTCCTTGTCAGTGTCAAGAGAGCTCACCTGGTCCATAACGTAAATCGTGTCGCCGCCGTCCGAATATACCGGCTCGTAAAGCGATACCGGCTCTACTATCGCCTCAAGCGCTATAACAACGGAGCTTGCGTCTGTGCCAAGCTCCTTTGCAATTTCCTCTATTGTCGGGTCGCGGTGCAGCTCGTTTTGCAGCCGTTCCTTTACCTGCATTGCATGGTACGCTGTGTCCCTTACCGAGCGCGAAACCCGCAGCGTGTTGTTATCCCGCAGGTACCGCCTGATTTCCCCTATTATCATAGGTACGGCATAGGTTGAAAATCGTACGTTTTGGGATATATCAAAATTATCTATCGCCTTTATGAGCCCGATACAGCCGACCTGAAATAAATCGTCAAGGTTCTCGCCCCTGTTGGTAAAGCGTTGAATTACCGAGAGCACAAGGCGCAGATTTCCGCTGATAAGTTGATCCCTTGCAAGCGAGTCGCCGTTTTGCGACTTTTTTAAAAGCTCAATTTTTTCACTCTCTTTCAAAACCTTTAACTTCGACGTGTTTACGCCGCATATTTCAACTTTACTGTACTGCAAAATATCATTTCCTTTTAGTTTTATGTACAGAAAGCTTTTCGGTTATATTATTGTCATAAAAGAGGTAAAATATGAAAGAGCGTTTAAATATTATTTAAGTTGTGTTATTATATATTTGAAAGCAGGTGATAATATGGGATATATCGAGGATTTAAGAAAAATTATCGGTCATAAACGCATAAATTTGGTTGGCAGCGTTGTGATAATCAAAAACGAAAAGGGCGAAATTCTTTTGCAGAAAAGGACTTTTCCCTCCGAAACCTGGTCGTTTCCCGGCGGACTGTCGGAGCTTGGGGAAAACACCCTCGATACCGCCGTGAGAGAGGTGAGGGAGGAAACCTCGCTTGAGGTGAAAAACCTTGAATTTTTCGGCTTTTATTCGCCCGACGGCGTGTGCAGAGGCGAAACGGGCGACGAATGGCACGTCTATATAGCGGCTTATGTTTGCGGCGATTTTTCCGGCGAGGTAAAAATAAACGACGGCGAGTCCGCCGCGCTTGAATGGACCGCGCTTTCAAATCTGCCCGAGCGTTTCGGGAAAAGCCAAAAAAGAATTTTAGACGATTATGTAAAGGCTCAAACCTTAACAGAGCATAAAAACACGGACAGCGTTTAGCCGTCCGTGTTTTCAGTCTGTCGATAAACTGTTTTGCGATAGCAAAATGTCCAAAGTTTTCGTCCGCCTTTTTCAAAAAGAGATTCCCCTGTCAGGGGAAATGTCTGCGAAGCGGACAAAAGGGTAAGGGTCGAGGGGCAACGCCCCGGCGCAGTCCGCAGACTGCGAAACACCTGTGCTTCAAAGAGCGCAGGAGGGGCGCAAAACAGTTCAGTGAACTGTTTTGCGGTGGGGAAACCTCACCGGGGGTTCCCCATAATCTTACTACTTTTGTGCATATTGCCAAGTGACACATGCTTTTTCTACACACTGACACGGACAGCGTTTAGCTGTCCGTGTTTTATTATTTATTAGATATAAAGACAGATGTGCGTTAATGAGCCGTCAGGGCTTGTTAACGCTGTTTTTAAATAAAACATCGGTACTCACATCAAGAATTTTTGCCGCATAATACACCTCTTTATCAGAAGCCAGACGAATCTGCCCCTCTAACTTTGAATAGCTCGTCGGGTTAATGTCAAGCCCCATAGTTTGCATTTTTGATATAAAATCTTTTTGCTTGATACCCTTTTCCTTTCGCAGTCTTTCTATATTCCTGCCTACCATATTACAATCGCCGTATTCTCTTTTTCTTATTTTCATAATGCTTACGAAGTGAACGGGAAATCTAAAGGATTTTGCCGTATAACTCCGTGTTATATCCCTCCCATATTTATTTTGTCCTATATAGGAATTATATTTCGCAATCCTCTTGACAAAATTCCGTTACGGAATTATAATTACAATAATTCTATAATAGAATTATAATTTTGCCGTAATTTACAAAAAGAATACGGAATTTAAAGCGTTGGCATTTGAGTGCGGCCTGTTTGTTCACGGCAGGCAACTCTTTACCGATGCAATTATGGGGCTTAAAGGGGTGTGCAATAGAATATGTAAATCAAAGGGCGTTTTGTGAAAATTTATATTAAGGGGAGCTTGTAAAATGGTTTTTAAAAACGGAAGGTCTTTGCTTGTAAAAAGAACGATAGCCGTAGTCTTACCGGCTATTATCGTTATTGTATCGGTTTTATTTTTTGCTTTTCACAAAAGCGATGAGGATAAAATTATGTCGTTGACTAATGAGCTTGCTGTTGCTTTGAATGAAGGGGACTCCGAAAAAATGCTTGCTTGCTTTGAGCCGTCGGTTCAGGCGCAAATGAAATCACTAATGGGCTTAGGTTCTGATTTATCCGGCGTAAATTTGTGGGATTTGTGGTCGTTAGGTTCTGTAGGAATTTCAAATTCGTCAAAAGATTCCAAGCTATACATAACGGTTTACGATATATCCATAAAAGACGATACAACCGCCGAAGCGGATATTGCTATAGATTATGGCAAGATGGGTGATGATCGTGATTTAATGAAATGTGTAAAAATTGACGGTAAATGGTATTTTGCCGAAAAAAGTTTCTTTTAAAAGGGGAGTATTAAATGATTTGTAAAAATTGCAATAGAGAAATTTCAGATAATATTGAATTCTGCGGCTTTTGCGGAAGTCCGACAGGCGTCAGCGAAAATAAATCGGCAAGCGAGACTTATACGCCGGGGAGCTTTTGGGAAAGATTTGCCGTTTCTTTTACCGCTCTCGGAAGCAGCCGGTATTTGTTAGTATGCACTTTGGTTTTACTATTGTTAAATCCCATATTAGCGGCCTTTAAGCTTTTTAATATTTCAGCAAGCTGGGGGGAAGTCAAACTTATATCTCTGTCATATTCCTTTTTTGACTTTCTCAACGAAATGGCGGAGGATTTACCTGTAGTTTATTTCTTGGCGGCTCTGGGAATAGCGCTGATTATAGCGGCGGCATTACTTATGTTATTACCGCTGTTTAAAGGTAAAAAGTATTCAACCAAATATGTACTGCTTACAAAAATTATGTCTATTGTTGCATTCGTTGTATTAACGGGCTGGTACATTTTGATGTACGCAAGTTCTAATGAGCAAAATCTGGACAGCATTGCGCCGATTAAGATGACATTTTTCGGGGTGCTTTTGATTTTAGACAGTATCGCACTTGTTATTACATCATTCAAATTTTCCCACGATGTAAAATTTTATATATAGGAGATGAATGTGGCTTGATACGAGCAGGAAAAATGTTCCGTTCAGGTGTGTTGATTGTTTTGTGTATGCTTTTAATCTCCGGATGCACACATAAAAATCAATATGTCATTGACGCCAGAGATAGGAAAGAGGAAGCAACAGGAACGGGTGAAGATACAAACAATGCCAACGCAATAGACCCTTTTGAGGGACTTGTCGTTGACTTTGACGGCATATCTCCGTTTTGCACGGTTTCTTTCAATAATTCAAGATGCAGCGAGGCAGTGCAGACGAATGTCGTATATTCTCTTTCCCCCGATAAAACTACAACCGAGGGATATTTCAGTATAGGCGATGAGGTAACCGTTTACGCCTCATTGAGAAACCAATATGACGATACGCAGGAATACTCCCTGTCCGATACATCGAAAAAATATAAAATCAGCGATGTTCCCCAATATATCACGGAAATTACGCAAGATATGGATTTGACGAATTTTAAAAAAGAAGCACAGGATTATTTGGAGTCCATAACGGCGTTTAAGACCGGGGAGGCAATAGGTGACTGGATTGGTTGGGGGGAAATAGCCTTTAATCCCGGTCTTTATAAGAGCAGTACCGAACCGCTTCAAAATAAAGTATACTTTAGTACATTGAAGAAAAGCTCTTACAGTCAATATCCGAGTGGAAAAGATTATTTTAACAGGATAGATATTACATATTCAATCAAAATAATGGGCGAAGGATATGAGCCGTATTTTAAAGAGGAATACCAAAACAGATATTTTACCATTATCGCCAAAAATATTGTTCAATATCCTGACGGAACGATTGGCTGGGGAAAAAGCAATCCGGCTGATTTGGATTTTGAACATAATATTGATTGGACAAATATGGAAAGCTTGATTAATGTAAATATTACAGCGAATAAAGCCGATTATAATGTAACGGATATATCGGAACACTTAAAATAGAAATTTCGGGTAATCGCTTGGAAAGTTCGCATAAATTCAGTCTTAAGCATAAAAACATACGGTGCAGAGCCATTTTCGTCTCTGCACCGTATGTGCGTAGAAAAAGTATGTGTCACTTGGCAATATGCACAAAAGGAGTAAGATTATGGGGAACCCCCGGCGAGGGTTCCCCCACCGCAAAACAGTTCACTGAACTGTTTTGCGCCCCTCCTGCGCTCTTTGAAGCACAGGTGTTTCGCAGTCTGCGGACTGCGCCGGGGCGTTGCCCCTCGACCCTTACCCTTTTGTCCGCTTCGCAGACATTTCCCCTGACAGGGGAATCTCTTTTTGAAAAAGGCGGCCGAAAACTTTTTGACATTTTGCTATTGCAAAACAGGTTATCGACAGACTGACGGACAGCGTTTAGCTGTCCGTTTCGTTATAATATCCCGTATTTATTGCTTTTCACTGTTTAAAACCTCAAAAGCCTTGGGATAAGTTTTGTAAAGCTTGCTTGAAGAAATAAGCTTCTTTGCGACCTTTTGGGTTTGCTGCTTTAATATCTGCGGAACATGGTTAATAAGCGCGTCGGCGGCGTTTTCCGTGCCCTCACGGCGCTCCTTTTCCGCTTCTTTGAGCTTTAATAAAAATTCCTTTCTCGAATAGAGCTTCACTCTTTCGACGCCCAATTCTTTCGCAAGCGCTTCAAGCTGCGAGCATGCTTCGTAACCGTATTTATTAAGCATTGCGGCGAATTCGCGCTTCGTAAAGTAATAATTATACCCGCCTATGCGGCTAAAGGCTTTTTTTGTATCGAGATAACCCATTTCCATACGCCTTTGGTTCGTTTTCTTGTCAAATTCAAAGGCTTCGCCGAGTTCCTTGATGTCGCTCGGTCTTATGTACACAAAATCGGCGCAAGAAAGCTCTTCCTTATGCCCCATACCTTTCATTTGGGTAATATCAACCACTATAAGACGGTTTATGCCCCTTTTTCTGAGAAGCCCTATCGGAGCGTTGTCGTAAACTCCGCCGTCAAGATAATGGCTGTTGTCCGGACCCTGATTGGCGAGGCCCGGGAACCTTGCGGACGCCATAATGTAGTCGATAAGCTGACCTTCTTTCATTTCGTCCACAAAAAGCTCTACGGGCTTCATACTGTTAAGCTGGAAAGTGACTATACCGAGCGGAATATTGCTTTCACGGACAAGCTTTTCGCTTATGCAATCCTCAACCATTTTTTTTGCCGGCGTGATGTCAACCCCGCCGTTTTTTATAATCTCATGAAAAATTTGAGGCAGATTGCTTATCGAGAAAAGATTTTCCGTTGATTTAAGCTCCTCGGAAAAGCTTATTCCGTTTGCGACCTCGGCGCTGTCCCAAAGCTTCATAGCCTTTTCGTAATTTCCCTGGGCTATCAGCGCGCCGTTAATCGCCCCTATGGACGTGCCCGCTATAGCCTCGATTTTAACACCCAGTTCGATTAAGGCCCTCCAAGCGCCCATTTCGTAAGCGCCCTTAGCCCCGCCGCCGGCTAAAACCAATCCGTAAGATTGCATAATATCACTTCCCCGTTATTGTTTATTATAATTTTATTCCTTTTATTGACAAATATCAATAATATTTTTAAAATACGTCAAAAAAAGCGGGGGACAGTGCCCTCGCTTATATAATATTTTCATACAAGACCGAAGCTTACCGATAAAGCATGGTCTATTTTATTCATTTCGGTTTGGGGCAGATTTCCCATTCTTTCCTTTAAGCGTTTTTTATCAAGCGTTCTGACCTGTTCAAGCAAAACCACGCTGTCCTTTTGCAGCCCGCAGTTGTTGGCGTTTACGCTGATATGGGTGGGAAGCTGCGTCTTGTACTTTTGGCTGGTTATTGCGGCGGCTATAACCGTAGGGCTGTATTTGTTGCCCACGTCGTTTTGAACAATCAGGACGGGTCTCATTCCGCCTTGCTCAGAGCCTATTACGGGACTTAGGTCGGCATAGTAGATTTCCCCTCGCTTAACATTCATTTGTAATCACTCTCCAAAGGTAATTCGTTATGTTTACAAAAATAGTTTTACCCGTAAATTACCTTTATAAACATTTTCGGGGAGCAATACATTATATTATTTTTTTATGCTTTCGTGAATGAAAAGGCTACTCGTCCCAGCTTAAATTATGCAGCCTTCCCTCGCACAAAAGCGTAGGAAAATCCCACTGTCGAAGCACCTCGTACACGGCTACGGCAACAGTGTTTGAAAGGTTAAGGCTTCGGGCGTGACCGTTGTTGAGCATGGGAAGCCTTACGCAGGAATCGGGGTTTTTATAAAGCAATTCTTCGGGCAGACCTTTGGTTTCCTTGCCGAAAAAAAGATAGCAGTTGTCCGGATATTTCGCTTGCGAATAAATATTTTTACCTTTGGTTGTAAAAAAGAAAAAATTATTCTCGAATTTTGTCTTTTTAAAAAATTCTTCAAGATTTTCGTAGTATGTAATATCGAGCAAATCCCAATAGTCGAGTCCCGCCCTTTTAAGCTTCCTGTCGTCAATCTTAAAGCCCATAGGTCCTACAAGATGAAGCCTTGCGCCGGTAACCGCGCAGGTTCTCGCAACGTTTCCGGTGTTTTGAGGTATCTCGGGTTCTACCATTACAATGTTAATCGTCATTTCATTTCTCCGAATATAAAAATCTTTTTTACTATTTTAGCATATTTTTGTTTTTTTTAAAGAAGAAGTCAGTAATTTTATTATTATTTTTACAAAAAATAAAAATATCAAACAAAAAAGAGGGTGAGAAAATGAAAAATTCAACGATGAAGGCGCTGGGAATAAGCCTTGCGGCAGGTACGGCAATGGCCGTTATGGGTTCGGCTATGATGAATAAATCCGCAAGAAAGAGTACAAAAAAGCTTGCAAAAAAAGCCGTAAATACTTTCTCCGATATAGTTGATAGTATGCAGAGTATGATGTAAAATAATATAAAAGTCCGTCGCTTTTTGCGGCGGACGGCATGGGGAGTAAATTATATGAAAAAAATCAGGTATTTACTTACCGTCTTGATGCTGTTGGCTCTGCTCTGCTCCTGTTCAAAGGATATTGAGAAGTCGGATACGGGAAGCACGGCAAAATCAAACGATATGACCGAAAAGGGCAGTATTGTCCTTACGACCGAGGCGGGAAGCGAATTAAACACTCAAAACCAGACTAAGCCCGAAAACCAAACCTCGCCCGCGGCTTCCGTTTTACAGGCGGGTTCGTCTGCCGCCGTACTCGGCAGCGGAAAAACCTATACTGGTAAAAAGGCGTTGCCTTTAAGGAGCTTTAAAATCGAAGACCCCGAAAACACAAGGGGACTTTCCGAAAAGCTTAACGGCTACGGATACGGCGTTGCAAAGGACGGAAAGGCGAACGAAATATCAATTAACAATCAAAAATATTTCGACTCAAAGGGCTTTGACGCTTTGAGCCTTGATTTAAAGTCGGAGGAAAAGGTTTTGTATTTGACCTTCGACTGCGGTTATGAGAACGGCTACACGGCAAAAATTCTCGATACGCTGAAAGAAAAGGGCGTTACCGCAGCGTTTTTCTGCACCTTGCCGGAGGTTAAGGAAAACCCGGAAATAATCGCAAGAATGATAAACGAGGGGCATATAGTCGGCAATCATTCCGTAACGCACCCGTCGTTTCCCACCGTTACAAGAACAAAAATGGCGGAGGAAATAAAGGGAATGGACGATTATTTAAGAACAAATTTCGGCTATTCCGAGCCGTTTTTCAGGTTCCCCATGGGCGAATATTCCGACTCCGCCATAGATTTGGTAAACTCGCTTGGCTATAAGTGCGTATTTTGGTCGCTTGCGTATTCCGATTGGGATCTCGATAACCAAAAGGGCGCGGATTACGCCTTTAACACCGTTACCTCAAGACTGCACCCGGGGGCTGTTATGCTCCTTCACGCCGTTTCGCCCGACAATGCAAACGCCTTGGGCAGAATAATAGATTACGCCGAGGAAAACGGCTATGTTTTTAAATCGTTAAGAGATTACGGTAATTGACATAGGCGAAATTTTATAATAAAATATATATGTGAGCAGTTTGAGCAATTGCGGGGGCGATTTCGCCCATGAGGAAAGTCCGAGCACCATACAGCAGGGTAACGGCTAACGGCCGCCGAGGGTGACCTCCGGGAAAGTGCATAGAGATATACCGCCGTATTTTACGGTAAGGGTGGAAAGGCGAGGTAAGAGCTCACCGGAATATTGGTAACAATATTGCCAAGTAAACCCTACCCGGTGCAACATCGAACGAAGTTGTCAGCTGGGCAGATACTTCAAAAGATGGCTTGAGCGCATCGGTAACGCTGCGCCTAGACAGATAATTGCTTTAAATGACAGAACTCGGCTTACAGAACCGCTCACATTTGTCAATTCGCCTCATACTATGTTATGGGGTGATTTTAATGTTGGAAGCTTTTTTTGCCGCCGTGTTTTTGGGACTTATACTTTTTGGGCTTATATGCGCGTCCTACATAGTTATGTTTAAGATGCTTGCGCCCAGAAAAAAATTCGATTACTACATAGTTATTAAATCCGACGCCTGCGACAAGGAGGTAACTCAAGCGGCATATTGCGCCAAGATGAAAATAAATATGATAGGCGACGAGGGCTACGGCAAGGTGCTGGTTGTAGATACCGGAATGAACGAAGCGCAAAAGCTCAGCTGCCTTAACGTTTGCAGAAAAACTAACGGAATATATCTTGTAAACCGTGATGAATTAGAGGAAATACTTAAATGACGGAAGAGTTTGAAAACAAAATTATTGAGGGCACAGTCGAGGATATTCGTTTCAGGAACGAGCAAAACGGCTATACCGTAATCGACATAAGCTGTGACGACGAGCTTGTCACGGCTGTCGGTATTTTTGCCGATATTTCCGTTGGCGAAGCCGTGAAATTGAGCGGCTTATGGAGCTACCACGCCACCTTCGGCAGGCAGTTTAAGGTGAGCGAATACGAGCGCTCTATGCCGCATACCACTCAACAGCTTTACAATTATCTCGCTTCCGGGGCGGTAAAGGGAATAGGCCCGTCAACCGCCGAAAAGATTATTGCAAAATTCGGAGAAAAATCCTTCGATATACTTGAAAACGAACCCGAAAGGCTCGCGTCTATTAAAGGCATATCGTCTAACAAGGCGCAGGCGATGTCCGAGGATTTCAGACGGCAATTTGCGGTAAGGAATATTATGTTAAGCCTTGAGGCCTACGGTATGACGCCGAAAGAATGTATCAGGGCGTATAAAATTTTCGGATCGAACGCAGTCGAGAGAATACTTGAAAATCCCTTTGATATGTGCGTTGCGGGTTCGGGTATAAGCTTTGAGAGGGCGGAGGTTATAAGCGAAAACCTGCCCGAGCCTCCCAAGGACAGCTACAGGATTAAGGCGGGAATAGTACATATCGTTACGCATAATCTTTATTCGGACGGCCATACCTGCCTTCCGAGAAACAAGCTTATTAAAACGGCTGCGGACTATTTGCGCACCGACTCGGACAGCGTTGATATTTTGATTGACGAGCTCTGCGAAGAAAAAAGGCTTGCGTCTATGGAAATAGGCGGTAAAGAATTTATTTTTTCCTTTGAGGCGTACAGGGATGAAAAATCAATCAGCGACAGAATAAAGGTGTTTCTCAAATTCCCTCCCCCGGAGAGGAAAACGCTTTACAAGGAAATAGAAACGGTTGAAGCCCAGCTTAAAATAAAATACGCCGAAAATCAAAAAGAAGCAATACAGACGGCGGTAAGGAAGGGTATGCTGATATTGACGGGCGGACCGGGTACGGGAAAAACAACCACTCTCAAAGGCATTATCAGGATATTTGAAAACGAGGGGCTCGAAATAGCTCTCGCCGCTCCCACGGGCAGGGCGGCAAAAAGAATGAGCGAGCTTACCGGAAAGCAGGCGAAAACCATTCACAGGCTTTTGGAGGTCGAGTGGGACGAGCAGGACAAGCCCTCGTTTAAAAGGAATTTGCGAAATCCGCTCGACTGCGAGGTTTTGATTGTAGACGAATTGTCCATGGTGGATATAAACCTGTTCGCCTGCCTGCTTGCGGCGCTGCCTTTCGGCTGTCGGCTTATAATGGTTGGCGACTCCGATCAGCTTCCCGCTGTGGGCGCGGGCAATGTTCTGTCTGATTTGATAGCTTCGGGACTTTTGCCCGTCGTGCGTCTTGACGAGGTTTTCCGTCAGGCTCTCGACAGCCTTATTGTAACAAACGCCCATCGAATAGTCAGGGGCGAAGAGATAATTATAGATAATAAGGACAGCGACTTTTTCTTTATGGAAAGACATTCCGCTTACGAAGCGGCGCAGACCGTGGCGGCGCTTTATTCAAAACGTCTGCCCGACGCTTACGGATATTCTCCTTTTAACGATATTCAGGTTATTTGTCCGTCGCGAAAGGGCGAAGCGGGAACGGTTAAATT
The DNA here is from genome assembly GCA_947630835.1 of uncultured Clostridia bacterium. Taxonomy (GTDB): domain Bacteria; phylum Bacillota; class Clostridia; order Oscillospirales; family Acutalibacteraceae; genus Fimenecus. Next base: position 31,109 of record CANRIZ010000002.1, on the reverse strand, counting down.
AAATTCCGTTTTGCAGGAGCTTGTTAATCCGCAGACGGGAAATAAAAACGAGCTTTTGTTCGGCTTTCGCCTTTTCAGAGAGGGCGACAAGGTAATGCAGATTAAAAACAATTACGATATAATCTGGGAAAAAGGCAAGGAAACGGGAGAGGGCATTTTTAACGGGGATATAGGAATAATTACCCAAATAGACAAAAAAGGCGAATTTGCCGTAATAAAATTTGACGACGACCGCTGCGCGACATATTTGAGGGATCAGTTTGAGGAAATCGAGCTTGCCTACGCCGTTACCGTTCACAAGAGCCAGGGCAGCGAGTTTAAGGCGGTGGTTATGCCCGTAGTTTCGGTAATACCGCAGTTAAAATACAGAAATCTGTTATATACGGCTGTGACGAGGGCAAAGGAAAGACTTATACTGGTGGGCTCAAGGGAGGAAATATTCGAAATGGCGAAAAACGATAAAAATATGAGGCGTTATTCGGCGCTTAAAGCTATGCTGTCGGAGCCGGAAAATTGAATTTTAAAAAGGCGATTGACGGCGTTTCCTCTGTTTTCTTTCCCAAAAGATGCAGATATTGCGGCAGGGTGATAGAACCCCGGTACGATTTATGCGAAAATTGCAAAAACAATCTGCCCGTTATATCAGACCCGGTATGCGGCCTTTGCGGGCACAGCAAAGAGGACTGCGTTTGCAAAAAGATTAAAAGCCACTATTCTTCGGTGTACGCTCCTTTTTATTACGAGGATATGATAAAAACCGCCGTCGGCAGGATGAAATTCAGGGAAAATCCCGCCCTGTGCAGCGATTTTGCCGAGGATATGTACAAGGTGTTTTTGCAAAAGTATGCTGATATTGACTTTGATATTATCTGCTACGTTCCCTTTTCTCCCGACAAAATGAAAAAGAGAGCCTTCAATCAGTCGGAGCTTTTGGCAAAACAGCTTTCCGAGAAAACGGGAATAGCCCTTTGCGGCGCGGTACGCTGTCTTTTTGATATTAAATCCCAACATTCCGTTGACGGAATTCACAGAAAAGGCAATGTGTTCGGCGCATATGGCATTGAGAACGAAAACGAGGTAAAGGGCAAAACCGTTTTGCTCGTAGACGACGTTAAAACCACCGGCGCAACGCTCAACGAATGCGCCAAAATGCTGAGAATTTACGGCGCGGAGAAGGTGTACGCGCTTACGTTTGCGGTTGCAAAAGCTTAAGGCGAGGGGAGTCGAACACACACCGCTTCACGCAGGCTCTTTTCGGCGCTTTTACGTTTCTCCTCGTTGCTTTGCGCCGGCAAGGCTTCCTCGTCCGCACGCAAAATCACACGAAAAATAGCTCTGCGTTAAGTGCAAAGCAGTTTTCACCGAGCGGATTTGCGTTCAGGCAAGGAAGCGTTCGAAGAAAATACTGTCGTATTGTCAAGGGCGGTGACATAGCATGGGCGTAAATCCGCCGTTGAAAACCGGTGTGGGTTCGGCTCCCCTCGCCTTATTGACAGTTGATTTTAATATTGTTAAAATAGCGTTGAGGTGAAACTTATGAACAGGAAGTTTAGAAAAGCCTTTATGGTTATTATAGGCGTGCTTGCCGTTTTGATTATACTGGGAATGATAGTTTTGGGTATAAACCTTTACAAAAACCGCTGGCACAGGATAAACTTTACGATAGACAGTATAAACGTAATCGAGAACGATAATTACGGCGAATATAAATACCATGCGGTCGTTGTGGGCAGCGCAAAAACCTGGTTTTATGATTTTAATACCTATGAGTTTAACCTTACCCAGTCGGCGGACGGCGATATTGCGCCGTCGAACGTTGAAAACAGCTCGCTTATTGTGGCGAATCATAAGGATAACGGAAAGTTTAAATTTTCCTTTGAGACCGACGATATATCCGAAATAGGCTCTTATGTGTTCAAGGCGGAGAATATTTTTATCGACGGCAACGAAAAGAAGGGAACGGATATAAGGCTTTTTATGTCCGAGTATAAGGATAAAATAAAGGAAGTTAAAGGCGATTAACCGCAATTTACCGACAGGGAAATTGAAAAACACGGGAAATATTTTGCGGCTTCGGAAATACGGGAACGGATTAATAACCGGTTAAAAATCGCAGGCTTAACGCTTAAAGGTTAGCGTAAGTGTTATATAAAACATTTTGTTTTTAACGGTATAAAGGCTTCTTTGGTTCCCTATGTTTTTATGTTATTGGGAATATGCGGGTAAGTAAAAGCAGACAATGCCGAAGAAATTTGGCAGTCCGAATAAACACGGCTTGCAAACTTTAGGTATGTTGTATAATTGACAGTTTTTTCGTATTTTGTTACAATGAAACCGAGGGGTACTTGCGGGGTGTGAAATACAGAAAATTTTATAAAGCATAACTTGTGTAACCGTGAGCCGCACTGTACCGTCGATACAGCGCGGCTTTTTTCGCGGCGGCTCGGTATTTTCAATCCGAGAAATTACGAAAGGTATGTTGATATGAAAAAAATCATTTTTAAACGCTTATTATGTTCGGTGTGCGTAATCGGCATATCGCTTTTCTTCCTTGTGCCGTTTATATCTTTGCAAAGCGAATACCCTTATGAAAAGTTTGTGCTCCGGGTTTTTATTCCGTTATTCTCCTTGGTTATTGTTTATAGGGTGGCTTATGACATATTTTTCTTTTTGTCCCTCGGTAAAAACTCCGAGCAAATCGAAAATTCAAAAGCCGTAACGGAATTTTTCCCCGCTTGGCAGAAAAAGGCGGTGAATATAAGCAAAATTTTCATACTTGCCGCTTTCTTTATTATGATTTTATGGTTCGGCTTTTCGTTTATTGTCAGCAGCAGCTACGAAAAGGGCGTTGACAAGCTTTTATCGGCAGAAAGCTTTTTGAACTGCGACCCGCCGCACAACGGCAAATATATCGAAACCATTTCGGATTTTACCTCGTTGTATCCTATGATTTCATACAGCAGTAACGGTGAATACAACTGCGAAGACCAAAATGCACATATAAATTTAAATATACTTGAAGGTTTGCCGAACAGGGCGATTGATTCTCAATATGAAAATGATTTAAACGATACGGGCAAATTGTCAATAGTCGTGTATTCACAGTCGAAAAAGCGTAACATTGTATTGAAAAAAGTAAAAACGCCGGTTCCGTTTGAAAAAGACGGCTTAACAGGCTATTATACCGTTGAAAAGTTTGCGGGCGAAGGCGAAACTCAAGAGTCAAATTCAACCGAAATTGCCGTTAAGGCAAAAGGCGTTTATGTTAAATTAAATCTGTGGTTTTCGGATGAAGAAGACTTTTCACGGCTTGATATCGACAAAGCCGTTTCGACAGTATGCGCTTTGGGGAATGCGGCGCGCTCCCATACGCTGTACTCCCTTAAAACCGCTTTTGCCGATTTTTATGCGCAGTACGGTTCGGGTAATTGAAATAGAATTAAAATGAATTATTAAATGCGCAGGTCTGTTGTTTACTCGGGGGTAATCGTATGAAAAAATATCTCAGATACTTAGGCTGCGGTTTTTTTACGTTCTTTTTGTATTATGCAATAAATTTAATGATGGCGCTTATTAAGTTAGCGTATCATTCCGCCTATTACGAAATATACGGATTTTTTGACTTTGCGGAAAACCCGAATGTATTATTACGGTTTTTTATTGTGCTGAGCGTTGTACTTATATTGATTTTATTGGGCTTTTTCTTCTTGGGAAGAGGAATGTTTAAATTCGGAAAAGAAAAATTGTTCCCCTCCTTTGTCTTGTTTATAATTCCGAATATTGCGCTTCAAATTTTCGTATATTTTCTTTTTTTCGATGAAATAAAGGGCTTGTATAATTGGTACTTGGCAGCGCTGGGCGACGCATTTTTCTTTGGAACAGAAACTTCCGATGATTTATATAATTCATTTTCGGGAAACTTTCTCATAACATATTTGCCGTTTGTATTTGCTTTCCTCGGCGGATTGAGCAAAAGAAACAAAAAAAATAAAAACAACACGGCGGACGTTTAAAATTTATTAATTTCGCAAGGGAAAGAGGCGATAAAAAATGTTATCAAAGCTTATGTACTTTTTGGAGGGGTTACATTCTGTCAGAAGTTTAATTTCCGTAATTGTCCTTATTGCCGGAATAGTTTTAATTATTGTTTGGAAAGTTAAAAGAAAAAACGTTTCCGTTTTGATATGCTCCATAGTTTTGATAACGGTTCCCGTAATTGTTATAGCCCACGGCTGTTACAGCGCATATTTAAGACCCGAAAGTATGGAAATTGGGCTTACCGAGCAGGAAATTAAGGATTTCAGCGAGTATTTATTGGAGAACGACAGATTTTTAGATACAAAAAGCTTTCTGACCAACAACATAAAAAGCTTTTACGAAGCGGAAAACGGCAAAAAATATCTGTACGATGAAACTATGTATTATTACGACAGCACTCAGCAGGGCGTTACCTACAAGCCCAACAGCGATATAATTTACTATTTGCATACATATAAAGACGCAAAAACGGCGGAAAATATCTATAAAGATGAATATTTACCCGACGTCAACAACAAAACCGCAACAGAAAATAAAATTTATATAAAGGGCGATGATTACTCGGTTTACGCAGGGCGGAATTTTAAATCCACATTCTTCGATTTGCGCCAAGGCGAACACAATATTACCGATTTGACTTTTGTTATTCTTCACGAAAATTATATTATTTTAATTTCCGAAGTCACGGAAAGCCACACCCCGAAGCTCTGTTCCCTTATAAAAGAGGAAAAGCTGTTCGACCGCGGTTACAAGCTGAAAACTTGGGTGGAGGCGTAAGCAAAAAGCACGGTAAAACCGTTAATAACAAAAAGAAAAATCGAATATTTTAATTGACATTGGGCTTTTAAAATGTTAGAATACAACAAAACGCTGAGATGAAGTTAAGGTATCGGAGCTTCGCTTTAAGAGAGCTGCCGTTGGGTGCAAGGCAGCACAAGTCCTATACCGTCGTCGCTTCGGAGCGGCTGCGCCTAAAGTTTTCCGTTAAGCGCAGACGGCTCGCCCCCGTTACGGGTATCGAGAGGGCGCCGTTTGGCGTCAATTTGAGTGGTAACACGGATATTTTTATTCGTCTCATACTTATGTATGGGGCGTTTTGTTTTAAATTTCACTTTATAAGGAGAGAAATATATGTCAAAGGAGCTTGAAAAACAGTACAACCCTAAAAATGTCGAAGAACGCATTTATAAAACCTGGGTTGACAAAAAATACTTCCACGCAAAGCGCGAGGAGGGCAAAAAGACTTATACTATCGTTATTCCGCCTCCCAATATCACGGGTCAGCTCCATATGGGCCATGCGCTGGACAATACCTTGCAGGATATTCTGATAAGGTATCACAGAATGGCGGGCTTCGATACGCTTTGGCTTCCCGGCACGGACCACGCGTCGATAGCGACCGAGGCGAAAATCGTTGAAGCTATGAGAAACGAGGGCATTACCAAGGAAGAAATCGGCAGGGAAAAATTCCTCGAGAGAGCCTGGGACTGGAAAGAAAAATACGGCGGCAGAATTATCGAACAGCTTAAAAAAATGGGCTCGTCCTGCGACTGGGACAGGGAGAGATTCACCCTTGACGAGGGCTGCAGCAGAGCCGTAAGAGAGGTTTTTGTACGCTTATACGAAAAGGATTTGATTTACAGGGGCAACAGAATGGTAAACTGGTGTCCGCATTGCAGCACGTCAATTTCCGACGCCGAGGTTGAGTATGAGGAAAAGGACTCTAACTTCTGGCACTTGCTCTATACGGTTAAGGAAACGGGCGAAAAGCTTGAGCTTGCAACCACCCGTCCCGAAACAATGCTCGGCGATACTGCCGTTGCAATAAACGCCGAAGACCCGAGATATGCGCATCTTCACGGCTGCCATGTAATACTTCCGCTTCTCAATAAGGAGATACCCATAGTATGCGACGAGCATGCCGATATGACAAAGGGAACGGGCGTTGTTAAAATAACCCCCGCTCACGACCCCAACGACTTTGAGGTAGGGCTCAGGCACAATCTTCCGATAGTCCGCACGTTTACCTATGACGGACATCTGACGGGCGCAAAGGAAAAGGCGGAGGCTGATGAAATAAGAGCTTCGGGAAAAGCCGCGCAAAACGAGCCGGAGGTTCTCGACTGCGGAAAATATGCCGGTATGACCACGCTTGAGGCGAGGAAGGCAATATTAAAAGACCTCGAAGAGGGCGGATATATTAAGGAAATCGAACCCATTAAGCACGACGTAGGCACTTGCTACAGATGCCATTCGAGCATAGAACCCATGGTTTCAAAGCAATGGTTTGTCCGTATGGAGCCGCTTGCAGGCCCTGCGATTGAAGCGGTTGAAAAGGGCGAAATTAAATTCATACCCGAACGCTTTACAAAAAACTATATTAACTGGATGAAGGGCACAAGGGATTGGTGCATTTCCCGTCAGCTTTGGTGGGGACACAGAATACCCGCCTGGTACTGCGACGACTGCGGCGAAACGGTTGTTTCAAAGACGAAGGTCGACGTTTGCCCGAAATGCGGTTCAAAGCGTTTACAGCAGGACCCCGACACGCTTGACACCTGGTTTTCCTCTGCGCTTTGGCCGTTTTCAACCCTCGGCTGGCCGGACGAAACGGAGGATTTAAAGCATTACTATCCCACAAATACCCTCGTTACCGGCTATGATATTATCGGATTCTGGGTTTCAAGAATGATTTTCTCGGCGCTTGAGTATACGGGAAAACCGCCGTTTGATACGGTGCTTATTCACGGCCTTGTACGCGACGCTTTGGGCAGGAAAATGTCAAAATCTCTCGGCAACGGCATAGATCCGCTTGAGATTATCGACAAATTCGGCGCAGACGCTTTGAGATTTACCCTTGCGACGGGCAACAGCCCCGGAAACGATATGAGATTTTCCGACGAAAAGGTTGAGGCAAGCCGTAACTTCGCAAATAAAATTTGGAACGCCGCAAGGTTCGTTTTGATGAATCTTGACGAAAACGGGCCTGCTCCACATATACCAGAACAGCTTGCAATCGAGGATAAATGGATACTTTCCCAGTACAACGATTTAATAAAAGCCGTTACAGATTCGCTTGAAAAATACGAGCTCGGTCTTGCGGTACAAAAGCTTTATGATTTTATTTGGGACGTTTTCTGCGACTGGTATATAGAGCTTGCGAAAATCCGCTTAAATTCCGACGACGGGAAGGCAAAAGCAACGGTTAAGGCGGTTTTGGTTTACGTTATGAGCAACACTTTAAAGCTGCTTCACCCGTTTATGCCCTTTATCACCGAGGAAATTTGGCAGACGCTTCCCCATTGCGGCGAGTCCGTAATGATTTCCGACTGGCCCGTATATTCAAAGGAGCTTGAATTTAAAGCGGAAGAAACCGAAATGGAAAGGGTTATGACCGCTATCAAGGCTATAAGAAACAGAAGAAGCGAGATGAACGTGGCGCCGTCTAAGAAGGCGAAGGTAATAATCGATACGGCGTTCCCCGAAACCTTTAAAAACGGCTCGGAGTTTTTCAAGCGTCTTGCCTGTGCAAGCGAAGTTGAAATTATATCCGGCTACGAGGACGATTCGGCTGTAACCGTAATCACCGCCGACGCAAGGATTTATATACCCATGGATGAGCTTGTTGACTTTAAGGCGGAGCTTGAACGGCTTTTAAAGGAAAAGGCTTCGGCGCAAAAGGATATAGACTTCATCTCCAATAAGCTTAACAACGAAAACTTCGTAAAAAAAGCCCCCGAAAAGCTTGTCGGGGAGCAGCGTGAAAAGCTTGCAAAATATACGGAAAAAATGCAGATGATTGACAGCGCTATCGAAAAAATCAAAAACAGATAACGGTATTTTATTACAGGGGGCTTTGCCGAGGCGGCGGGCCCTCCGTTTTTGTTTTGAAGCGATTGCGGCGGACAAATCGCCGTAAGGACTGTTTAGGGCGAAGATTATAAAAATAACAGTTGCAAACCGTACTTCGATATGTTAAAATATTTTTTGTCAGAAATTTTATATGAACAGGAGATTAACTATGGCAAAATTAAACGACATTGACAAGGCCGCCGCTTCAAAGGGCAAGGGTATCGAAACTCTTTGGCAGTTTGTTAAGTTCATCGTTGTTTCTTTGGGCGCTTTCGTAATCCAAACCTTCCTTCCCATACTTATTAAACTTCCTATGTCGGAGGCATTTAAGCTTCAGGAGTTTGACTGGGGACTTTTCAAGTCTACCGCGGAGGTAGGTCTTGGAATTTGGCTTGCCGCCAATGTCAGTAACGTTATCGCGCAGATCGTTTCTTTCTTCATTAACAGGGATAAAACCTTTAATTCGGACGCAAATGTTGCTATAACGCTTCCCATTTACATAGTATTTACAATTGCGCTTATTTGCTTCTCGGCTTGGCTTTCTCCCACGCTTATCACTTTCTTTATGAAGTATGTCGGCGAGAGCACGGCGGTTGCGATTTCCGGCGCATGCTGCGGCGCAATCCAGTTCTTCCTCTATTTCCCCGTTGATAAGCTTCTCTTCTCAAAGAAGAAAAAGCAGGACTGATTTAAAACAAAATATATATGCACCCCAAAAGTTAGGCTTTGCGGCATAATGTCTAACGGGGTGCATATTTTATTTTTTTATTTTATTTCCACTCTGAAAAATATCATCTCGCCGTTTGTGTGAAAGAAGCAGTCCGCTCCCGAAATTTCAAAGCTTTCGGTATTGTTTGAAAATTCAAACTTGCTTTTGTCAAAATTGATTTTTGAAAGCTCGCCCGAGCATACCTCTTCTTCGCAGTTTAAAAGAACGCTCAGTACGGCGCTTACCGTTTTAAGCAGTTCCGCTTTTTCGGTATCGCCAAGGTTCTTTGAGTTCTTCGTTACCGTCAATTCGGCGCAGGTGACAAAGCCCTTGTCGTTTTGCTTTAACGAAATGAGAATTTGACGCAAATTATCGGATTTTGCAAAAAAATTAAATTCCCCGCCCTTTTCGTAGTAGCCGCTCTCGTCAAGCTTAACGCTTTGCGGGCATTTGTTGAATTTTATTGCAAAATCATTTTGCCCTATGTACCTCTGCCTTACGCAGGAGCTTGTTAAAAGCATACATAAAACGATTATAAAAACTTTGTTTCGTATTTTCATATTGTTGTCTTTCTTTTTAAAAAATTAATAGTTTATTAACACACGGATTATAAAAATAATAGTAAAATATACATATGTATAAAAGAACCCAAATATGTATTTCTGTTGTATTTTTTTTGAAAGCGGTGACTTCTTTTGCTTAGTAAATTTAAAAAAATGAGCAAAGGCAAACAGGCGCTTGTCATTATCGTAATACTGATATTGATTGCGCTTGTCGCTTTTGTTGTCTACACCAATTTTAAGCCGGAGGCATTGCCACAGTACAATGTTTCAAAAATCTATCGCGGCGATATACAAACCACCTACGAAACCAAGGGTACGGTATCGTCCGAAAACACCGTAACCTACGCCGCGGCAAGCGGCGTAAAGGTCAACAAGGTTTTTGTTAACGTCGGCGACAGGGTTAAAAAGGGCGATAAGCTTGCAGCCTTCGATACCGCGCCGCTTTCGGCAACGCTTGCGCAGTACAGCGAGGCTTATGAAAAAAGTGCCGCCGCATACAAAAAGAGCGTTGAGGACGTCGAAAAGGCAAAGCAGAATATAGTTATCGCCAAAAGCAAGATTCAGGCGCTTGACGGCGAAATAGCTCAGATTCAAAACGATATAGACGCGGCGGAAAATGTTTCCGCCGACAGCGTAGATTCTTCGAGCGAAGCGTCCATAGCGGGCGGCCTTGCTTCGGGCGGATTTTCGCAGGGAATGATAAGCGATATACTCTCCGCTTTGACGGGTTTTGGCTCAAGCTCAAATCTTGAGGACGCAATACTCGATTCAAAAACCGCAAAGGAATTTAACCTTCAGCAGAAGCAGTCGCAAAAAGAGATGCTTGAAGCGCAGGTTTCCCTTTACGAAATGCAGTCGCAGGGAACGGCGGCGGATATATACAAATCCGTAATGGAAAGCAAAAAGGCCGATTATGAAAATTATAAGGCCATGGTAAACGGGCTTAAAAACGGCTGGGTTGCTCAGACGGACGGAATTATAACCGAGGTGGACGTTACAGAAGGCGAAGTGTTCTCGCCAAAGGCAAAAACCTCCACAACAACCGACCTTTCGTCGATTATGAGTCTCGTTTCCGGGGATTCCGATATAAGCTCCGTGCTTTCCGATATTATGGGAACGGTATCTTCGGGCAATGCGGGCGCGGGCACGGGAATGGTGCTTGAGGATTCAAGCGCGCTTATTGCGGATTTCTCCGTAGGCAAATACGATTTGCTCAACATCAAAAAAGGTCAGAAGGTAAGGGTTTCGTCCCTCGGCAACGAGTATGAAGGCGAGGTAATTTACGTCAGCGCAACCGCCACAAGCTCGTCCTCGATTGATATCAGCACGCTTGCTTCAACGTTTTCGGGCGGTTCTTCAAGCAGCTCGAACGGCGCGCTTGTAAAAATCAAAATTAACAATCCCGACGAAAAGATAGTTATAGGCTTTGACGTCGATATAAGCATAGATACCGATAAAATCACGGACGTAAACATTCTTCCCATAGACGCCGTTGTAACGGAAGACGGTATAAACTATGTCTTTACTGTAAACGAGGATAACGAGGTTTCCAAAAAAGAGGTTACCGTAGGCTCTTATTCGGATGATTATTATGAATTGCTCGAAGGTCTTGAAGTAGGCGATACCGTAATAGACAATCCCAAGTCCTCCATGGCGGACGGCGATAAGATAGCCGTAAAAGAGGTTTTAACCGATAAATAATTTAAGCTTTTGGGAAGGCCGGTGAGCCGAAAATTGAATATTAAAGAAAACATAAGAATTGCGATTTTCAGCATCAGAACAAATCTTATGCGGTCGCTTTTGACGATGCTCGGTATAATTATAGGCGTAGCCTCCGTAATAGCCATTATTACCGTGGGTAACGGCGGCAGGGATTATATAGTCGGAATGATAAGGGAAATGGGTTCAAGCGCGATAACCATTGCGGTTGACGCAACCACGGCTTCAAATTCCGATTACATTACCGACAATGATATTGAGGCGATAAAAGCCCTTGAAACGGTGGATTATGTTTCGCCCGTTGTAATGTCAATGGGCTCTATAAGCACCGACAAGCAAACGGGCATAGGCCTTGTAATGGGCGGCAACGAGGAGCTGCGTTATGTAATGGGCGGCGAGTGCGTCTACGGCAGATATTTTACCGAAGCCGAGGCAAACGAGGGCAAAGCGGTATGTATTATCGACTCTTCATCCGCCCTTCAGTTTTTCGATGAAAAAAACTGCGTCGGAAAGTATATTAACTATACCGTAGGCGATGTAAACACAAGCATCAAAATTATAGGCGTAACCGATATGGCAAGCACCTTCGGCAGCGATTCCGAGGAAATGATGGAATCCATGCAGTCTATGGGCGGCGCTTCAATATCGGGTGGTATGATTTTGGTACCCCTTAAATTCGCCACAAATGTTATGGGTATGAGCGACAGGTACGACACCGTATATATAATAGCCTCCGACGAAAACGAGCTTGACGCGGCCGGAAATGCGGCTCTTAACAGAATAAGGGCAAGGCACAACAATTACGATAAGGATTGCTATATACTTAATAATATGGCTACTTACATTGATTTGCTCGACACCGTAATAAACGTCTTTACAATATTTATAGCGGCGGTAAGCGCCATTTCGCTTGTTGTCGGCGGTATCGGCGTTATGAACATTATGCTGGTATCTATTACCGAGCGTACAAGGGAGATAGGCATAAGGAAGGCGCTCGGGGCGAAAACCTCCAATATTTTGTTCCAGTTCCTTACCGAATCCGTTATTCTCTGCGCCATAGGCGGCGCAATAGGTCTGCTTTTGGGCGTTGCGGGAGCGGCGGCGATTTCCTCCATTATGAAAATCCCGCTTTACGTCAAATTCTCTACGATTGCTCTGGCAATAGGCTTCTCGTCGTTTATAGGTATTGTGTTCGGCGTCTATCCCGCAAGGAAGGCCGCCAAGATGCCGCCTATCGAGGCTTTAAGACGTGATTGAAGTTTGCTTTTCGGCTTTTTGCTCCTCCCACATCGGGAGGAGCTTTTTAGTTGTAATTTTACTTTATTTGAAATTATGAATAGCATTTACTGCATATTTTTATCATTAAAAAATGAATTTTTTTGAAAGTAAATGTCGGTTTTTAAAAATTTATGTCTGTTTTTGGAAAAACTTTTCAACATTCAAATTGTTCAAAACTCTGTTCAAATTGTTTAAAAACCTTTATTTTCAAGGTTTTTGTCCAAAAAAAATGTAAAGCTTTCGGCTTGTCAATTTTGAATATTTGATTTTTAACTATGCAATAATTTAAGTTAATTATTGACTGCTTTTGCAGGAAATTTTGCAAAAATAACTTTCGTTAAAAATATGTTAATTTTTTGAAATATCATTGTAAAAATCAAAAAAATCTGATATAATTAAGCGATTATAATCATAAGCGGATCGGGTGGTATAAATTGAAGCAAACGCTGATAGTAATAGAGGGGCTTGACGGAAGCGGAAAGTCAACGCAGACAGAGCTTCTAAAGCAAAGACTTACTGCCGAAAATATCAAAGTAAGGCAGATAAAGCTGCCCGATTACGACGACCCTTCGAGTACGCTCGTAAAGATGTATCTAAACGGAGATTTCGGCAAGAAGGCGGACGACGTAAACATTTACGCCGCTTCTTCCTTTTATGCCGTGGACAGGTTTGCAAGCTATAAACGTCACTGGGAAAAGGATTATCTTAACAAAACGGTAATACTTGCCGACAGATATACAACTTCAAATGCAGTCCATCAAACGGTTAAGCTGCCCGAAAGCGGCTGGGACGATTACCTTTCATGGCTTACCGATTACGAATACGTCAAAATGCGTATTCCCAAGCCCGACGCCGTGGTTTTTCTCGATATGCCGATTGAAATTTCACAGAGATTGATGTCGGAGCGTTACGGCGGCAACGAGAGCAAAAAGGATATACACGAAGCGGACGTCGAATATCTTAAAAAATGCCGCAAGGCCGCCCTTTTCGCCGCAAAAAAATTCGGCTGGAGTATAATTAAATGCTCCGACGGCGAGAATCCTCTGCCCATAGAGGAAATAGGCGAAAATATTTACAGAGAAATAATAAATAAAATCGGGAGATAATTTTTGTGTTGGAATTCAGAACGCCCGAAATTTCGGATAAGGACCGGGTAACGGAGGCTATGAGGGCGTCGGGCGAGCAGGCTTGCGAATACTGTTTCGGCAACCTTTATATTTGGTCAAGGGTTTATAAAAATATGATAACCTTTTTTGACGGTATGCTTTTGGCGCGCGACTGCGGCGAAAAGCCCTGTTACCTTTATCCCTGCGGAAACGGCGACAAAAAACGCGCCGTCGGGGAGCTGATAAGCTATTCCCGGGCGGAGGAGGACGGTTCTTTTGAGATGTACTGCTTAACCCCGAAAAGCAAAGCGGAGCTTGAAGGGCTGTTCCCGGGCGAATTCGATTTTATCGAGGAACGGGCGTATTTCGATTATATATATAATTGCGAGGATCTTATCGACCTTGCCGGCAGAAAATATCATTCAAAAAGAAACCATATATCGTACTTTAAAAACAATTTCGATTGGTCTTACGAAAAAATAACTCCCGATAATTTGTCGGAGTGCTACGAAATGAACAGGAAATGGGAAAGGCTCCATATTTCCGAAAATGACGGTGCGCTTGACGACGAGCTTGACGCAATAAGGCGGGGCTTTATAAAATTCGGAAAGCTCGGCTTTGTCGGCGGGCTTTTGAGAAAAGACGGCGAGGTTATAGCCTATACCTTCGGCGAGGAAATAAACAGCGAGGTCTTCTGCGTCCATGCCGAAAAGGCTTACTCCGACATAAGGGGCGCATACCCTATGATAAACCAGCAGTTTTGCGAGCATGAGCTTTTTTCGTATAAATACATAAACCGTGAGGACGACACGGGCGACGAGGGCTTGAGAAAGTCGAAGCTTTCGTACAATCCCGCAATAATATTGCCGAAATACAGGGCGGTATATAAGGGCTGATTATGGATTTTTGTTTGGCTGAAAAATCGGATAAACAACAGCTTTACAGGCTTTGGGGAAGCGCTTTCGGCGACAGTCGGAGCGATATAGACTGCTTTTTTGACGGCGTTTTGGATTATAAAAATATCCTTGTTTGCCGAAGCGGGGGCAAAATAGTTTCCATGCTTTCGCTTTTGCCCGCCGGTATCGTTTTAAATAACGGGCAGGGCGCAAACGCTTACTGCGTTTATGCCGCCGCAACGGACAGCGAATACAGGAACAGGGGCATAATGTCAAGGCTTCTCGATTTTTCCGCCGATATTGCGGCAAAAAGAAACGCCGATATGCTTTTTTTACATCCCGCAAGCGAAGAGCTTTATACATATTACGAAAAAAACGGCTTTGAAAGAGCCTTTTATCTCGGCGGCGAAATTAATTTTACCGATATAAAAGACGGCTTTCGCTACCCTTACGTTGCTTGGGACGAGCGTATTGTACGGCTGGCGGCGGACTTTTGCGAAAATTCCGTTTTTTTGTGCCGATACGGTTACGCCGATTATTCCAAGACGGAAAACGCGGTAAGAATAAACAGCTTTTTTTCCGCCGACGTTAAATCTCTGGCTCGGGAATTAAGCAAAAAAACGAAATGCGAAAACGTATTTGTACGCCTTCCCGAAAGCGACGCTTCAAAAGCTTTGCCGCAGGGTATGATAAGGCGTTTAAACGGCAGGGCTTTTGATAATAATATATATTTGGGAATTACATTGGAATAGAGGTTGAAAATATGCTTTATATGTTTTTGGCGCAGGGCTTTGAGGAGGTTGAGGCGCTCGCTCCGCTTGACCTTTTGAGAAGGACCGCATTAAACGTTAAAACGGTCGGCGTGGGCGATAATTTTATAACCGGTACTCACGGGGTCACGGTGGTTTGCGATTTGTCAACCACAGGGCTTGAAATACCGGAATTTTTCGACGGCATAATATTACCCGGAGGTATGCCGGGGACGGAAAATCTCGAAAAGGATAAGACCGTTCAGGCTTTTATTGATTATTGCCGTGAAAACGATAAATATATCTGCGCTATCTGCGCCGCTCCGTCAATACTCGGTCATAAGGGATATTTAAAAGGCAAAAGGGCCGTATGCTTCCCCGGTTACGAAAAGGAGCTTACCGGCGCCGAAATTTCGGATAAAAGCGTTGTGCGGGACGGAAAAATCATAACCGCAAAGGGTATGGGCGTTGCAACGCAGTTCGGGCTTGAAATAGTTTCGGCGTTTTTGGGCGATGAGGAAGCGCAGGAGCTTAAAAGAAAAATACAGGCAGTATGAATACGGTAAACGACATCAGACCCGTCAAGGATAAGCTGAGGCTTCTTTCAAGGCAGTACAGGCTCTCTCTTTCCAAAGAGGAAAAGGCGAGGATTGACAGGAAAATTGCAAATAAATTCTTAAATATGTGGCAGTATCGGGAGTCGGAGCTGATACTTACCTATGTTTCAACCGAAATTGAAGTTGACACAAGGTATATTATCGAAACCGCGCTCAAGGACGGCAAAAGGGTTGCCGTGCCGAAATGTATCGAAGGCACAAGAAATATGGATTTCTATTTGATAGACGGCTTCTCCTGCCTTGAAAAGGGTATGTTTTCTGTGCTTGAACCCTTGGAAAGCTGCCGAAGGCTTCACGATTTTACCGATAAGCAGGCCGTTTGCATAGTTCCCGCGCTTATGTTTGACCTTGCGGGCTACAGGCTCGGTTACGGTAAAGGATATTACGACAGATTTTTGGCAAAATTTTCGGGCAAAACGCTCGGTTTGTGTTATAATGAATGTGTAAAGGAAGGTCTGCCGCACGGCAAGTACGACAGACGGGTGGAAAAAATAGTTACGCAAAGCAGGGTAATTATTACAAATAAGCCGAAAGGGGGCAGAAACCGATGAACAAGAACGACAGCGCTTATGACGATTTGTTAAGCTCTATAGAGAATATTTCACCGTCCGAAGAAAAAAAGGGTAAGAAAGACGGCGGTTTTAAGCTTAATATCGAGGGGCTCGACGAGGAATTTAATCAGGCTAAGCCTCAGGTTAGGTCCGGTTCACAGGCTTACAGAAGAACGGCGTCCGCCGACAGAGCAAAACAGAATTCCGCCGCAAGGAAGCCCTCCGCAGGCAAAACCGCCCCCGATATTTACGCAAAAAAAACCAATTCCCAAAACAAAGTTTCTCAGCAGACGAGGAAATATGCCGCAATAAATCAGGCGGGTCAGCCCGAGGGTAAACGCAAGCCCGGCGCCGCCAACGTTGTAAAAAAGAACAACGCCAAAAGGAAGAAAAAGAAATTTAATTTTAAAGCGTTTATAAAGGCGAGAAAGAACGCCATTATCGTAGTGCTTATATGCGCGGCCGTTTCCGTTGCCATATCCTCTTTTACAATAAGCTGTATAAACGATATTTTGGCTATAAGACGCGACAGCGAAAATATTGTCACCGTAAATCTTCCCGCTTCCATGGATACCAATAAGGCGATAGATATTTTAAGGGATAATCGCCTTATAAAGCATAAGAACTTTTGCAAGGTGTTTGCAAAGTTTATGAATTACCGCGACGACAACTATCTTACCGGCATTTATTATCTTACCCCGAGTATGGGGCTTGAAAATATGCTTTCGGCGTTTAAGGAAAAACCGATTTCGGGCGAAACCGTAACCCTGGCTTTCCCCGAGGGCTATACCGTTATGCAGATAGCCGACAAGCTTGAAAAGAACGAGGTTTGCTCGGCAAAATCCTTCTACGCTACAATAAAAGGCGTTGATTTCAGCAAGGAATACAGCTTTATATCGGAGATGGACAGAAAATCGGAGCGCTTCCAGCTTCTTGAGGGCTATCTTTATCCCGATACTTACGAGTTCTATGTAGGCGAAAACGCAGCGAACGTTGTGCGTAAGTTTTTGGATAACTTCAAGAAAAAGTGGACCGAAGAATATGCCGCGCAGGCAAAGAAAATGAATATGAGCGTTGACGACGTTGTAACTTTGGCTTCGCTTATCGAAAAGGAGGCATACGGCAGCTCGCAGATGCCGCTTGTTTCCTCGGTATTCCACAACAGGCTTGCAAAGCCCGGAATATATCCCACTCTCCAAAGTAACGCCACAAGCGACTATGTAAACGAGTATATTTCCAAAAACGTTACCGACTCGGCGGCTCTTACAAATTATATGAACAACTACAGCACATATAAATGCGAGGGACTGCCCGTGGGAGCTATATGCAATCCCGGCAACGAGGCTATACACGCTGCGCTTTATCCTAAGGATACAAATTACAAATACTTCCTGCACGACAACAACAAAAAGATTTATCTTGCCGAAACGGACGCTCAGCACAGGGCGAATTCCATAGAGGCTTTGCGTGCAAACAGCAGTAACAAGAACGATGAATAAAGGGCTGTTAAATACAGCCCTTTTTCTAAAGGCGAGGTGAATTTATGCTTAAAAGACCGGAGCTGTTGGCTCCCGCAGGCGATAGGGAACGGTTTGACGGCGCTCTTGCGGCGGGCGCGGATGCAATATATGTAGGCTCCACGATGTTCTCAATGCGTTCTGCGCCGCAAAATTTTGATTTTGAGGGCTTAAAGGAAATTTGCGATTTGGCGCACTCAAAGGGCGTAAAGATATATCTTGCCGTGAATACGTTGCCGAAAAATTCCGAAATTCCGTATCTTCGTTCATATATAGAAAATTCGGCTTCGGCGGGCGTTGACGCTTTCATAGTCGCCGATGTTGGGGTGCTTAAATATTGCAAAACGTATGCGCCGAACACGGACGTCCATATTTCCACCCAGGCGGGTATAGTGAATTATTTGAGCGCAAACGAATTTTACAATATGGGCGCAAAGCGCATAGTTACAGCCCGTGAGCTTTCTCTGGGCGAAATTGCCGAGATAAGGGCAAAAACCCCGAAAGAGCTTGAAATCGAATGTTTTGTCCACGGGGCTATGTGCGTTTCGTTTTCGGGCAGATGCCTTTTGTCAAATTACCTCGTCGGCAGGGACGCAAACAGGGGAGAATGCGCTCAGCCGTGCAGATGGGAATACTATCTTATGCAAAAGGACAGACCCGGCAATTTTTTCCCTATAGACAACAATAATAACGGTACATATATTTTAAATTCCAAGGATATGTGTATGATTGAGCATATTCCCGACCTCGTTAAGACGGGGATTGACAGTTTTAAGATTGAGGGCAGGGCAAAATCCGCCTATTATACCGCTGTTATAACCAACGCTTACAGGGCGGCAATCGACGGTTATCTTAAAAATCCCGACGACGGCTATATGCCCGAGCAATGGATAATTGACGAGGTGAAAAAGGTAAGCTACAGGGAGTACTGCACGGGCTTTTATTACGACTCCCCCGGGGTTGACGCCAATATTTCATACGAGGGCGGCTACCGCAGGGAATGGGACGTTATGGCTGTTGTAGAAAAATGCGAAAACGGCTATATTTACGTTGAGCAACGCAACAAATTTTCACTCGGAGACGAGCTTGAAGCGTTGGAATTCGGTGTAAAGCCTGTTAGATTTACAGTTACGGAAATCCTTGACGCAGAGGGCAATAGCGTTGAAAGCGCACCGCATGCCACGATGAAAGCAAGGATAAAATCCAATTTAATTTTAAAGCCGGGAACTCTGTTAAGAAAACAGGCGTAAGCTTTGAAAATCACATAATTATAAAAACAACGCCTCTGTTAAATAATATAAACAGAGGTGTTTTTATGTACAAAAGGACGGCGTCCCTGTTTTTTGTTTTTTGCCTTTTGATAGGCATAGCTTTCACAAGGCTGATAATAATTATCGAGGGCGGCTACAACACCGCTTCCGTAAGAGGTCATTCGGTTTCCGTAAGCGTTTCCGAAAGCAGGGGAATGATATACGACTGCAAATTAAGACCGCTTGTAAACTGCGAAAACGAGAGCTTCGTTGCCGTAAAGCCCTCGCTTCGTTCGTTTGAAAACGTTAAGGAAAAAATACCCGAACAGTTTAAAAGCAACGTTTTAAATGAAATTTCCGGCGGCAGGATAGCCGTGTTTAAATCCGCAAGCGTTATTTCAAATACGGACGCGGTAAGCTTTTCCGCAGTCAAACGCTATTCGGACGACGGGCTGTGCGTACACACCGTCGGATATATTGATTCCGATAAAAAGGGCGTAAGCGGAGTTGAAAAGTATTACGACAATTTGCTTTCGGGAGAAAGCGGAAGCCTGAAAATAGTTTGCGACGTTGACGCTCACGCAAACGCTCTTGAGGGCGAAAAGCTGAAGATACAAAGCGATAATTACAATTCCCGTGCGGGCGTTGCGCTGACTGTTGACAGGGATATACAAAAAATTTGCGAGGACGCGCTGAAGGAGTACGGAATAGAAAAGGGCGCCGCAGTAGTGCTTGACGTTAAAACTTCGCAAATCAGGGCGATTGCAAGCATACCGGAGTTTTCGCAAAACGAGCCGGCAAGGTCGTTAAACGACGCAAGCTCACCCTTTATCAACAGGGCGATAACCCCCTACGCCGTGGGGTCGATTTTTAAGGTGGTGGTTTCCGCCGCCGCCCTCGAGAGCGGAATTGACAGCAATACGCAGTTTAACTGCAAGGGAAATATTGAGGTCGGCAGCCGAATTTTTAACTGCCACAAAAATACGGGGCACGGCGTGATGAATTTATACTCCGCAACCGCAAATAGCTGTAATCCCTATTTTATAAACCTTGCTTTGATGACGGGAAAGGAAAAAATCTGCGAAATGGCGGAAAGCTTCGGGCTTGGCAAACAGATAGAGCTTTGCGACGGCTGGTTCGCTCCGGGCGGAGCGCTTCCTGACGCCGCTTCTCTGGTTTCGCCCCAGGACCTTGCAAACCTTGCGTTCGGGCAGGGCAAATTATTGGCGTCGCCCCTGCAAATGGCGGCGGTTTATGCGGCGATTGCAAATTCCGGGGTGTACAGAGCGCCGAGCCTTATGCAGTCGGTCACGGATAAAAACAGGATAGAAATTATGCGTGCGGAGCTTCCCGCAAACCGCAGGATAATGAGCGAAAGCACTGCGGAGATTATAAAAAAGACCTTGCTTGAAACGGTGGAGAACGGAAGCGGCCGCGCGGCGAAGCCCGATAATTTAAAAATAGCGGGCAAAACAGCCACGGCGCAGTCGGGCGAATTTGACGAAAACAAAAACGAGATAGTCAGAACCTGGTTTTGCGGATTTTTTCCGTATGAAAATCCCGAATATTCCGTTGCGATTATAAAGGAGGACGGCAATGGGGGCGCCGCGGACTGTGCTCCCGTCTTTAAGTGCATAGCGGAAAAAATTTCGCAAATGTAATTTTTTATGTTTTGTGAAAATACAAAAACCGGAGGGAGAGGCAGTTTTTAAGCCTCTTCCTCCGGCAAATACTTAGCGGCAAGCGGGAATATGATTATTCCCTTGAAACAAAATGTTTCGTCGGTTCGTTTAGACGATAGATTTCTTCTTTCAAAAACGCAGGATATATGGTTACTTTTTGGAGTTCTTCAATAGGCAGCCGGCCAAGAACCACATTGCAATTATCTTTTTATGAAACAAACTCGTTGTATTCGGGAATATCCGATTCATCACAAAGATTTATCTGATAATAAAAATTAATTGTATGGGCTTGCTTGCCATTCCATTCCCAAAAAGATTCTTCGCTCCACAAAAGACGAACGCATCGTATTTCAACTCCCAATTCTTCCATTGTTTCACGAATTAAACCATCTTCCAGTGTCTCGCCTACTTTTATATGACCACCCGGCAAAGCATATTCATTTCCGTCCTTATCCTTCTGCACTAAAATCGTATTATTCCGAATCAGAACTCCGGCGGCTCTAAGACCACAAACATATCCTTTACCGGTAAATAACCAATCTTTATTTATAAAACCTCCAAACGCCGATTTATCATTCCTCGTTATCCGGCGGCATATCACGCAACGCTGAAATCCGATCTCTCCGTCCGTAAATCACCGCCGTTACCCACACGGTTTTATTTTCCTCGTCAACAAGATAGTAAACGAGGAAATTTTTAACGGTCATTTTGCGGATTTTCTTCGTGCGCCACAGTTCTTCCTCGGTAAGGGGGTATCTTGACGGCATAAAATCCAGCTTTTCAATTTCGCTTTGCAGCGTATCCGCCCATTTTCGTGCGGTTTCAGGCTCTAAGAGGATTTTGGAAATATACTGCACCGTTTCCTTGATTTGATGTGCTGCCTGCTCGGTCAGCTTCACCTCATACCGCATACTCAAATATCCTCACGGATTTTGGCAAAGGCTTCGTCTACGGACAGTCCCTCGCCTGATTTTGCTTGATTGTAGCCTTTTTCCATCACGGCGTTAAACTGCTCATCGGTCAAGCTGTCTCTTGTTGGCAGTTTGGGTACGGTAAGGGAATACGGAACGCCGCCCGTCATAATGATTTGTCTGTATAAGGTATCAATCAGAACCGAAACGGGCAAGCCGATTTTGTCCAAAACCGCCTCTGCCTGCCGTTTGATTTCCGGCTGAACACGAGCCGTTACATTTGCGCTTTTATTTGCCATAATAAGCACCTGCCTTTCTGCTTCCGATTATACTATATTGTATGGCGAATTGCAATACAATATTCGGGAGTTCATAAAATTTCGCAGATGTAATTTTTTATGTTTTGTGAAAATACAAAAACCGGAGGGAAAGGCAGTTTTAAGCCTTTTCCTCCGGCAAATGCTTATTTGTAAGTTCGGTTTTTCTCGTCTTATGCCAGCTTAACCTTTTCCCAAAGCGATGAGAGCAGGTCAAGCGTATCCTGGTCAAGATTATGGAAAAATTCCGTTTCAACGGGCTCGGAGGGATAGAGCACCTCGTTGCCCTTATAGTCATACCTGTCGTCGTTTACAACTTCGGTAATCGGGCAGAGATAGCCGAGGTAATTTGCGTTTGCAAGGGCGATTTCCGGGTCGCACATAAAGTTGATGAACAGCTCCGCCGCTTCCTTATTCTTGGCGCTTTTCGGGATACACATAGCGTCAACGAAAATATTTGTGCCCTCCTGCGGATATACAAATGCAAGGTCGGGATTGTTTGCGTACATTGCAAGGTAGTCGCCGGCATAATAGGGGGCAATGGCCGCTTCGCCCATTTCCATCTTGTTGAATACCTCGTCCATAACATAGGATTGAACAAGCGGCTTTTGCTCTATAAGCTTGTCGGCGGCGTTTTCCCATTGGATTTTATCCGTAGAGTTTACGCTGTAGCCCAAAAGGTACTGCGCAATGCCGAAAGCGTCTCTCGGATTGTTGAAATTGAGGATTTGCCCGTCATACTTTTTGTCCCACATTATGCTCCAGCTTGTCGGGGTTTCGTCAACCATTGTAGTATTGTATATAAGGCCTACCATACCGCCCGTGTAAGCGACCGAGTATTTGTTGTCGGGGTCAAAAAACAGACCCTTGTAATCGTCGGAAACATATTTGTAGTTGGGAATTTTATCGAGGTCTATGGTTTGGAGCATATCCTCTTTTATCATTCTCTCTATCATATAATCGGAGGGGATTATAACGTCATAGCTTATTCCGCCGCTCTTCATCTTGGAATAGAGGTCCTCGTTTGAGTCAAAGGTATTGTAATTTACTTTAATTCCCGTAAGCTCTTCAAATTCCTCAATAACGTTGAGCCTTCCTTCGGAACCGTCGGAAACATATTCGCCCCAGTTGTAAACGTTGATTTCCTTCGTCGCCGTTTCGTTGCCCGCCTGCGAGTAATCCTCCTTAAGGGCGGAGGCGTTGAAGCCGTTTTCGCTGTCGGAGTCGGTTTTTCCCCTACAGCCCGAAAGTCCGATTACGCCAAACAGCATAACCAAAGATAAAACAACAGATAAAGTCTTTTTCATTTTTGACCTCCAAAAAATTATTTTGCCTTTTTGGCTTTAAGCTCTTTCTTTTCCGCTCTTGTCTGTAAAACGTTCATAATTATAAGAAGAAGCAGAACGGCGACGAAAATAACCGTGGAAAGGGCGTATATATCGGGAGTGACTCTTTTCTTGGTCATGGAGAAAATGACTATCGGCAGAGTCTGGAACTTTGCTCCGCTTACAAAATAGCTTATTATAAAGTCGTCAAGCGAAAGGGTGAACGCCATTATAAGCGCGGTAACTATGCCCGAGCTTATGTTGGGAAGCACAACCTTAAAAAATGCCTGAAACGGGGTGGAGCCTAAATCCTGCGCCGCCTCGGCAAGGTGGGGGTCCGTTTGCCGAAGCTTTGGAAGCACCGACAAAATAACATAGGGCAGGTTAAAGGTGATATGCGCTATCAGCAGGGTGGGAAAGCCGAGAACATCTCGTGCGCCCACAAATTTCCCTACGAATACAAACAACAGCATCATTGAAACGCCCGTTACTATTTCGGGGTTCATCATAGGGATATTTGTAACCGTCAGCACGGTTGACTTAATCCATTTCTTTTTCATCATATCTATTCCGACTGCCGCCGCAGTTCCTATAACCGTGGAAATTGCGGCGGAGACAACCGCCAAAATCAGCGTATTGCGAAGCGCCGTAAGAGTTGTGCTGTTTTTAAGCATTTCTCCGTACCATTTCAGCGAAAAGCCCGCCATAACGCTTGTTGAGCTTGACGAGTTAAAGGAAAGCACCACCATAACTATCATAGGCGCATATAAAAATATCATTATGAGAGCTATGTATATGTTTGAGACGGTCTTTTTCATATTATTGCCGCCCCCTCGTCGTCCGCAAATTTATTCATAACAAGCATACAGGCGATAATCATAACCATAAGCACAAGGGAGAGCGAAGCGCCCAAATTATAGTTGTATGCCGATTGGAACTGCATTTCTATCGAGTCGCCTATAAGAAGATATTTTCCGCCGCCGAGCTTTTGGCTTATATAGAAGGTGCTGACGGACGGAACGAAAACCATAGTTATGCCGGAAATTATGCCGGGTACGCTCAACGGGAAAATCACCCTGCGGAGAACCTGAAAGCCGTTGCAGCCCAAATCGCTTGCCGCCTCCGTAAGGGAAAAATCGAGCTTAGACATTATGGAGTAAATCGGCAGTACCATATAAGGCAGGAAGTTGTAAACCATACCTAAAATTACCGCGCCGGGCGTGTTTATCATATGAAACGGCCCTAAGCCTATTGCGCCGAGTATAGTGTTTATCACGCCCTTGTTTGCAAGCAGGGTGAGCCACGAATAGGTGCGGATAAGGAAATTCATCCACATCGGCAGCATAATGAGCATCATAAGGGTTCCGCGCTTGTTTGCGCCCGAACGCGCTATGATATATGCCAGCGGATAGGAAATTATAAGGCAAATCAAGGTTGCGATAACGGCATACAATATGGAACGACCGAAGGTTTCGCCGTAATTTTTAAGGGCGATAACGTTATTAAAGGTAAAAGCCCCGCTCCTGTCGGTAAAAGCATAGTAAATTACCATTATCAACGGTGCGATTATGAAAATTAACGACCAGACAATGTACGGAGCGTTTAATATCTTTTTGGCAAAGGAGGTTGTTTTCATAATTATTCCTCCTGCGGCGAATTTTCATTTTCGGCTTTATCCGTATCGGGGTTTGAAAGCCCGTCAAATTCATCGCTGAAGGAGCTGTAATCGCCGTAAAGACCGGAGTATTCGCTCTTTTTCATAATCTGAATTTCCTCGGGTTTAATGGAAATGCCGATAATATCGCCGACCTCGGATTTTTCGGTAGTCTGAATCATCCATTTAAAGCCGTTAATATCCACAATTATTTCATAGTGAACGCCCTTAAACGAAACGGAGGTTACCTCGCCTTTAAGCATGCCTCGGTCCGACGGCACTATATCGACGTCCTCGGGGCGTATAACGACGTCAACGGGTTCATTTTTGCCGAAGCCCGTGTCGACGCACTTAAACCTCATACCCTCAAACTCAACGTAGTAGTCGTCGCGCATAATGCCGTCGAGTATATTGCTTTCGCCAATGAAATCCGCCACAAAAGCGTTTACGGGTTCGTTATATATATCTGTAGGAGAGCCTATCTGCTGAATTTCGCCCGAATTCATAACGACTATGGTATCGGACATAGAAAGGGCTTCTTCCTGATCGTGCGTAACATAAATAAAAGTTATGCCCAGTCTCTGCTGAATGTTTTTAAGCTCAAACTGCATATCCTTGCGAAGCTTTAGGTCAAGAGCGCCGAGCGGCTCGTCAAGCAAAAGAACACGGGGACGAACCGCCAAAGCCCTTGCTATGGCAACCCTCTGCTGCTGGCCTCCGGAAAGGGAATCTATATTCCTTTTTTCAAAGCCTTTAAGGTTTACAAGGCCGAGCATTTCGGTTACGGTTTTTGAAATTTCGTCCTTTGGAACTTTTTTGTTTTTAAGCCCGAAAGCGATATTTTCATATACATTCAAATGCGGAAACAGAGCATAACGCTGAAAAATGGTGTTCACCTGACGCTTATACGCAGGCACACCATTAATAGTTTTACCGTCAAAAATAACCTCGCCGCTGTCAGGCTCCAAAAAGCCTGCAATGATCCTAAGCGTAGTGGTTTTTCCGCAACCCGAAGGACCTAACAGTGTTACAAATTCACCGTCACGGATATGGAGGTTAATGTTTTTTAATATTTGTTGTTCATCAAAGCTGACAGAGATGTTTTTTAAATTAATAATAACCGTTTTTTCGTTCAATTTACAGCCCCTTTCCAACCGATGGATATAGTTGGGAATGGACAATCCTGCCCACCCTAATTGGTATGAGATAAATATAGATGTAAAATCGAAAAATGTCAATATTTTTTTAATAAAAAACTATAAATTTTTATATAAATTAACGCCCGAAAAAGCTAAAATTAACAAAGTTAGCAAATATCTTATCAAAATTATTCAAGCTTCGAGATTATTCGCCTTATTTCCTCCTCCGCCTGCGTTACCTCGTCAAAAAATTCCCTCGATGAAACGCGCAGAGCGCCGTTGCCCAAAATAATAAGCTGCTCGAGCGCGTCGGAGGTAACGACTCTTACCTTGTTGTCCTTTGCAATTTCACGAGTAACCTTTTCGATATACATATCGGCGGTTTCGGCTTCCTTTGTATAAACTATGTTTATGCCGTTGAGACTTTCAATTTCCCTGTTGTTTCCCTTTACCTTGTAAGCGTCGAAAACGAGTATAACCTCGCACTTTTTAAAGCCCCGGTAATTGCAGAGTATGTTTTCAAGCACATTCCTTGCGCTTTCGATATTTTCCGAAGCAAGCTCCCTCAGCTTGTCCCAGGAGAAGATAACATTGTAACCGTCAACCAAAAGGTATTCCTTACCGCTGAATTTTTGCCGCGCGGCGGGGCTTTTTTTATCGGCCTTATCGGCGCTTTCGGTAAATGTAAAATGGCTTTCCGTTTTTAAATTGTGATACCTCGGCTTTATCGGTCCGTAGGTCTTTTCAAAAATCTCAATAAGCTCCTTATCGAGCGCAAAAAGGCTTTTGCCGTCCTTACGGCTTGAAAGGGATTTTACGTCGTATTCCTTCGGGGAATAAAGCTTCCTTGCGGATAACGCGCTTTCGAGGTGCATATGGCTTTTTACCTCGTCCCACTTGACGGTATATCCCGCGCCGTGCGAGCAGAAAACGGAATCGCAGGGATTGTCGGTATCGGCGTCGCAGTCATAGCCGATTTCCGCTATAACCTCCTCGCTGTTATGGCATGGCTCGTAGCCCTTTAAACTGCAGGAGAGTCTGCCCTTGCCGTGGGTGTAGCGCATTACGTCGTTTGCGTATTCTATCATTTCGGAGACGGGAGCGCTTCCCGTAATTACCGAATAATCGCCGTTGTTTTCGGGAGAGTCGAAGCTTCCGTGCATATTCTGTATGTCGGATATGGCTCTGCCTATGTTCTCCGAAGGCACTTCGAGCGTAAATTCATACACGGGTTCAAGCAGTACGCTTGAGGCGCTTCGCAGTCCCTGCCTTACCGCCCTGTAGGTCGCCTGCCTGAAATCCCCGCCTTCGGTATGCTTGGGGTGAGCTTTACCCGACGCAAGGATAATTTCAATATCCGTTACGGGCGAACCCGTGAGCACGCCTATATGAGTTTTCTCGTACAAATGTGTGAGTATAAGCCTTTGCCAATTCCTGTCAAGTAAATCCTCTTTACACTCGGATTTTATAATAACGCCGCTGTCCCGTTTGCCGGGCTTTATAATCAAATGCACTTCCGCATAGTGGCGAAGCGGCTCAAAATGCCCTACGCCCTCCACGGTATCGGAGATAGTTTCCTTGTATATGATATTTCCCTTTCCGAACGAAGCGTTAAAGCCGAAGCGCTCGGCGATAATGGATTGCAGCACTTCAAGCTGAATTTCACCCATAATTTTAAGCTGAATTTTGCCCGAACGCGCGTTAAATTCAACCTTTAATTGAGGATCCTCGCTTTCGAGTATTCTCATCTTTTCAAGCGCAGTATGCGAATCAACGCCCTCGGGAAGCTCAAGTGTGTAGGTCAAAACGGGCTCAAGCAACGGCAGGGCGGAGTTCTTTTCGGCGCCGAGACCGTCGCCCGGAGCGGCAAAGCTTATGCCCGTAACCGCGCAAAGACTGCCCGCCTCGGCAACGTCGGCGGTTGTAAATTTATCTCCCGAATAAAATCTTATTTGGTTAACCTTTTCGCCGTTTACGTTTTTGCCGCTTTTGAGTACCTCTTTTACTTTAAGGCTTCCGCCCGTAATCTTCAAAAATGTAAGCCTTTGCCCCTTATCCTGCGATATTTTGTAAACCTTTGCGGCAAATTCCTCGGGATAAGACGGCGCGGCGCAATAGCGGTCAAGACAGCTTAAAAATTCGTCAATTCCGTCAAGCTTCAGCGCAGAACCGAACAGGCAGGGGAAAAGCTTTCTGCGCTTTATTGCGTCGATTATATCATTTTCGCTTATGCCGTCGTTTTCAAATTTTTTTAAAAGCTCCTCGTCGCACAGGGCAATATTTTCAATAAAAGCGCTTCTGTCCTCAACGCCGAAATCTATGCAGTTATCGCTGAGCTTCGATTTAAGGCTGTTTAAAGCAAAGCCCTTGTCCGCGCCGTCCAAATCCATCTTGTTGACAAAAATAAAACAGGGGACGTTATATTTTTCGAGCAGCTTCCAAATAGTCAGGGTATGGCTCTGCACGCCGTCCGACGCGCTTACGACCAAAACCGCATAGTCCAAAATTTGCAATGTGCGCTCGGTTTCCGCCGAAAAATCGACATGCCCGGGCGTGTCTACAAGCGTAAATTCGGTGCCGCCGTATTTTAAAACGGCTTGCTTTGAAAAAATGGTTATGCCTCTGGAGCGTTCAAGGGAATAGGTATCCAAAAAAGAATTGCCGCTGTCAACCCTGCCGAGCTTCCCTATATTGCCCGATTTATATAAAAGCGCTTCCGAGAGCGTAGTCTTGCCGGAGTCCACATGCGCCAAAATGCCGACTACTGTCTTTTTCAACCTTAACGCCTCCCGTCGGCAAAATTTAAAATAGTCGAAGCCTTAATTTAAAGCTTTCAAATTCCATATACTTATTAAATAATAACATAAGGAAAAGCATAATTACAAGCAGAAAATCGCGCTTGTTTAAGTCCTCTGAAAAAATCCCCGCCGTCAGCCCATTGCGTATAAAACCAAAGCCGCAGGAATTAACCTACGGCTTTCTGCGTTTGTTAAGTTGTTTTGCCTATTGCCGAATTAATCCTTGGCTTTACCGGGACGAAGTACCTGATATACCAATGCGGCAAGAGCGGCTCCCGCAAGCGGAGCGACTATAAATACCCAAACCTCCGAAATGGGCTGAGTGTTGCCGCCGATTAAAGCCGTGAGCGCAGGACCTAAGCTGCGGGCGGGGTTTACGGAAGTTCCGGTAAGCCCTATACCGAGGATATGTACAAGCGTAAGCGAAAAGCCTATGGACAAGCCCGCGAATGAGCCGTGGCCCGCGTCGCCGTCGGTTACGCCGAGAATTACCATTACGAAAATAAACGTAAGAATAACCTCAACCAAAAGTCCGGCAATCGGATTGCCGCCAACGCCCGCAAGGCCGTTAGAGCCGAAGCCGCCGGTCATATCCTTAACGCTGCCGAGCGAAAATACCGCGGCAAGAAGCTCCGAACCGACAAATGCGCCTATGCACTGGGCAACGACATAGCCGATAAAATCACGAACGCTCATCCTATGCGACAAAAGCATTCCCAGGCTTACGGCGGGGTTAATGTGACAACCGGAAATATTGCCTATGCAATATGCCATTCCGACTATAACAAGGCCGAAAGCCAACGCCGTCAAGATGTAGCCGCCGCCCGCCTCCGAGCTGCAGCCTACAAGCATCGCCGTACCGCAGCCCATAAAGACCAAAACCGCCGTACCGATAAGCTCCGCAAGGTATTTTTTCATCATAAAAACCTCCTTGATTATTGTTAATATAGAATGTATGCCCTACATACAAACTCACAATTATTACCGTATAAATATTATACTATGCCCTGCGTATATTTGCAATAATTTTCACCGTAACGCATTAAATTAAAATTTATTGACATTCATTTTATACAGAAGCATTTTGTGTATATTTGATAATTCCTACTCGGCTTGTTGCAAAAGCCGAGAATAAAGTGTAAAATAATTCTATAGGGAAATAATCGTTTGTTTTGTATATCTAATTAAAAATTAAAGGGGCTTGGGATTATGAAAAAGGTATTTTCGGTATTTATGTCTTTAATACTTATGCTTTTTATGTTCAGTCCGTGTTTTAGCGTTTTTGCCGCACCTATGCAGGAAGAACGGGAAAGCAAAGAGTTAAACGGCTTTATTGACGGAATTACGCAGCTTGTTAGGGAATTTGATGCGGATAAAGAATTTACCGTTCCCGAAAATGACGAAACAGCACAAATACAATTACAGCCTTTTTCTGCTCAAAGTACGGTAGGCGCAAAGGATAATAACGCCGAGCAGGAATATACCTTACAGGATTTTCAAACTGCCCGTTTAATCGTCCGTGCAAATGGCAATTTTGACGACTGCAACGCGTTGGAGCATATTAGCGGCTTTGAGGATTTTCATATTTTGCAGTATAAAAGCTCTGAAGAAGCTATGGCGGCATATGATTTGTTGCAAAGCGAAAAAAACATAACGGAAGTTACTCTCGATGAAGTTTGTACCTATTGCGGATATGAAGGTACTCCGGAAAATCCGGATATTATATCAAAAGACGAGTTTTTAAATGACTGGAGCCGTGACAGAACGCAGTCTAAAAGATTGCAGGATTACTTGGCGGAATCGGATATTGCCAAAAACGAGATCATTGTAGGCGTTGTGGACTCGGGCATAGACTATAATCACGAAATGTTTAAGAATCGAGTAATACGAACATATTTCAATTCGTCATCTTTCGGCAACGCAAATGATGAAATGGATTCCAAAACATTATATCACGGAACGACTGTCAGCAGTGTTATTGTAAATAATTCTCCTGAAAATGTGAAAGTTGCCGCATATAAAGTAGACGACCAAGACGATATGACGGTAACTACAATTTGTGCAGGTTTTTTAAAAGCAATAGAGGATAATAGAGATGTTATCAGTATAAGTCTTACATCTTTGAGTGATGTATCAATAATCACAGAAGTTGTGCTGGAAGCATACTCTAAAAACATTCCGGTATTTGCTGCGGTGGGCAATGCAGGTAAGATCAACACGAAGGCTGTACCCGCAAATGTACCTGAATGTATTGCCGTATCTTCTACTGATTTTAACAATACGACTACATTTATGAATAACTTGACTTACAATGCCGATATTTCCGCTCCCGGAGTGAATATAGCAGTGGCAATTCCGGGA
Source organism: uncultured Clostridia bacterium (assembly GCA_947630835.1). Taxonomy (GTDB): domain Bacteria; phylum Bacillota; class Clostridia; order Oscillospirales; family Acutalibacteraceae; genus Fimenecus. The sequence goes on along the minus strand of CANRIZ010000002.1, from coordinate 77 downwards.
AATCGTTATGCCAGATTTTCGGGAACATCATATTCCTCGCCTTACGCCGCCGCTTTGGGAGCAATTTTAAAATCGGT
>CANRIZ010000001.1 GCA_947630835.1 uncultured Clostridia bacterium | reverse complement strand
TATTATAACTAAAATAAGCATAGTCTGTATACCAACTGTTGCAAGTTGTAGACTATGCAAATATTGTACCAAAGGAGTAAATTAAAATGAAAAAAGCAGTAAAAATTTTAGCGGTAATTCTTGTACTCGCTATGGTTGCAAGCTTTGCGGCTTGCTCGGGCAAAAAGGATAACTCGGCCGATGAGCAGAACGCTTCAAGCGATAAGGTAGTGGGCCTTCTTTATGACCCCGGTCAGGACGCTTCCACAACGGCTATTAAGGAAGCAAAGGAATTCCTTGACGGCAAGGGCATTAAGTACAAGGAGTACACAGGCACAACTGTTGACGAGGTAAGCCTTGCGGTTGACTCGGCTATTGCGGATAAGGTTTCCGCACTTTTCACACCCTCGGACAACACTATCATGACCGCCGAGCTTTCAATTTACGAGAAGCTGGCGGAGGCTAAAATCCCGCACTTTACGGGAGCGGATTCCTTCGCGCTCAACGGCGCATATCTCGGTTACGGCGTCGACTATATCAACCTCGGCACGGAAACCGCAAATATGATAGCCGACGTTTTGGTAAACGGCAAGGATACCGCTTCGCTCGCCGTTAAACAGTTCGATAACGGCACGGCTACAATAAACAAAGAAATCTGCGAAAAGATGGGCTATAATTTTGATGAAATTTCCGAAAAATACAAGCCCTACTGCCAGAAGATAAACGAAATCAAAACGGGCGAGGCTTTTGACGACGGACTTTCAAGCAATCCCGCTTCCGTTCTCGAATCCGGCAAGCTCGGAGCGGCAAATGCCGAAAAGAGCTTTAAGGTAGGCATTTGCAATTATGTTGACGACGCTTCTCTCAATCAGATAGTAAGCAGCATCAAAATTCAGCTTGACAAAATCGGTAAGGAAAAGAACGTTGCGTTTGAAGTTGATTACGACAACTGCAATGCGGATTCCAACGTAATGAATCAGATAATAGCGGGCTTCAATGCAGATAAGGTTGACCTTATGGTAGGTATCGCAACTCCCGTAGCCATGGCTATGCAGTCGGCGACCGAGGAGAGCAAAACTCCCGTAATCTTTGCCGCCGTTTCGGACCCGGTAAGCACTCAGCTCGTAGCTTCTCTCGAAGCTCCCGGAAAGAACATCACCGGCACTTCGGATTACCTTGATACCAAGGCGATTTTCAACCTTATACTTGAAACAATCGGCGCATAAAAGAAAAATTTAACGGCATTACGGCAAACAGATAATCTTACAAGGGTTATCTGTTTGCCTGTTTAATAAAGGGAAGTGACGGTATGGATTTAAATTCAATTCTTAATTTGGGCGAAAACGCTCTGCAGCTCGGGCTTATCAGCTCGCTTACTGTTTTGGCGCTGTTTTTAAGCTATTCGATGCTCAATGTCTGCGACCTTTCAACAGACGGCTGCTTCACCCTCGGCGCAACGGTCGGCGCGGCGGTTGCAATATCGGGGCACCCTCTGCTTTCAATTCCCGCGGCAATGCTTGCGGGCGTGCTTTCGGGCTTTGTAACGGCGCTTTTGCAGACCAAAATGGGCGTTGACAGCCTGCTTGCCGGTATAATAGTAAATACCGGGCTTTATTCCGTAAACATAGCCGTAATGGGTAATTCATCGCTGCTTAATATGAACACTACCGAAACGGTTTTTACTTCCCTTAAATCTCTGCTTTCGGGTACGCCGCTTGAACAGCACAACGTTTTAATTGTGTCGTTAATTGCGGTTGCACTTGTAGTAATATTTTTGTCAATTTTCCTCAAAACAAAATTGGGACTTGCAATAAGGGCTACGGGCAACAATCCCGATATGGTTCGCTCGTCCTCTATAAATCCCGCGTTTACAACCATAATCGGGCTTTGTGTGTCAAATTCCTTTACGGGGCTTTCGGGCTGTCTGCTTGCACAGTCGCAAAAATCCGTAAATATCGACATAGGCACGGGTATGGTAACAATAGCGCTTGCCTCGCTTCTTATAGGCGGAGTGTTTGTAAGCAAGGGCAAAATCCCCGCAAAGGCGGTAGGTGTTGTGCTCGGTTCAATAGTGTTCAGAGTCGTATATACCGTTGCGCTCAGGTTCGATATGCCCGCTTCGATGCTCAAGCTTGTTTCGTCCGTAATTGTCGTAATTGCAATTTCGGGACCGTATCTTAAATCAAGGTATCCCGAATTTAAACGGCAGCTTACGCATAAGCGTTCAAAGGAGGCCGCGTGATGCTTGAAATAAAAGAAATTTCAAAAACCTTTAACCCGGGCACGGCAAACGCCAAAATTGCGCTTGATAAGCTTTCTTTGAGCGTTAAAGACGGCGATTTTATTACTATAATCGGCGCAAACGGAGCAGGCAAAAGTACGCTTTTTAACGCCATAGCGGGAGATTTCACAACCGACGAGGGAAAAATCACCCTTGACGGCGAGGATATTACCCTTATGCCTGCGCACAAGCGGGCGAAAAGCATAGGCAGACTGTTTCAGGACCCTATGCGCGGCAGCGCGCCCGGTATGAGTATTGAGGAAAATCTCGCTCTCGCCGCAGGCAACGGAGAGTGGCTGAGCAGGATTTCAAAGCGCGATAAGGATGAGTTTAGAAGCAGACTTTCTCTGCTTGATATGGGGCTTGAAGACCGTATGAATCAGCCGGTAGGGCTTCTTTCGGGCGGGCAAAGACAGGCTCTTACCCTTGTAATGGCAACGTACAATCCGCCAAAGCTTCTTTTGCTCGACGAGCATACTGCGGCGCTTGACCCGGCGACTGCCGAAAAGGTTTTAAAGCTCACGTCAGAAACAGTCGGCGTAAACTCGCTTACCTGCCTTATGATAACGCACAATATGCAGTCTGCGCTCGACCTCGGCAACCGTACCGTAATGATGGACGCGGGTAAAATAATTTTGGATATAGAGGGCGAAAATCGAAAGGGAATTACCGTAAACGATTTGCTTGAACAGTTTAAGCTCGCTTCCGGAAAAGCGCTCACAAACGACCGCATGCTTTTATCCTGAATTCAATAAAAAAATACAGCCGGCGCTTTAATTTGCACCGGCTTTTATCTTTGCCAAATTACAGTTTTGAATTTTTCTGCCAGCGTTTGCTCAGATAGTAAACCCAGCTTATAGTACAGCCTATCGCAAAGCCGAACAGGCCGTTCCACCAGATAATAGTATAGCCGAAAAATCTGCTGTATCTTAAAAGATATGTGACAATAACCCTTGTCGAAAGCGCGCAGGTGGCGACAACCGTAGGTATTCCTCCGTGTCCTGCGCCCTGAAAAACGCCGAAAAGAGGAACATACATTGAAAGTATAAGGTTTACGAGCGAAATAGCCTTAATGTGCATATTGCAGTAAACTGCGGATTGGTCGCTTATGCCGAACAGGTTTACAATACTGCCCGAAAAGCTCCACATGGCTATAGCTATCACAATCGAAAACAGTACGGACATAAAAACGGATTGACGGGCGCCTTTTGAAACCCTGTCCATTTTGCCCGCACCTATGTTTTGCCCCGTGTAGGTAGCAAGCGTTGTCTGAAAAGCGTTGCAGGGGAGGTTGAGGTACATTTCTATTCTTTGCCCCACGGTAAACGAGGCGGTCATAGTCTTGCCGAATTCGTTTACCGCCCTTTGTATAAGCGTAAGTCCAAGGGAGACTACTATAAGCTGTAACGCCATGGGAAAGCCTATTGTAACAGTCTTTTTTGCAAGCTGTCTTTCCCAGCTTAAATCCTTAAATTTAAACCTGAAAACAGGGTATTTCACCGACATATAAACATATGCCGCAACAAACGAAACCGCTTGCGAAATATCCGTCGCTATCGCCGCGCCCGCAACTCCCCAATGGAATTTTGCGACAAACAGAAGGTCGAGGACGATATTCAGTACCGACGATATAAGCAAAAAGTACAGCGTCGCCGAGCTGTCGCCCACCGCGCGCAGTATTGATGAAAAAATGTTGTATCCGAATTGAAAAATCAGACCGAGAGTGTATATCAGAAAATATTGCTCGGTAAGGCTTATAATCTCCTCGGGAACATGGATTAAATGTATGATTATCGGCTTTGCAAGAACCACGCCCGCTATTGTGGTTAAGATACCCAGAGAAAAAATAAGTATAAGACCCGTTGAAGCGGCTTTTCTTAACCTTTTTTCATCGTTTGCGCCGAAATACTGCGCGACGAGAACGCCGTTGCCCTGCGAAAATCCCATCGCTATCGCAAGGAAAAGGAAGGTTACCGGAGCGGTTGTGCCTACCGCCGACAGCGAATCCTCGCCCGAATAGTTGCCGACTATTATAGTATCGACCGTGTTATAAAGCTGTTGAAGCAATGCGCCCGCAAGAACCGGCAGGGCAAAAATCAATATATGCTTCCACGGCGAACCCTCAGTCATTGATTTGCCTTTTGTCAATTTATATTCCTCCGAAGCCAAAACTGTTTCTTTTTTTGTGTTAGAGGACATTATACTCTCTTTACCCTTAATTTTCAACAAGAAAACTGACGGTTTTTAGGTCAATATTTACAAAAATTATGAACAATTTGCATTTAACTCCCCAAAAACGAAACCCCTCCCCAAAACGAGGAGGGATTTTTGCGTATATTTGCGCTGTTCAGGATTCTTTAACCAGCTTCCCCGTCATATGCTCGGGTATAAGCTCAAGGCAGAGCGTTGTTTTGGCGAAGCGTTGAATTTCCTTTTCTATGTATTCGCCGTCGGAGGTGTATTTTAAGCTTAGCTTTCGGCTGATTTCAACCACCTTGTCATAATCGTCAACAAATTTTACCCTGCCGAAGATTATCACGCTTTTAATGTTCAGCGCCCAGTCGCCGTCGTTTCTGTATCCGCCGTCGTAAACGCAGAAAGAAACCCTGTCGTCGGCATTAATCGCGTCTATCTTGTGTCCCGTTTTTCCGCCGTGAAAATATATGCTACCGTTTTCCTCGCAGTACCAAAAATTCATCGGCATACCGTAAGGATAGCCGCCGTCGCCTATAACGGAAAGCACGCCTCTCGGCTCGCTTTTCAAAATTTCTATACATTCGTCCCTGCTTATCTGCCTTTTTTTACGTACCATTTCCCTGAACAAAAAATCAACTCCTTTAAAAATTTTACCTGTAAATAATAGCATAAAAATCGGCGCTTTACAATATTGTCGGCGGCAGGAAAAGAAAAAATTACACAATCTTTGGTTAGCTACCGCTAACTAAATTGTTGAAATTTCCGAAATTGATTTTATTCGCCCGAAAATTAAAAAGAGATATTGACAAACGGGGATTATTCGGATATTATGTTAAAGAGGTTAGCAAAGACTAACCTAATTTTTCAGGCAAAGAGTTAGCTTACGCTAACAAGAAAAGGAGAGGTAAATATGCTTCCTTTAACGCTTGCCAACGAGGGCGAGGAAAATATTATTAAAAAAATCGGCGGCTCGGAAAAGGTGAAAAGGCATCTTGAGGAGTTGGGCTTCACCGTGGGCGGTTCGGTAAAAATAATTAACACGCTCGGCGGCAACGTCATAGTAAACGTTAAGGACGCGAGAATTGCAATAAGCAGGGAAGCGGCGCAGAAAATTATGGTTTGATTTTATTTTAAATTTCTAAGGAGGAAAGGCATGAAAACACTCAAACAGGCCAAGGTAGGCGAAAGCCTGAAGGTCGTAAGGCTTCACGGCGAGGGCGCGGTAAAACGGCGCATAATGGATATGGGGCTTACAAGGGGAACACAGCTTAAAGTACAAAAGCTTGCTCCGCTCGGAGATCCCATAGAGATAAGCGTTCGCGGCTACGAGCTTTCAATAAGAAAAGCCGACGCCGAAATGATTGAGGTCGAATAGGCTTAAAAAGGGGGAGTAACCCCTTAATTTTAAATCTTGCAGTTAGCAAAAACTAACTTATTTGAAAGGAATACGATATGGAAATACGAATAGCTCTTGCGGGAAATCCGAACAGCGGCAAAACTACCCTGTTCAACGCGCTCACAGGCTCAAATCAGTTTGTCGGTAACTGGCCGGGGGTTACGGTTGAGAAAAAAGAGGGTAAATTAAAAAAGCACAACGGCGTCACAATAACCGACCTTCCGGGTATTTATTCGCTGTCGCCCTACACCTTGGAGGAGGTAGTTGCGAGGAATTACCTTATAGGCGAGCGACCGGACGCAATTTTAAATATCGTGGACGGTACAAATCTTGAAAGGAATCTCTATCTTACCACCCAGCTTACGGAGCTTGGCATACCGGTTGTCATAGCCGTAAATATGATGGATACCGTTAAGAAAAACGGGGATAAAATCAACACCGCCGAATTGTCCCGTCAGCTCGGCTGTAAGGTTGTGGAAATATCCGCCTTAAAGGGTACGGGCACGGCAGAGGCGGCGGAAGCCGCAATAGAGGCGGCAAAAAGCGGCAAAACCGTCCCGCAGCACACTTTTTCGGGCGCGGTTGAACACGCCCTGGCGCATATCGAGGAGGCTGCTGTTCACGATATGCCCGAAGAACAGCAGAGATGGTATGCGATTAAAATTTTTGAACGCGACGATAAGGTTATGCAGTCGTTAAATATAGCGCAGGATACCCTGGCGCATATTGAAAACGATATAAAGGAAGCGGAAAAGGAGCTTGACGACGACGCGGAGTCGATTATAACGAACGAGAGATATATTTACATAGCCTCCGTTATAAAGGCTTGTTACAAAAAGAAAAACACGGGTAAGCTTACAACCTCCGATAAAATCGACAAAATCGTAACCAACAGATGGCTCGGGCTTCCCATTTTCGCCCTGATAATGTTCCTTGTTTATTACATTTCAATGGTAAGCGTAGGAAGCTTTGCGACCGATTGGGCAAACGACGGGCTTTTCGGCGACGGTTGGCACCTGTTTGCAATAGGCGGTAAGGAGTATTCGCAGGCCGCCGAAGAATTTGAAAACGCGTCGCTTATAGTTGACGGCTACAACGCCTATACGCAAGAAAACGGTAAGGCTCCCGAAAACTATTTCACCTATAAAACAACGGATGAGGAAACGCTCGAGGTAACCGAGAAAAAAGCCAATCTCGACGATTACAACAAATCCGTTGAGGTTATAAACAGCTTTAACGGCGAGGAACCCGATCCCGCAAATTACGGCGTATGGGTACCCGGAATACCCGTTCTTGTCGGCAACGCGCTGGATAAGGTTGGCGCGGCGGATTGGCTCAGTGGCCTTATTAACGACGGTATAGTTGCCGGCGTCGGCGCGGTTTTGGGCTTTGTGCCTCAAATGCTTGTGCTTTTCCTGCTGCTCGCCTTCCTCGAAGCCTGCGGTTATATGGCGAGGATTGCCTTTGTGCTTGACAGGATTTTCAGAAAATTCGGACTTTCCGGCAAATCCTTTATACCCATGCTTGTCGGTACCGGCTGCGGCGTTCCCGGTATTATGGCTTCAAGAACCATTGAAAACGAGCGTGACAGGCGTATGACTATAATGACTACCACATTTATTCCCTGCGGCGCAAAGGTACCGTTTATTTCGATGATAGCCGGCGCTATTTTCGGCGGCTCGGCTTGGGTTGCGACAAGCGCATATTTTATCGGTATGGCGGCAATAATCGTTTCGGGTATTATGCTTAAAAAGACAAAGATGTTCGCAGGCGACCCCGCTCCTTTCGTTATGGAATTGCCCGCATATCATCTTCCGACGGTTAAAAACGTTCTGCGCTCAATGTGGGAAAGAGGTTGGTCGTTTATTAAAAAGGCGGGCACAATTATCCTTCTCTCCACTATTGTCGTATGGTTTACAAGCTATTTCGGCTTCGTAGACGGCAAATTCACCATGCTTTCCGAGGAACAGCTTGATATGTCCGTCTTAGCCTTTATCGGCAAGGGAATTTCGTGGATATTCATACCGCTCGGCTTCGGCACATGGGAAGCGGCAGTCGCCTCCGTTACGGGGCTTGTCGCAAAGGAAAACATAGTAGGCACCATGGGCATACTTTACAATTCCGGCGAAACCGTTTACAGTACTCTTGCAGGCGTGTTCACGGCGGTCACAGGCTATTCCTTCCTTGTTTTCAATCTTCTCTGCGCTCCCTGTTTTGCGGCTATAGGCGCAATAAAAAGAGAGATGAACAATACAAAGTGGACCCTTTTCGCAATCTGCTACCAGTGCGGCTTTGCATACGCCGTTTCGCTTATGATAAATCAATTCGGAAATCTCTTTACGGGCAACGGAAGCGTCCTCGGCACGGCGGCTGCGGTGATTGTGCTTGCGGTTATGATTTATATGCTTGTCAGACCCTATAAAGAGGCTACAAGACTCACGGCATTAAAGGCTTAAAAGGAGGCGGGCAAAATAATTGATTTTTTACTCGACAATATAGCGACAATACTTATAAGCTTAGTTCTTCTTGCGGTAATAGCGCTTGTTATATTCAGTCTTATTAAGGACAGAAAAAAAGGCAAATGCTCCTGCGGAAACAACTGCGGATGCTGCCCTATGAACGGCGCTTGTCATAAAGGTCGATAATTTAAAAGCAGTCTTTCGCAATGAAAGGCTGTTTTTTAATTTGTAAACAAATTATTAACGACCGAAATTAAATATTGACTAACGGTCAGTTTTATGCTAATATTTCTACAGAAAATGACTGTTAGTCATTTAAGGAGGCGTTTATGAGCAAAAGGGCGTTAAACAAAAGCGAAAAATTAAAGTCTATGCTTGATTCCGCATACGAGCTTTTTGAAAGAAAAGGATCGCATCTTGTGTCCATTGACGAAATAGTGAAAAAGGCGGGCGTGGCAAAGGGTACGTTTTATCTGTATTTTAAGGATAAATACGACCTTATATCGAAGCTGATACTTGACAAGGCGTCAAGGTTTATGACGGCGGTTGAGTTTGAGCCCGACAAAATCAAAAGCCCCGAGGATTTTAAAAACCATGTCAAAAATTATATTGATTTTCTTATTAAATTTCTTGAGGAAAACAGAACCCTCGCATTGCTTATTGACAAAAACGTAAACGTTTGCGTTGAGGCGGTTATAGAAAACCGCACGGGACCGCTCAAACAGCTGTATGATGAAATATACAATTACTTTTTGGCTCTCGGAGGGGACAAAAACACGGTGGGCATAAGGCTGTATCTGTATATAGATATGATAGTTTCCGCCTGCTGTAACGCAATACTCTACGAAAAGCCGTATTCCCTCGAACAGCTAAAGCCTCAGCTTTTGGCAATAGTCGGAAATTCTATAGATACCGAAGGTGATAGAAATTGAAAAAAATTGCGCTCTGGGAGGCAAGACACCCGAAAACGGTCGTATTGATAGCGGTATTACTGCTGATACCGTCAATCATCGGCTTTTTGGCAACAAGGGTCAATTATGACATAATGTCTTATCTTCCCGACACTCTCGACTCCGTTAAAGGCGAGCAGGTGCTCGACGAAACCTTTAACAACGCAGGAATTTCAATAATTGTAATAGAGGATATGCCGGCAAAGTACTCCTCCGCACTAAAGGAGGAGATTGAAAAAATAGACGGCGTAGCCTCCGTTATGTGGTCAGACGAGCTTGCGGATATTTCAATTCCCGTAAGCGTTTTGCCCGATGTGCTTAAAGATATTTTTTACAGCTCGGACGAAAACAAAACCATGATGCTTGTCAGGTACAGCAATCCCGGCTCTTCCGACGAAACTCTCGACGCAATAGCGCAGATAAAGGGATTGATGAATAAAAACACCGTAATCAGCGGACTTTCCGCCATAGTTGAGGATACAAAAGAGGTGTGCGACAAGCAGGCGCCCGTTTATATTTGCTTTGCCGTTTTGCTTGCGCTTGCGGTAATGTCGTTGATGATGCAGTCGTGGGTGCTTCCGTTTATTATACTTGCCGCACTGGCAATGGCTATAGTGTATAATATGGGGACAAATATTTTCCTCGGCGAAATATCCTTTATTACCCAGAGCATAGCCGCTATACTACAGCTTGGCGTAACAATGGATTACTCCATTTTCCTGCTCGACAGGTACGAGGAGGAAAAGCCCAAATATCCCGACAGAACTCAGGCAATGGCGGCGGCGGTTTCAAAATCCCTTACGGCGCTTATCGGTTCGTCGCTTACAACCATTTTCGGCTTTTTGGCGCTGTGCTTTATGCAGTTAAGACTCGGCTTCGATATAGGCTTTGTAATGGCAAAGGGCGTTATATTCGGAATATTTACGGTAATATTCGTATTGCCGGAGCTTATACTGCTCTTTGAGGACGCCATCAACAAATATCATCACAGGAATTTGATGCCGAGCTTTTCCAAGCTTAACGGCTTTGTGTATAAGCACAGGAGAGTTTTTGCCGTAATATTCGTTTTATTGCTCGTTCCGGCGTATTTTGTTCAGAGCAAGGCGGAACTGTACTACAGCATGGATAAGGCGCTTCCCGAGGATTTTGTATCCGTCAGGGGACTTAATAAGCTGAAAGCCGATTTTGATATGGCTACAACCCATTTCATTATATTTGACGACAGTATGCCCACGGGCAAAATAATGGAAATGGAGGACGAAATTAGAAATGTCGGCGGAGTAAGCTCAATGTTGGCTTACAATGACTTTGTCGGACCGGCAGTACCCGACGACATAATACCCGACAGTATTCTTGAAATATGCAAGGCGGACGGCCTACAGCTTATGATGGTAAATTCGCAGTACGCTACGGCGACGGACGAATTAAACGAACAGGTGGGACGCCTCGAAAAAATCGTTAAATCCTATGACAAAAACGGATTTGTAACGGGCGAGGGCGCAATATCAAGGGATTTGATAACGACTACTGACAGGGATTTCGCCGTCACAAGCATACTCTCGGTTGCGGCGATATTCATACTCATAGCAATTTGCTTTAAATCTATCTCTCTGCCCATTATTCTGACCCTTTCAATAGAGCTTGCCATCTGGATAAATCTTTCGATTTCCGTGCTTTCGGGGGTTCAGATGTCGTTCGTAGACCCGACCGTAATAAACTGCGTTCAGCTCGGCGCAACAGTCGATTACGCAATTTTGCTGACGACAAGGTTTAAAGAGGAGCTAAACAGGAACATCGGTAAAAAACAGGCGATATTAAACGCTATGACCGCGGCGCAGATTTCGATATTGCAAAGCGCAACAGTGTTCTTTGCGGCAACCTTCGGCGTTTACCTTATATGCGATATTTCCATTATAAAAGGCATATGCGCCCTGCTTGCAAGGGGCTCGGTAATAAGCGCACTTGTAATAATATTATTCCTTGCGCCCATACTTTGCATAGGCGAGGGGCTTATCTCAAAAACAAGCTTTAAGTGGAAACCGAAAAAGCCGAAAAACGGCGGCAAAAATACAGTTGAAGAATCGGAGGAGTTAGACAATGCGTAATAAAACAGCGTACAAATTCTTATGTGTATTGCTTTCGGCGGTCCTTGCGCTGACGGCGTTCGCAGGCTGTTCCAAGAAGCCGACAACGGATAATGAAATTTTGCTTGACGATTCGGGCGAAAAGGAATATAAGCAGCAAAATTACGAAACCTTTGCCGATAACGTAAGCAAAGAAGAAACGGTTTATGTAAATCTGAAAAAAGACGGAAGCGTCGATAAGGTAAGCGTCACGGATTGGCTCCATACCGATACGCCGCAGACAAAAATCAGGGATAAAAGCCCGTTAAGCGATATAAGGAATGTAAAGTCTCTGGCGCAGGCCAATGAGGACGGCGAGTTTATTCTGTGGAATATGGATACCACCGACCTCTATTACAGCGGCGTTACCGACAAAGAACCGCCCGTTAAGTTTAAAATAAGCTATTACCTTAACGATTCGGAGATAAGCGCAGACGATATAGCCGGAAAGTCGGGCAACGTTAAAATCGTTATAAAAGCCCAAAACACATTGAAAAAGACGGTAAATATCGACTCAAAGAAATATACCGTTTGCTGTCCGATGATTTTGGTAGGCGGAACGATAATGCAGGACAGTGTATTTAAAAATATCGACGTCGAAAACGGCTCGACCTTGAGCGACGGCGCAAAGCAAATCGCTTTCTTTGTCGGAGTTCCGGGTATGGACGAAAGTCTCGGGCTGTCCTCGCTTAAATCGTCGCTTATCGACAAGTCGTTTTATTCCGACACCTTTACAATTACGGCGCAAGCGGAAAATTTTGAAATGGGCAATATGATGTTTGCCGTTATGCCGTTTTCCTCTCTCGGCTCTTTCGGCAACGGAAGTCTGCCCGATTCGGTCGATGAAATTAAGGGCGTATTATCCGATATAGAAAGCATAGAAAAGGCGATGAACGGCCTTGATATAAACAAGATTATCAATATGCTTTACGGCGACTCAAATAAGATTGAGGATATGATGGGCGCGGTTGAGGAGGCTGTAAAGCTCTATTCTCAGAATGAAAAGCTTGTAAAGACCTTCGGCAAATATATGACCGAGGAAAATATACAAAAGCTCGGAAAGCTTGCCGACGACCTTGAAAAAGCGGATCTTGAGAAGATTTCGTCAACCCTGAACGACCCCGCCGTTAAGGCTTTGATAAACGTACTGCCCAATCTTTCGTCAAGCTTTTCGGATATTTCGGTAATAGCCTCCGATTTAAACGATATTATGCCCGTTATGACCGCTTTAACGCAGGATATGAACGATTCCGAGGTTAAAGCTTCGCTTGAAAAGCTGCCGGAAACTCTCGAAAAGCTGAAAGCGATACTTTCCACAATAGAAAAGAATAAGGACGTTATCGAAACCGTCGGAAGCCTTGCAAGCGAGGATAACGCCGAAAAAATCGAAGCCGTAATGAAAACCGCGGAAAAATATACGGGCTCGGCGAACCTTTCGCAGGAGCAGATAAAGGCGCTTGCGGGCAGAATGAAGGAGTGGCTTACCTTCGGTTCGCAGTACGATATATTCACGGGCAAAGCGGACGGCGTAAAATCCTCCGTAATGTTCACATATAAGACGCAGGCGATAGAGATACCCGTACAAGAAGCGCAGTCTTCAGTGCAAACCCAGAAAGTCGGATTTGTCCAAAGAATTAAAAACCTTTTTAAATAAAAGCAAATAGTAAAATTAAAGAGCGTGGGGCAGTCCGTCCCACGCTCGTCTTTACATATTAAAATTAAACTCAAATATAGCTCACGGTTTCCGAAAGCGGCTTCCTTTTAAAGTGATTTTCAAGCGGAGAAAAGCCCTCGGCGGCATAGCCCAAATCAAGGAGCATAAGTATCTCCTCGTTTTCCTTTAAGCCCAAATCGGCTTTCAGCTTGTCGGCGTAAAAGCAGTTGAGCCAACAGCTGTCAACTCCGACGCTGTGAGCCGCAAGCATAATATGCGTTGCCACAATCGCCGCGTCCTCCGCGCCCGAGCTTTGCTTCCCGCCCGGGTAAGTATATACGTTATCCCTGTCGTAGGCAACAACCAAAACGGTTCCGGCATTGTAGCGGCAGGGGGTGGAAGCGTCGATTTTTGAAAGCGCTTCTTCGCTTTGAGCAACATAGATATGCTGTTCCTGCAAATTTTTTGCCGTCGGAGCAAGTCTGCCGGCTTCAAGTATCATTTCAAGCTTATCCTTTTCCACGCTTTTGCCGTTAAATTTCTTGCAGGAATATCTGTTTTTTACCGTTTCAAAAAATTCCATTTTCGTTCACTCTCTTTCCTGTGATAAAAAGCAAAAATCAGCTGTAGTTAATACAACTGATTTTTATTTTTGCCTAGGGCGCGGGCAGCCGAACAAACGCCGCTTTGCAAAGACTCGTTTCGGCTTTCTCGCCTTATTCAGATAGCCGAAACGTCAAGCGTGGCTATGCCTTTTTCCGCAAGCACCTTTTCGGCGGCGCAGTTGTCGTCAACGCGGATAACAACGTATGCTCCAAGCTTCGTGGAAGCCGTAAAAGCGTACATATATTCAATGTTTATCTCCGCCTCGCCGAAAGCTTTAAGCACCTTTGAAAGCGAACCCGCCTCATCGCTTAACTCAACCGCAATAACCTGCGTAAGCGTAACAACGCAGTCGTCGGAGAGTATCTCCTTCGCCTTTTCGGTGTCGGAAACTATCAGGCGGAGTATGCCGAAGTCCTTGGTGTCGGCTATGCTCATAGCTCGGATATTGATTTCTGCTTCTGCAAGGGTTTTTACTATTTCCAAAAGTTTACCGGGTTTGTTTTCAACAAAAACTGATAACTGCTTGACAGACATACTAAATCCTCCTTAATCGTGAAGCTTACGCTTATCAATAACTCTTACCGCCTTGCCCTCGCTGCGGACAACGGATTTCGGCGGAACCAAATGAACCTTGGGGCCTATTCCGAGCATTGTGCGCATTGCGCTCTCCAAAGCCTTTTCCTTAGCCTGCGTTTCGCTTACCTTGTCGGAGAACTGCTCGGGGGTAAGCTCAACGTTTATGTCAATGGTATCGCTGTTGTTTACTCTGTCGACAAGTATCTGATAGTTGGGCGTATATCCCTCGTTGAGAAGCACCGTTTCAATCTGGCTTGGGAATACGTTAACGCCTCTGATTATAAGCATATCGTCGCTTCTGCCCATAGGCTTGCTCATTTTAACATGAGTTCTTCCGCAGGAGCATTTTTTGCGGCTGAGTACGCATATATCCCTTGTTCTGTAGCGGAGAAGGGGGAACGCCTCCTTGTCAAGCGAGGTGAACACAAGCTCGCCCTTTGAACCCTCGGGGAGTACCTCTCCCGTGTCGGGGTCAATAATTTCCGCGTAGAAATGGTCCTCGTTTATGTGCATACCCGTCTGTTCGCTGCATTCAAACGAAACGCCGGGACCGCTTGTTTCGGTAAGGCCGTAAATATCGTAAGCCTTTATGCCGAGACTTTTTTCAATGCTTCTTCTCATTTCCTCGGTCCAGGGCTCCGCGCCGAAAATTCCCGCCTTTAACTTGTTGTCCTCGGGTTTATAGCCTGCGTCTGCAAGCGACTCGCCTATGTATGCGGCATACGAGGGTGTACAGCAGAGTATGGTGGAGCCGAGGTCCATCATAAACTGAATTTGGCGCTCGGTATTTCCCGACGACATCGGCAGCGTAAGACAGCCTACCTTGTGGGAACCGCCGTTAAGACCGGGACCGCCCGTGAAAAGGCCGTAGCCGTAGCAAACCTGGCAAACGTCCTCGTTTGTTCCGCCTGCGGCAACAATGGCTCTCGCACAGCATTCCTCCCAAATGTCTATATCCTCCTGGGTATAGAATGCAACAACTCTTTTGCCCGTCGTACCCGAGGTTGACTGAATTCTTACGCACTTTTTAAGGTCTGTACCGAGCAAACCGTAGGGGTAAGCGTCGCGAAGATCCGCCTTTGTCAAAAAGGGGAGCTTCTTGATGTCGTCAACGCTCTTAATGTCGTCGGGCGTAACGCCTTTTTCCTCCATTAGCTTTCTGTAGTAAGGCACGTTGTCATATACATGGCGAACCTGCTTTACTATTTTTTCGTTTTGGATTTCGAGTATTTTTTCTCTCGACGCGGTTTCGATTTCGGGTTGATAATAGCGCTGTGCCATAGTCATTCTCCTTTATACATTATAGCCTAAATCAAAGGCTTTTTTGTTTACTTCAACGAATTGCGGCTTAACGATTTTCTCTATAGCGGCAATCCATTTTTCATAGGGAATATCAAAGTACTTTGCAACTCTGCCCATAAGGACTATATTAACGCTTTTGGCGTTGCCTGCCTGCTTTGCAAGCTCAAGAGCGTCGATATCGTCAACAAAAACCCCTTTTGACTTGATTTCGTCAATTATATCGGACGGATACTCCGCCGCGCCCGTTATAACGGGCATGGGGTCGATTTCCTGAGTGTTTACTATTATTTTACCGTCTTTTTTTAGGCAGGCAAGATGTCTCGCCGCTTCAATTTTTTCAAACGAAACGATAACGTCCGCCTCGCCCTCGCTTATAACGGGGGAATAAACCCTGTCGCCGAAGCGGACATAGGTAACAACCGAACCGCCTCTCTGGCTCATACCGTGAACCTCGCTTACCTTTACGTCAAAGCCCTCGTCGGTGAGCAGCGAGCCCAAGAGCTTGCTTGCCAAAAGGCTTCCCTGACCGCCTACGCCGACTATCATAATGTTCTTGGTATCCATTTATCTTTCCCCCTTTTCTATAGCGTTTACTTTGCACATCTGCGTGCAAACGTCGCAGCCTACGCATTGGGTAAAGTCAATGTGAGCTTTTTTGTTTTTAATGCTGATTGCGGGGCAGCCTATTTTCATACACATTTTACAGCCCACGCATTTGTCCTCGTTTACCGTAACGGGGGGCTTGGCTTTAACGTATTTAAGCAGCATACAGGGCCTTCTCGAAATGATTACGGAAGGCGCTTCAACCGCAAGCTCCTCAATAATTGCGTCCTCGCATTCTTTGAGATTGTACGGGTCGACAACCCTTACTCTCTCAATTCCTATTGAACGGCAGAGCTTTTCGAGGTTGACCGCCGCCGCAGGCTCGCCCTTAATATTGTAGCCGGTAGTCGGGTTCTGCTGATGCCCCGTCATACCGGTTATTGAGTTATCGAGTATAATAACCGTAGAGTTTGACGCATTGTAAGCAATGTTTACAAGCCCCGTAATGCCCGAATGCATAAAGGTCGAGTCGCCAATAACGCATACGGTTCTCTTTTCGCTTTCCTTGCCGCCCGCCTTGTTGAAGCCGTGAAGCCCCGAAACGGAAGCGCCCATACAAAGCGTTGAGTCAAGAGCGAAAAGGGGAGCGGCGCTGCCCAAGGTGTAACAGCCTATATCGCCCAAAGCGGTTATTTTGTGCTTTGCCAAAGTGTAGAACAGACCTCTGTGCGGACAACCCGCGCACATAACCGGAGGACGCACCGGAACGGGATTGTCGGTAGAAGAATTATCGGGAACGGGAATACCGAATGCCCGGCGAATTGTGTTTTGATTAAATTCGCCGAGGATTGAAAACATTTCTTTTCCCGTGCATTTTACCCCTATGTTGTTGAGATGGGTTTCGATAATCGGGTCGAGCTCCTCGATTACATAGAGCTTTTTAACTCCCGAGGCAAAATTTTTAATCAAATCGACGGGCAAAGGATTGATAATTCCGAGCTTCAATACCGAAACGCTGTCGCCGAAAACTTCCTTAACATACTGGTAACAAGTACCCGAGCAGATAATTCCGATTTCGTCGCCGCCCTTTTCGATACGGTTTAAGGGACTTGTTTCCCCGAGCGCTGTAAGCTTTTCGGTTCTCTCCTCAACAAAGGGATGGCGTTTAATTGCGTTTGCGGGAGCCATTATGTATTTCTGCGGATTTTTCTCATATTCGGGGAGAGGAAGCTCCTCCCTCCCGCACAGCTCAACCGAGCTTTGCGAATGAGCTATCCTCGTACACATACGGATTATAACGGGAGTATCGTATTCTTCCGAAATACGGTAAGCCTCCTTAACAAAATCCTTTGCCTCCGCCGAATCGGCAGGTTCAAGCATAGGAACCTTTGCGGCAATGGCGTAATGGCGCGAATCCTGCTCGTTTTGAGAAGAGTGCATAGCCGGGTCGTCCGCAACAAACAGCACCATACCGCCGGTTACGCCCGTGTACGAAAGCGTAAACAACGGGTCGGCGGCTACGTTTAAGCCGACGTGCTTCATAGCGCAGGCGCTGCGAATTCCCCTTAAAGAAGCGCCGAAGGCCACCTCCGCGGCAACCTTTTCGTTTGGCGCCCATTCGCAGTAAATCTCATCGTATTTTGCGGCAAATTCCGTAATTTCCGTAGACGGCGTGCCGGGATAGCTTGAAACAAGCTTAACGCCTGCTTCGTAAAGCCCTCGGGCAATAGCCTCGTTGCCGAGCATAAGTTTCTTCAAATCTTTCACCCTGTTTCAATCAAATTACTTTCCGAGGCTGTCCGTAATTTCAACTGTCTTTGTATCGTTGTAACATTCAAACATCTTATCAACGTCTTTGGGCTTCGTTTTCTGCGTGATAAGGCTTACAAACGGGACTATAATCAAACCGCCCACCATAGCGAATACGCCCGAGTACAGCGAGTTTGTGAATACAAACGCAAGTACCGAGCCCTCGGCGAACTTGAAAAGCCCGAGCGAGACGCAAAGCTGAATAATCTCAAGACCCACGCCGTAAATGAACGAAACTACAACGGCAGCCTTCGTTGTCTTTTTGTAATACAGGCCGTATAAGAACGGAGCCAAAAACGCGCCTGCAAGCGCTCCCCAGGAAACGCCCATCATCTGCGCTATGAACAAGCTCTTACTTTTTGCCTGCTTAATTGCTATTATAGCAGAAATTACAATAAATACAACAATTAATGTTCTCATAACCAACATTTTCTTTTTTTCGGTGAACTCTTTTTTGGTAAGCGGAGCAATTAAATCCAACGTAACGGTTGAGCCGCTTGTGAGAACAAGAGATGAAAGCGTGGACATAGAAGCCGAAAGCACAAGCACTATAACTATGCCTATGATTACGGGCGAAAGGGTAGAGAGCATAGTCGGGATAACCGCGTCAAAGCCCTCCGCCGCAACGTCAATATTGTAAAGCCTGCCGAAGCCGCCCAGGAAATAACAGCCGCCGGCAACCACTATTGCGAAGATTGTGGAAATTACCGTGCCCTTTTTAATTGAGTCCTCATTCTTGATGGCATAGAATTTACCTACCATTTGGGGAAGTCCCCAAGTACCCAGAGAGGTGAGCATTACAACGAAAAGCAGGAACACGGGGTTCGGTCCGAGGAAGGAGGAGTAAGCTCCGAGCCAGCCCGCGTCGCCCTCGACTGCGGCAAGCGATTTCGTAGCTTCCAAAAGTCCGCCGTTGTCGTGAAGTACGGCAAGGATTACCGCAACAATGCCGCCGAGCATTATAAGTCCCTGAATAAAGTCGTTTATAGCCGTAGCCATATAGCCGCCTATAAGGACGTAAAGTCCCGTAAGCACCGACATTATGATAACGCATACAGAGTAGTCGATACCGTTAAACGCCATGGAAAAGAGCCTTGAAAGACCGTTAAACAGCGAAGCGGTATAGGGGATTAAGAATACAAAGGTAATTACAGAAGCCGCAATTTTAAGTCCCTTTGATTCAAACCTTGAGCCGAAGAAATCCGGCATGGTTTTTGAGGACAGATGCTGCGTCATAATCCTTGTTCTTCTGCCGAGTATGGTCCAGGCAAGCAGAGAGCCTATAAAGGCGTTTCCGAGACCTATCCAGGTTGAGGAAAGACCGAAGTTCCAGCCGAACTGCCCCGCATAGCCTACGAAGATAACTGCGGAAAAGTAGGATGTGCCGAAGGCAAACGCGCTCAGCCACGGGCCGACCGAACGCGAGCCCAAAACAAAGCCGTTTACATCAGTTGCGTGTTTTCTTGACCTTACGCCTATGCCTACCATCAATGCGAAAAAGCATACAATCAGGCATAGGGTGAAAATCATAGTTGCGTTCATAAATTATCACTCCAATTAAAATATTTTTTAAACAAGCTTATCGCTCGTTTTGATTAGCTACCAAATGGTCTGCGCCGTAGATTTTGCGAAGCAGGGGCTTTTCGATTTTTCCCGTGGGGTTCCTCGGAACGTCCGCAAAAATTATCTTCCTCGGGCGTTTATATCTCGGCATACCCTTGCAAAATTCCATTATTTCTTCTTCGCTCGAGGTCATACCGTCCTTGATTTTGATTATCGCGGCGGCAATTTCGCCGAGCCTGTCGTCGGGTAAGCCTATAACGGCAACGTCGCTTACTTTCGGGAAAGTGCGGATAAAATCCTCAATTTGAACGGGATAAAGGTTTTCGCCGCCGGTGATAATAACGTCCTTTTTCCTGTCAACGAGGTAAATAAAGCCGTCCTCGTCCTTCATAGCCATATCGCCGGTGTAAAGCCAACCGTCTTTGAGCGTTTTGGCGGTCGCTTCGGGGTCGTTGTAGTAACACTCCATTACGCCGTCGCCTTTAAGGCAAAGCTCGCCGACGTCGCCGCCCGATACCGGAGAGCCGTCTTCGTTTACGATTTTAACCTCCCAGCCGTAACCGGGAATACCTATAGCGCCGACCTTATGTACGTTTTCCACTCCCAAATGAACCGCGCCCGGGCCTATGGATTCCGAAAGACCGTAGTTTGTGTCGTACTGATGATTGGGGAAATATTCAAGCCAATGCTTGATAAGGCTTTTCGGAACAGGCTGAGCGCCTATGTGCATAAGCCTCCAATGCGACAGGTCGTAGTCCTCAAGCTTTAATTTGCCGGAATCAAGCGCGTTTAAAATATCCTGCGCCCACGGCACCAAAAGCCATACTATAGTGCATTTTTCCTTTGAAACGGCGTCCAAAATGAATTCGGGCTTTGTGCCTTTGAGCAGCACCGCCTTAGAACCGCTTATAAGCGAACCGAACCAGTGCATCTTTGCGCCGGTATGATAAAGAGGGGGTATGCACAGAAAAACGTCGTCGTGCTGCTGCGAATGATGCTTTTGCTCAACTATACACGAATGAATTAAAGACCTGTGCTTATGAAGTATAGCCTTCGGGAAGCCCGTGGTGCCCGAGGAAAAGTAAATTGCCGCGTAATCGTCTTCGGTAAGGGGAACGTTCGGGTTAAGGCTGCTGCAATCCGCAGTCAGGTTATAATAGCTTTCCGCAAAGGACGGACAGCCGTCCCCAACGTAAATAAGCAGTCTGTTTTTGCTTAATTCGTCGGCAATTTTCTCAACCCTGCCTATAAATTCGGGACCGAATACGAGCATGTCGGATTCCGATAAATCCGTGCAGTATTTAATTTCGTCGGAAGCGTAGCGGAAATTAAGCGGCACCGCCATAGCGCCCGTTTTAAGCACGCCGAAATAAATCGGCAGCCATTCAAGGCAGTTCATCAAAAGAATTGCCACCTTGTCGCCTTTTCCCACTCCGAGACCGATAAGGGCGTTTGCAAACCTGTTCGCCTTTTCGTTGAAAACCGCCCAACTGATTTCCGTTCTGTAGTACGAACGGCTTGTGGGTTCGACCAACTCGTAATCGCGCCAGGTTAGGCGTCTGCTTTCCTCCATTTCGGGGTTGATTTCAACCAGAGCCGTTTCTTCCGACAGCTTACGGCTGTTTTTTTCCAATAAATCCACGATTGTCATAATTTCACCTTTAAAAAATTTATTTTTATGCTATAATAATAATGCAACATTTAAAAAGCTGTAAAAATCCTTAAAACCGTCAGGAGAATTTAAAAATGGTTATTGATTTTCACACTCATACTTTTCCCGATAAAATGGCGGCTCAGACCATAGCCTTTCTTTCCGAAAAAGGCAGCGTCAAGCCCTACAGGGAGGGTACGCTTTCCGCGTTGAAAAATTCAATGAAAGCCTCCGGGGTGGACGTAAGCGTTGTGCTTCCCGTTGCCACCGTCGTAAAGCAGGTGGAGTCCATAAACCGCCTGTCTTTTGAAATAAGCGGAAAAGAGGGGGTAATATATGCCGGCGCAATTCATCCGGACTGCGAAAATCCCGAGGAAATACTCGATAAAATTAAGGCAAACGGACTTTTCGCAATTAAAATCCATCCCGACTATCAGGGCGTTTATTTTGACGACCCGAGGTACATACGCATTATCGGGGAGGCGGCAAAAAGGGATTTGATAATTATAACCCATGCCGGCGTAGACGTAGGCTACAGGGACGACGTCCACTGCACTCCGGATATGGTGCTCAATGTCCTCTCGAAGCTTGAAGGCGTGATAGAAAACAAGCTTGTGTTAGCCCATATGGGCGGCTGTGATTTGCCCGACGAGGTACTCGAAAAGCTTGCGGGCAAGCCCGTTTACTTCGATACCTCATTTGTGCTTGATCATTATTACGAAAAATGCAGGGAGATAATATTAAAGCACGGCTTTGACAAAATTCTGTTTGCTACCGATTCCCCCTGGAGCGATCAGAAAAAATTTGTTGAGCTTGTAAAGAACTTCGGCTTTTCCGAGGAGGAAACCGACAAGATTTTATATAAAAACGCCCTGCGGCTTTTGGGCGGCAATTTAGCGCTTTAAAGCATACATATATATTTTAATACTTTAAAGCCCAAAAGTCAATCGCTTAACCCTGTTATAAAGTAGAAAAAAAGATATTAAAATAGTGAAATATATACAAAATACGACAGCCCGTGCCATAAAAGCATACGGACTGTCGTATTTGCTTTTTTATCGCCTTTCGGTTATTTTCCCAAAATTTCCAAAGAGTATTTAACCGTTTCCATAGCGTCCTTTGCGTAATAATCCGCGCCTATGCTGTCGGCATACTCTTTATTTAATACCGCCCCGCCGACTATTACCTTTGCTTCGGGCGCTTTTTCTTTCAAAAGCTTTATTGTTTGCTCCATATAGGGGACCGTGGTGGTCATAAGCGCGCTTAGCCCGACTATGGGAGCGTTCAGCCTTACCGCCTCGTCAACTATGGTTTGCGGCGGCACGTCCTTACCGAGGTCGTACACCTCGAAGCCGTAGTTCTCCATAATAAGCTTAACTATGTTTTTTCCTATGTCGTGTATATCGCCCTTGACCGTCGCCAGAACAAATTTCCCGCGGCTTACCGACTGCGTTTTGTTTTGGGAAATTTTCTTCTTGATATTTTCAAAAGCCGCCTGCGCCGCCTCTGCGCTCATAAGAAGCTGGGGAAGATACAGGGTCTTTTCCTCAAATTTTTTACCCACCGAATCAAGCGCGGGAATTATATGCGAATTTACGATTTCAAGCGCGTCCGTGCTTTCCAAAAGCTCTTTTGTAAGCGCCGCCGATTTTTCCTTTAATCCTTTGATTATTGCGCTTTGAAGCGGAGCTTGAGGAAATTCCTCCCCGCCGTGATTTTCTTTTTTTGGGTTGTCCGAAATTTTTTTCTCAACTGTTTCACAGCATGCAAAGCTTTCGATATTTTCAATGTAATCGGAGCAGTTTTCGTCCAAATTCTTCAACGCCTTAAAAGCGTAAAAGCTTTTCATCATTTCGTTTGAATTGGGGTTCATAATGGCCGCGGAAAGTCCGTTTTCCAACGCAAGCGAAAAGAAAACTCCGTTTAATACGTCCCTGTGCGGCAAACCGAACGAAATATTCGATACTCCGAGCATAGTGCGGCAATTAAGCTCATGCTTTATTGTGTTGAGCGCTTTAAGCGTTTCGACGGCGCAGCGTGTGTCCGCGCTTATCGTCATAGCGAGGGTGTCGAATATCAAATCCTTTTTGCCAACACCGTATTTTTCTGCTGTTTTGATGATTTTCCTTGCTATTTCCACTCTCTTTTCTGCGGTTTCCGGTATGCCGTTTTCGTCAAGAGTAAGGCAAACGACAAGCCCGCCGTATTTTTTTACAAGCGGAAAAACCTGCGCCATCACCTCTTCTTTGCCGTTTAACGAATTTATCATAGCCTTTCCGTTATAATGGCGCAGAGCCGTTTCCATAGCCTCGATATCGGAGGTGTCTATTTGCAGGGGCAGGTCGATTATCGCCTGAAGCTCAAAGCAGACCTTTTCAAGCGTCTTTTTCTCGTCAATTTCGGGCAGACCGACGTTTACGTCAAGAACCTGCACGCCCTTTTCCTGCTGTTTTATGCCCTCGTTTAAAATATAGTCTATATCGTTGTCCCGCAAAGCCTGTTTAAAAAGCTTTTTGCCTGTGGGGTTAATCCTTTCGCCTATAAGAACGGGGGAGTCGCCGAACTCCACGGCATGGGTGTAGGAGCTTATCATTGTAATATTTTTGTCCGTTACGGGCTTGGGCTTGATTTTGCCCGCGCTTTGTACCGTTTTTGAAATATGTTCGGGCGTAGTGCCGCAGCAGCCGCCGAGTATTCTTATCCCGCTTTGGGCGTATTTAAGCATATCTTCGGCAAATTCATCGGGCAGTACGTCGTAAACGGTTTTGCCCTCAACGCTTTTGGGAAGCCCTGCGTTTGGCTTTAAAATTACGGGGAGCGAGGAATACTTTAAATACTCCTGCACAACGCCCTTTAACTGCTTAGGACCCAACGAGCAGTTTACTCCTATTGCGTCGGCGCCCAACCCCTCAAGCATAGCTATAACCGAAGCGGGGGAGGCTCCCGTCATCAGCTTACCGTCGTCGGAATAAGCGTTTGAAACAAAAACGGGCAAATCGGAGTTTTCCTTTGCCGCCAAAACAGCCGCCTTAGTTTCGTAGCTGTCGTTCATGGTTTCTATAAAAATTAAATCCATGCCGTATTTTACGCCTGCTTTTACCGTCTTTGCAAAACATTCTACCGCGCTGTCAAAATCAAAATCGCCGCAGGGCTTCAAAAGCTTTCCCGTGGGGCCTATATCGAGAGCCGTAAATTTTTGCTGTCCGCCCGCGCTTTTTTCCTTTGCGGCGTTTGCGTTTTTAACGGCGGCGCAGATTATGCCGTCAAGCTCCCGCTCGTCAAATTTAAGGCAGTTTGCGCCGAAGGTGTTTGTGCATACTATATTTGAACCCGAGTCAAAATACGCCCTGTGAATTTCTATAATTTCCTCCGGGTGGGAAATGTTCCATCTCTCGGGCAGTTCACCGGGCATAAGACCTCTTTGCTGTAACAGAGTACCCGTACCGCCGTCAAAAAAGCATATATTATTGTTTATAAAATCCAAAACGTTCATTTTTCACATTCCTTCCGAAGCGGTATTCTCGTTTTTTGCCTGTTATTGCGTATCTGCTTTACCGTTCGATTTTTTAATTCCGAAAATGGCCGTAACCGATTTTGACGGCGACATCAGCAGACTTTCGTTTAAGTATACGCCTATTTGCCTGCCGCAATCGAGCAGCCTGAAAATATCGGCCTGCGTTTTAAGCGGTAAATCGCCGTATCCCGGCGAAAATCTTGCGGTAGCGCAGAGCATTTCTTCTTTTAACAGCTCCCTGATTTCACAGCAAAACTTGTCGCACAGAGCCTCGACCCTTTCCGCCGAATAAGCCTGCGCAATAAGCGCCCTTAGCGGCGAGAGCTTTTGGCTTTTCGCAATGTATCTGTCCGCTTCTATGCCTATTGTTGCGGCAAAAACGATAATCTCATAACAGCCCTTAATACAGCTTGCGAGATTTTTTGATTTACAGTAAAACGGCATAACGGGCGTTTCTTCTTCCCAAGATATCGGCATACGACGATAGCAGACTCTGTAAGAGAGCCTGCCGGACAAATCCTTTTCGACCATACGCAGAACGTCTGTTAATGCGCCGTCCTCGTCAATACCTTTTCCGCTGTATCCCGCATAACGCCGAACCTCGTTTTCATCGACGGGCTTAATTTGCTGCGCGCCGTATTTTTTTGTTAAAATCACATTTTCCGACATTTGAGATTACTCCAAAAAGCTTTTACCCAAAATTTCCGAAAGATTGGCCGTGATGCCCGCCGCAATATCGGGCTTGTTCATAGAATAAACATGCACGTTTTTAATGCCGTTTGCGTAAAGGTCGATAATTTGATCCGTAGCGTAGGCTATTCCCGCCTGTTTCATAGCGGCGGGATTTGAACCGAACTTGTCAACCATAGCTGTAAAACGTCTGGGCATAAACGCGCCCGAAAGCTTAACGGCTCTGCTTACCTGGTTTGCGTTTGTAATGGGCATAATTCCCGGAATTACCGGAACAAAAATACCCGCTTCCCGTATCTTATAAAGAAAATTGAAAAACAGATTATTGTCGAATACCATTTGCGTGGTAAGGAAATCCGCGCCTGCGTCCACCTTTTCCTTTAAATGCTTAATATCCTCGCGTTGGTTTGCGCTTTCCGGGTGAACCTCCGGGTAACATGCCGCGCCTATGCAGAAATTACCCTTTTGTTTAAGCTCGTAAATCAGGTCAACGGCGTGGGCGTAATCCCAAGCGCTCCTGTCCGAATTTTCAAGCTCCGGCGTAAGGTCGCCCCTTAAAGCCATTACGTTTTCAATTCCGCACAGCTTTATTTCGTCAATCATTTTTGCGATAAGCTCTTTGCTTGAGGAAACGCAGGTCAGGTGGGCGAGCATCGGCACGTCGTATTTTTCCTTGATATTTTTTGCAACGGACAGGGTATATTCGCTCGTTCCGCCGCCTGCGCCGTAGGTAACGCTCATAAACGAGGGCTTTAGTTCGGCTATCTTTTCCGTAGCGAGTTTAACGCTTTCAAAGGACGCTTCCTTTTTCGGCGGAAATACCTCGAACGACAGGGACATATCGTTTCCGTTTAAAATATCGGTAATTTTCATAAAAGCAAACACTTCCATTGCTAAGTAAAGAATTAACTTGAATTATATCATTTTATTTTAAGCTTTTCAATTAAATAATTACGATTTATAAAAAAGGCTTCCCCGAAAGAGGAAGCCGACAGCGCAAATGTAAATTTTTATTCAAGTATGTTTATTGCGTCCACCGCCGCATTGTACTCTGTAATAAGGTCGGGCAATATTTCGTCGGCGCCGTTGTTTACGTTGCCCCTGAGCGCTTCGGTAATCTCGCTTGCCTTTATTCTGAGCCTCTCAATGCCGAGGTTGGCGCATACGCCCTTTAATGTATGGGCGGCTCTGAACGCAGCCTCGTAATCCTCGTTTTCCATAGCCTCGCAAAGCTCCGAAAAGCTTGTGTCGCCGGGGAACATACGCAGGAATTTTTTAATTCTTTCCTCTGACAGCATTCTTCCTTTTAATTCGTCGATGTTTCCGCTTAAAACCGCAATACATTCGTTTAAAGTCATTTTTGCACCTCAATTTTCTATTGGAGTAATTTTAATTCCGCTATGCATCATATCCTTGTCGTAAAAGCTCATAACGCTCTTTCTGATACCCTTCGAGTGGTAAAGAGCGGTGTCGGCGCAGTTAAACAGGGTGTTGTAATCATAGCCCACTTCCTGTGTGGTTGAAATACCCGTGCTTATCCTTACGCAATAAGAATCAATTACGATGTCGTTTATGACCTTGTGTATATTTTCTATCTTGTTTTTCAGCTCGTCTTCGCTCCTGTATTCAATAAAGAGCATAAATTCGTCGCCGCCTATCCTTGCGACAATATCCCTCTTCTTTGAAAGCTTTTGCAGGGTGGAGGCTACGGTTTTCAAAACCTCGTCGCCGAACATATGCCCGTAGGTATCGTTGGCGGCTTTAAAGTGGTCGAGGTCGAAAAGCACAAGAGCGTAGTTGAGGTCGGTTCCTTCCGCCAATTTGCTTTTTGCAAGGTTTACACAGTACCTGTGGTTATAAATACTTGTAAGCGGGTCGAGCGACGCCTGCTTTTTAAGGTCCGCCATAATTTGATATTCGTTTTCAATATCAATAAGCTTGCCTACCGTGCCCGAAATTACGGGAACGTCGCCGTCCGTGTTCCATTTGGATATGCACAGCACGCGGTGAGCCCTTTGCTGATTTTCGATTTTTATCTGCATGGTAAATTCAATAGCCGGATTATCGGGAGCGGTTTTTGCAAGCTCGCTGCCAAAAAACTCAACTCCTTCGCGGCCGTTGACTATGTTAAGGACCCTTTCGTTTTTAAAAGGATTAACTATTACCAGAGGCAGACCGCACTTTTGCGCGAACCATTCCGAAATTGTAAGCACATCAGAGTCCTTCGTATATTCAAATTGAATTTCCTTGGACATCGAAGCCAAAAATTCGGAGGTGGTTCTCGCTTGTTCGAGGTAATTGATTGAATTGTTTTCCCTCGTAATGCCGCTTTGGCTTAATAACTCGTCGGTAATTTTCCTTACCTTGCGCTCGTTGTTGTGTGACAGCGAGTTGATTTTAATTTCGTTTTCGAGCGTGTTTTCGATATCGCATAAGCATTCGAGAACTATCGGATTGAAAGCTCCGCACTCGCCGTCGCAAATCATTTTCAGCGCTTGCTTATGGGGTATGGCTTTTTTGTAGCAGCGCTCGCTTACAAGAGCGTCGTACACGTCGGCTATTGCGACAACCTGCGCGGAAATGGGAATTTCGTTGCCCTTAAGCCCCTTGGGATAGCCCTTGCCGTCGTATTTCTCGTGATGATAAAGGCATATATCGCTTGCAACTACAATTAACGGGTCGTTTATGTATTCCGTCAAAAAGCCGAGCATTTTAGCTCCCGCCTCGGAATGACCCTTCATAATTTCAAACTCCTCGGCGGTAAGCTTACCCGGTTTGTTGAGTATGCTGTCGGGAATAGATATTTTGCCTATATCATGGAGCGAGGAAGCGGTAACAATATAGTCTATATCCTTGGACGTGAGCTTATATTTGTCGGTCTTTTTAACAAGCTGCTTTAAAATAAGCTCCGTAATTGTGTTGACGTGCATTATATGCAGTCCGCTTTCGCCGTTCCTGAATTCGACTATATGGCTTAGTATCTTAACCATAAGGTCGCTGTTTTTTTCCTTTTCGTAAACCTGTTGGCTAACAAGGTTAATAAGGTTTTTCTGCTTTGAATAAAGCATAACCGTGTTCGCGATACGCTTTTTAACGACATAGACGTTAAACGGCCTGTTTATAAAGTCCGTTGCGCCGAGCTCATACGCCCGTTCGATATATGAGGAAGAATTTTCCGCGGAAATCATAATTACCGGTATTTCGTTTATCAGGTTAAACCTGTTCATTGCCGCAAGAACCTCAAGACCGTCCATTTCGGGCATAACGAGGTCGAGCAGGATAAGCGAAAGCTTATTGCCGTATTCTCTTATGACCTTCATAGCCTCAATGCCGTTTTCCGCTTCAAGAACAGAAAATTTTTCTTCGATAATATCGGACAGGATAGCCCTGTTTATTTTAGAATCGTCAACGATAAGTATTTTATTTCGTTCGTCTTCGTTCAAGTATAACATCACCATTCGTTAAAGAAAATTAAACTCATTATAATTATAGTTTAATTTAACAAATGTGTCAATTAACAATTAAGTATAATAATTGCCAAAAAAAGGCCCGCTCGGCGGACCTTTTTGTTAAGTTTTTCGGTCAGCCGTCAATTTCCGCAGGTTCAAAATCCGAAGCGGGATGCTTGCACCAGGGGCAGACAAAATCCTCCGGCAGGGTATCTCCCTCGTATATATAACCGCAGATTTTGCAAATAAAGCCCTTTTTCTTGCTTTTTTGCGGCGCAGGCTTAATGTTTTTGTGATAAAAATCGTAGCTTACGGACGGCTCGTCGTTTAAGAGCCTTGCGTCGGCAACCTTTGCCAAAAACAGCGTGTGGCTTCCCAAATCAACGCTTGAAAATACCTTTGCGCTGATGTAAGAGTTGGTTTCCCCGGTCAGGTATATAAGTCCGTTTTCGCTCCTTGAAAATTCAATTTCGGCGGTTTTGTCGGTATCTCTGCCGCTTTGAAAGCCCCAGTGCTTAAAGGTTTCAAATTTTGCGCTCTGCGTTAGTACGGAAACATTAAAAACCCCCGTATTTTTTATCATATCGTGGGTTAAATTTGCCTTGCTGACGGCAACCGCCACGGTGTTCGGCTGCGAGGCAACCTGGCTTACGGTGTTTACTATACAGCCGTTGTCCCTTTCGCCGTCCCTTGCGGTTAATACAAAAAGCCCGTATGTCAGCTTGAACATTGCGTTATCGTCCATATTTGTCAAGTCCTTTCGTTTGAATTTAAAAGCATATTTACATATTTTATTTTAACTCAATAATTTCGGTTTTGCAATAAAATATATTTATGTTATTTACAATAAAAATATTGACGTAAAGGCATAATTTGTTATATTATAAACCCGTAATTCATTTTCAGAAAGGAGAATAAATTATGGCTAAATATGTTTGCCCCTGCGGCTACGTTTACGACGAGGAAGCCGGAGATCCCGAAAACGGCATCGCTCCCGGAACTCCTTGGTCGGAGGTACCCGAGGATTTTGTCTGCCCGATATGCGGTCTTGACAAGGGCTCTTTTGAAGAGGAATAAACGTTAAACGGGCTCGGCTTTTGCCGGGCTTGTTTTTTTGGAAAATTTTATTGAATATACTTGCTTTTTATGCTATTATATAGCGGTAAATTTAAAATGAGGAGACAAAAAAATGGACGTTAATATTTCGCAAAGCGTAAAATATATCGGCGCAAGCACCCGTGAGCTTGATTTGTTCGAGGGGCAGTATATAATCCCCAACGGTATGGCGTATAATTCATACGTTATACTTGACGACAAAATCGCAATAATGGATACTGCGGATAAAATCGTAAGCGACATTTGGTTTGAAAATTTAAAAAATGCGCTTGACGGCAGGAAACCCGATTACCTTGTCGTTCATCACCTTGAACCCGATCATTCCGCCAATATACAAAAGGTCTGCGAGCTTTATCCCGAAATGCGGATTGTCTGCTCGCAAAAGGCGAAAACCATGCTTTTGCAGTTTGCCGACGTTGACCTTTCAAGGGTAATAACAAAAGGCGAGGGCGATACCCTTGAGCTTGGCAGTCACACTTTAAGCTTTATCTTGGCGCCTATGGTTCATTGGCCCGAGGTAATGCTCTCTTACGAAAAGACGGAAAAAATACTCTTCTCGGCGGACGCTTTCGGCAAATTCGGCGCTATCGACGCCGACGAGGGCTGGTCGTGCGAAGCAAGAAGATATTATTTCAATATAGTCGGCAAGTACGGCGCTTCGGTTCAAACCCTGCTTAAAAAGGCAAAGAATCTTGAAATAAAAACAATCTGCCCGCTTCACGGCCCTGTTTTGACCGATACAATACCCGAGGTCGTTTCGCTTTACGACACATGGTCTTCCTATATGTGGGAGGACGAGGGCGTGTTTATAGCTTATGCGTCGATTCACGGCAATACCGCCGAAGCGGCTCATAAAATGAAGGAGATACTCGAAGCAAAGGGCTGTCCGAGGGTTGCGATTGCCGACCTGTCGAGGGACGATATTGCCGAATGTGTTGAAGACGCCTTCAGGCACAGCACGCTTTTGTGTATGGCGTCAAGCTACGACGCAGGCGTTTTTGCCCCTATGAGCGATTTTATCCATCACCTTAAAAGCAAGGCGTTTCAAAACAGAAAGGTCGCCCTTGTCGAAAACGGCTCCTGGGCGCCTACCGCCGCAAAAACTATGAGGGCGGAGTTTGAGCAGATGAAAAATATAACCTTCGTCGGCGAACCCGTCACAATAAAAACAAGACTTACCACGGAAAATATGCGGCAACTTAATTCCCTCGCCGACGAACTTGTAAAATAAGCATATAATTAAACACAGCGTAAAAATTTCTCAATACGGTTTAGGAATACCCCAACAGCAGAGGTAAATTTATGACTCACAAGGAATATCTTAAAAAAATTGACGACTGCATTGCAAACGGAAAGTACAAGGACTCTTGGCAGTCGCTTTCAAGCCATAAAACTCCCGAATGGTATTACAGGGACAAATTCGGCATTTTTATTCATTGGGGCGTTTACAGCGTGCCGGCTTTCGGAAGCGAATGGTATTCGAGGGCCATGTATGATAGGTCGTGCGGCGAATTTTACTATCACAGAAAGACCTACGGCGACCAAAAGAGCTTCGGCTACAAGGATTTTATACCTATGTTTAAGGCGGAAAAATTTGACGCCGACAGGTGGACGGAGCTTTTCAAAAAATCCGGCGCAAAATTTGTTATGCCCGTGTGCGAGCATCACGACGGCTTTGCCATGTACGAGACCGAATTTAACCGCTGGAACGCAAAGCAAATGGGCCCGTTAAGAGATGTCATATCGGAAATCAAGGCCTCCTGCGAAAAAAACGGCTTAACCTTCTGCGCCTCCACGCACAGGGCGGAGCATTATTTTTTTATGAACATGGGCAGAACCTTTGACAGCGATGTAAACGACGAGCGGTTCAGGGATTTTTACGGTCCTGCGTATTACTGCCCGGAGCTTGATTCGGGTACGGTTCACGCAACAACTGCGGACGCCTTTTCAATAGCTCCCGATAAGGCCTGGCTTGAGGATTGGCTTGTGCGCACCTGTGAGCTCATTGACAAATACCGGCCTAAAATCCTCTATTTTGACTGGTGGATACATAATCACGGCTTTAAGCCCTATCTCAAAAAGCTGTGCGCCTATTATTACAACAGGGCGCTGGAGTGGAACTGCGAGGTGACAATAAATTACAAGCACGAGGCTTTCCCTCCGGGTGTTGCGACCTTTGATGTCGAAAGGGGAGCGCTTACGGGCATATCTCCCGTGCCGTGGCAGACGGATACCGCAATAGGCAAAAAGTCCTGGGGCTACAGAAAGGATAACGAGTACAAATCCTCAAGGCAGATAATTTGCGATTTAACGGATATAGTCAGCAAAAACGGTATGCTTTTGTTAAACATAGGCCCTAAGCCGGACGGAACTGTTACAGCCGAGGAAACTCGCGTTTTGCTCGATATAGGAAAATGGCTTGAAATAAACGGCGAAGGCATTTATTCAAGCGTTCCTTGGCGAAAATTCGGCGAGGGTGAGGTAAACGCCGAGGACGGCTTCTTTAAAGACGGCGAGGAAAAGGCGTATACCGAAAACGATTTCAGATTCACCTACAAAAACGGCTTTCTCTATGCTTTTCAGATGCGCCCAAAGGGCAGGGAAATACGCATTAAATCCCTTGCAAAAACGGGTTGCCACGATTTTTTAACGGGAAGCGTTACCGCCTTGGACGGCAGTAAAATAGAAAGCGTCGAAAGAAACGCAAACGAAATGCTCATAACCCTTTCTAAGGAACCCGAAACGGATTTACCGCTTTGCTTTAAAATTGAAATAGAGTAAACAGAGGCTTTTAACGGAATCGGAGGGGAAAAATATGCTTTTTAAACTGCTTGTTTGCTTTGCCGCCGGATTGGGAGCAGGCTTGGGAACAGGCTTTGCGGGAATGAGCGCCGCCGCGGTTATAAGCCCTATGCTTATAACCTTTTTGAATATCCCCGCCTATGAAGCGGTTGGAATAGCCCTTGCAAGCGACGTCTTGGCAAGCGCGGTCAGCGCATATACCTACGGCAAAAATAAAAATTTGGATATACAAAACGGGCTTGTTATGATGTTCAGCGTCCTCGTTTTTACCCTTGTAGGGAGTTGGACGGCAAGCCATGTGCCGAACAATACAATGGGCAGCTTTTCCGTGTTTATGACTATGCTGCTCGGCATAAAATTCATAATCAAACCCGTTATGACTACAAAGGAAGCGATGGCTCGGGTAAGCGCAAAAAAGCGCATAATACAGTCCGTATTATGCGGCGCTGCGGTCGGGTTTATTTGCGGCTTTGTCGGCGCGGGCGGCGGAATGATGATGCTTCTGATTTTGACAAGCGTTTTGGGCTACGAGCTTAAAACCGCCGTCGGTACAAGCGTGTTTATCATGGCTTTTACTGCGCTGACGGGTTCGCTGAGCCACTTTGCCATAGGCGGAGCGCCGGATATTACCTGCCTTGTCTTTTGCGTTGTCTTTACCTTGCTTTGGGCGAGGATTGCCGCTTATTTTGCCAATAAGGCGAGCGCAAAAACGCTCAACAGGGCGGTCGGCGTTGTGCTTACCGTTTTGGGCGCGGTGATACTCTCGGTAAGGTTTTTTGCCTAAAAACAAATAAAAAAATAAAAATTACCGCATACCTTCGTTTAATCGGGTATGCGGCTTTTAATTACCGTAAATTCTAATTGTTTTTTGCCTTTATTTCACAGTAAAGCTTTGAAATTTCGTATATTTTACTCTTAACCTCTTTCATATCCTTTAGCATTTCGTTTTTTCCGCTTTCGGTAAGCCATTTCGCCGTGCGCTCCCAAGGCTTTGAACGCTTTACAGTGTAAAATTCGTAGTCATTTTCGCTTTGCCCCTTGATTTGCGAAAACAGCTTTTCCGTCATATCAAAAATTTCCGCACAGCTTTCACGCATAATATACAGCTTGTTTACGTCCCTTACGCCCTCGTCAAGCTTTGCCAAACGCAGGGAGAGCTTGCTCTCTTTAACTTTTTCATCTCTTTTCGACGGATAAACGAGGAAGCAGTCCCCGGCGGGGAACGACCAATGCGTGGAATCCTCCAAAGGGTTTTCGACCCAGGCGTCATACGCCCAACGCAAAAATCCCGTGGCGTTTAAAGAGCCCGCAAAAAGAATTGTCCAATAGCTTTCTGCGGGGAATGATTTTGTAAAGCTGTTGGGGATATGCTCGGTTGCGGTGTAAAGCGTGGTTTGCTTGTTTTCCTTACGCCTCAGTTCAACCTGTTTTTTAAAGTCATCTAAGTTTTCCCTGATTTGATCAAGCCCTACGGAGGCGTAATCAAGCCTGCCGAAAATCGCTTCGTTTCGTTTAAAATCGTTAAACGCCGCCGATACTTTAAGCGTTTTTCCGTCCCTGTTTTTGATATCGGAAATCAGGTCGAGCGCAGTTTCCATATTGCGCCGCTCGTCAAAGCCCATGTAAACGCTGTCAAAGCACCCCGTCAGGTCGAGGTGGTTTACAAAATCCTTTAAAAACGCCGACCAGATTTTACGGTATCCGTCCTTGTCGGCAGGGCTTACCGAGATTTTCTTCTCCCTTTTGCTCTTTTCGTCGTAATATCTGACGGCGCTTTTCCACGGTATCATACTGTAGCAGATAATTTTATCGGCAATTCCCAAGCTTTTATTAAGCGTTACCCATTTGTCAAAATGAGTGTAATCGAATTTCCATTCGCCGTCGGCGGTCTTTATCCACTTTATCATCGAGGGATAGTGTATTTTTCTGCCAAAGCCGTAGGTTTGACCGCCCCATGCCTCCTCAACTATACTTGTGGTAACTGCGTGCCCTCCCAAGCTTTTATACAGGGACATATGCTGTTTAAGTATTTCCAAATGTTCGTCCGAAAAAGGCTCAACGCCGTAGTAATACGCGGTATTGTAAGGATGGCTCCAGTACTCCGTATCAAACGGATAGTCCACGGCGTTCGGCAGGGTTGCGTCAAGCACCTCCAGCGAGTATTCTAATTCTACGGGTTTTTCCGCCTTTTCCGCAGTAACCGTTATGCTCCCTCGGTAAATTCCGGGCGCGGCGTCTTTCGGTACGGATATTTCAGCCCACACCAATTTAAAGGAATTTTTGCAAAGCCTAACGGGTGTGTCGGAATAAATAACCTCCGGGAAACATTCTCTTTTTCCCTTTGGCATTTTATTGAAAATATTATTTGCATACCAGCCTGCGTGGCCCGCATACGCCTTTACGCTCTCAATAAATGAGAGCTTGACCGAGCAGGAGGGGAGTACGCCGTTTTCGCTTCTAAGCTCCGAGGCGTTGAGCGAAATTAAACCCATATCACGGTCTTTGCAAAGCACGGCAAATTCCGCCGCCGCTCTGTCGTTTTTCCAGGAGTATAAATCAACGCATTTTTTCTTTTCGCCTTTAAGTATTCTGTTATAATCGCTTTCAAGGTATCTGTCGCCGCTGTCAACAAATACTGCGTCAAAGTATTCAAAATCAAAATCCTTTTCGCAAGTAAGAGTAAGCTTGCTTGCGGCGTTGCCCGATTGCCTCGACTCCATAAAACGCCCCCACAGCTTAATAAAGCAAAATTATGTTTATATTATAACCTTTATGTGAAAAAGCTGTCAATTCATATTACCCCATAACCGCTGCAAAATTATTTTATATCGTTATTCATAAAATCACCTAAAAGAGAAAACGGGCTTTATGTTTTTGAGTTTTTAATACGGTAAAAGAGCATATCTCACCGTTTTCTTTTATAAAAGCGAAAAGTTTTATCTCACAGCTTTTTGCTGAAACAGATAATACGGTTTGCTTCCGCAAAGCCTGTTTTCAAATGAAATTTCAGGCTGTCGTCATTATTTATTTCACAATCGCTTGCAAATTCCGTACAGCCTTTGGCTTTTGCCCAATTCTGACATTCGTTTAAAAGCCGGGACGCAATTCCCAACCGACGAAATTCCTCCCGAACAAATATGCCTTCCAAATACCCCACAGGACTTGTTTCGGTACCCTCTACATAGTCGTGCCGAAGCTGACATTGTGCAAATCCAACGGGCAAATTATCCTGATATGCGATAAAGCAGACGGTATTTTCACTGTTCACCGAATCTGCGAATGAAGCCGTCAATTCCGAAACAGTACAGTCCCACATTTTAACGGCCAGCTTCGCCAAATCTGCCGCCTCTGAGCTTGCGGCCCGTTTGATTACCATGATTTCTTTTCCTCCAAAATTAAACTTAAACTTTCAATTCCCACTCTTAGCTGTTACTTCCCGAAAATCGGCATATTAAAATTTGTGAATAGCAAACAAGTAAAAATCGGCAAAGCTGACGCTCTGCCGATTTTTGGCAGCGGTATAAGGATTCGAACCTCAACATACGGAGTCAGAGTCCGCTGTGCTACCGTTACACAATACCGCTGTGTGTTTAAATTTTTCTCAACTGCGAAAAATATTATACAATGAGAAAGCCTAAATGTCAATAATTTTATTTTAAATTAATTAAATTGTTGCGCTCGTTTACAACTATAAGACAGCAGCCTATTACAAAGCTTAAAAACAGCAATATGCTCACAAGATTGTGAACCGCAAATTTAACTTTGTTTGAGCTTGCGTCGAACGAGGCGAAGAACGTAAGAAGCATTACCGAGGCGAACAGCACCGCAACCAAGGCTATGTCCGAAAGGTACCTGATATTTACCCCCGCAAAGCACATATCGAAAACGGCCATTATAATTATACAGATTAGGGAGAGCGCAAGCACGGATTTTTTGTATTTGTCGGTATTTTTTTCGCCGAAAGAAACGGGCAGACACACAAAGCCCCAAACGCTCGGCATTGAAAATACGCCTACAGTCGAGGTCAGGTACACATATGTTTTGATTGACGGCAGAACTATATACGGCACTTTAAAATACGGAAAGCTTTTCAAAAATTCGGGGAATTGGAAAAAGTAATAATAGAACGCCGGTAAAACAAGAGACAGATTGAAGCTGTATTTTGAAACGTCGTAAACGGTAAGCTGATATTTTGCCCCGAATTCAAACACAGAGCCGAATCTTGCATAATTATACCACATCACGAACGCCGCGCCGATTGCCACGGGAACGGCAAAGGAGAACACCTGCAAAAGCTTTTTTGAAACGGTATAATCCTTTGAAAACAGAACCGATAAATAGACGGGAACGGCAAGCAAAAAATACAGCGCTATGTTCGGCCTCGACATAACAATAAACACAAGCGAAATTCCCGAAAGCGCAAAAAACAGGCATTTTTTGGGGACGCGCTTTGAATCATAGGCGCAAAATGTGAACAGCAAAAACAGCGCAAGAAAGGCTATTGCGCTTGAAACCGATATATAGTACTGGTCTGCGCTTGACTGCGACATAAGTATAAGGCTTCCCGCCTGAGCCGCAAAAATCGAGAGTATAAGCAGCGGCAGATTAACCTTTTTTACAAAA
Source organism: uncultured Clostridia bacterium (assembly GCA_947630835.1). Lineage (GTDB taxonomy): Bacteria > Bacillota > Clostridia > Oscillospirales > Acutalibacteraceae > Fimenecus. The sequence goes on along the minus strand of CANRIZ010000001.1, from coordinate 173,903 downwards.
ATCTTAAAAAGCTTAATCACAAGGAAAAATATTGCGATTACCGCAACAACGGAGAATATAAAGCATACCGTTTGCGCGGCGGGAACTTTTCCCGTTATGAAATAGAAGGGGAAGTAAACGAGCAAAACGGGAGCCAAGCCGAAGTAGGAAAAATATTTGCCGTCAAAATATACCCTGTCCCAAAGGTATTCAAACGAATACATAAGCCTCTCGTCCCAGTCGTAGACGTTATTGAGCTTTGAGAGCATACTGTTCGGGACAATATCGATGTTCAGCTGACGCTTCAGCAATGCGTCGAACATCTGCTCATGCGCATTCGTGTAAAAAAGCGGAATTTCATAAGGATATTTCAGATTTCCATTATAAAGGCAATAAAAAATCGCGGCGCAGGCAGACAGGCATATAATAAGCGTCAGCGCAAGGCACAGATTATGCTTTGCGTTTTTTTCGTCGTAGATTTTATTGTAAAATTTAAATTTTAAATTAAATGCGGAATAAACAATAACCGCCGCCAATGAAGCTGTAATTACAGGGCTCATTTCATTTTTTTGTCCAAAAGACCTATGCCTTTCTCGAATTTTCGGTTAATTACATTATATAGTATTTACCATTCTTATGCAACAATAGTTTGCCATATTGAAAATATTGTGATACAATAAAATTCAAAAGAGGTGACAGTATGGATTGCGTAGGCAATATGACACGCTCTCCCATGATAACGGAATTTTACGAAATTGCTGCGGCGGACGGATACTTCAACAGCGATAAAAAGGATACCGTTGCATATTTTGATTTGTTTTTCCGCAAGGCGCCCGACAAGGGCGGATTTGCCATTATGGCGGGGCTTTCCCAGGTAATCGATTACCTTAAAAATATTAAATTCGACAGCGAGGACCTTGAATTTTTAAGAAAAAAAGGCGTAAGCGAAAAATTCCTTGAATATCTTAAAAATTTCAGGTTTTCCTGCGACGTCTGGGCTGTACCCGAGGGAACTCCCATATTCCCCAACGAACCCGTAATTAAGGTCAGAGGGCCTTTTGTTCAGGCTCAGCTTATAGAAACGGCTCTTTTGATGTTTATCAATCAGCAAAGCCTTATCGCTACCAAGGCGAACCGGCTTGTCAGAGCTTCGCACGGCACGGTGGTTGCGGAATACGGCACAAGAAGGGCGCAGGGCTCGTCTCAGGCGGTATTCGGCGCAAGGGCGGCGCATATAGGCGGCTGTGCGGTTACTTCGGGAATAATCCCCGAAAAGGAATTCGGCATTTCGGGCGTCAGCACCATGATTCACAGTTGGGTGCAGATGTTCGATTCCGAGTACGAGGCCTTCTGCGAATATGCAAAAAGGTACCCGGACGACTGTACTGTTGTCGTGGACACCTACGATACCATCCGTTCGGGCGTTCCCAATGCCATAAGGGCGTTTAACGACGTTTTGGTACCCTTGGGCAAGCGTCCCAATTCAATAAGAATCGACTCGGGCGATATCACCTACCTTTCAAAAAAGGCGAGGAGAATGCTCGATGAGGCGGGTTTCCCCGACTGCGATATTATGGCTTCCAATTCGCTTGACGAATTTCTCATAAGCGATATGGTTTCGCAGGGCGCAAGGGTGGATTGCTTTATTGTCGGCGAGAGACTTATAACCTCGGCGTCATCTCCTATTTTCGGCGGAGTGTACAAGCTGTGCGCCGTTGAAAGGGACGGCGAAATTATACCGAAAATCAATCTTTCCGAAAACGTAAGCAAAATTACCATACCTTCGTCAAAAATGCTTTACAGGCTGTTTGATATGGATTCCGGCAAGGCTATTGCGGACGTTTTAACCCTTGAGGGCGAAAGCATAGACGATTCAAGACCTTACGTCCTTTTTGACCCCGATTACACCTGGAAGCGTAAGGAAGTAGAAAATTTCGTCGCCCGTCCGCTGCTCGTTAAAATTTTTGATAACGGCGAATGTGTCTATGACGAGCCTGATTTGGAGCAGATAAGGGAGTATTGCAGCGAGCAGATTGACACCCTTTGGGACGAGGTAAAGCGCTTTGAAAACCCGCATAAATACTATGTCGACCTTTCAAAGGAGCTTTGGAGAATAAGAAACAAGCTCATAGAAGAGCATAAAGGAGCGATTATGATAAAATGAACGTTTGGCACGATTTAAATCCCGACAGAATTTCAAAGGACGCTTTTGAAGCGGTAATAGAGATAAGCAAGGGGAGCAAAATGAAATATGAGCTCGACAAAGAAACGGGCTTGTTAAGGCTTGACCGCGTGCTTTACACTTCTACGCATTATCCGGCAAATTACGGCTTTATACCCAGGACTTATGCGGAGGATAACGACCCGCTCGACGTGCTTGTGCTCTGCTCGGAAAAAATTGAACCTATGGCGCTTGTGAAATGCTATCCTATAGGCGTTATAACCATGATGGACTCCGGCGCTCCCGACGATAAAATCATCGCCATACCGTTTGACGATCCCACATACAACGGCTATAAGGATATCTCACAGCTTCCGGCGCATATTTTCAACGAAATGCAGCACTTTTTCAAGGTCTACAAAACGCTTGAAAACAAGCCCACGGCGATAGATACCGTTAAGGGCGTTCTGCCGGCGGTAGATACAGTCGAGGACGCAATAGAGAGATACAAAGAACATTTCTGTTGAGCAAAAACAAAAAAGAGGACGATAAAATGAAAAACCGTTATGCAAAAGCGTTTTTTGCGGCTATACTTATAATTGTTCTGGCGTTCGGCACGGTAGTTGCGATTACCACCCACGACAATAAACAGGCTGTTCCCGTCGTAGGCACGGTGGAGAACGTAAATAACGATAAAAGCGACAAAAAAGGCAAAAAGGAAAAAACGACCGAAAAGACTACGGTAAGCGTCGATTTCCTGTCGGTGGGGGACAACCTCATACACGACGGAATTTACGAGCAGGCTAAGAAAAGAGCCGGCTCAAACGGTTACGATTTTTCTTATTGCTACGAAAACATTGCCGACGACGTTAAAAACGCCGACATAGCCACCATTAACCAGGAAACGATTATTTCCTCGTCAAACGAACCCTCGGGCTATCCGCTGTTTAATTCTCCGAACGAGGTCGGGGACGAAATAGCGAAAATCGGCTTCGATATAGTCGCCATGGCGAATAACCATATGCTTGATAAGGGCGCAAAGGGCTTGCAGGAGGCAATAGATTTCTGGGACGGCAAAAGCGGCATTACGAGAACCGGCGCATACAAGAATACGGAAGATTTAAACCGTGTTGAATATGTTGAGAAAAACGGAATGAAAATAGGACTTGTCGCCGCTACGCAATATACCAACGGCTTGAGCCTGCCCTCGGGAAGCGAGCTTAAAATAATCTACACCTCTCAGGAGGACGTTATCGAGCGCAAGATAAAGGCTGCGAAAGAACAGTGCGATATTGTGCTTGTAAACGTGCATTGGGGCAATGAATACGAAACCGAACCCACGCAGGGTCAAAGGGAATTGGCAAGAAAAATGTCCGCCTGGGGAGCGGACGTGATAATAGGGCATCATCCACATGTGCTTCAGCCGATTGAGCTTATCGGCAGGGAGGACGGCTCAAAAACGCTTGTAGTGTACTCGCTCGGCAATTTTATATCCCAGCAGAATACTCCGCTGCGCGTGCTTGGGGGTATGGTAAAATACCGTGTAACCAAGGACAAACAAACGAACGCCGTTACAATCGACAATGTTACGCTCGTCCCGATAGTTACCCATTACGTCAGGGGTTCGGACGACGTAAAGATTTATAAGCTCAGCCAATACACGGACGAGCTTGCTTCAAGGCAGGCTTCAAGGCTTAAATGCAGCGATTTAAGCGTCAATTACTTTAAAACCGAGCTTTCAAAGATAATAAGCGAAAGCTTTTTAAAATAAAACATAAACGGCTTTCCGAATTTAAAGCATGGCTTTTTGCCGTGCTTTATTTTTTTGCCCTTTTTAGGGAAAACACCCCACTTTTTATCCTTTTTCACCCACAGAGCAAAAATACGGAAAAATTTTTAACCTGAAAATTTAAAAATCAAGTCTCAAAAAAATATGAAAATTTCCCGATTTTATTAAAAAAACTATTGCTTTTTTTTATTCCTTAGTTTATAATAAGTGCATAGTGGGGCGAAAAACCATAGTAATTTCATAGTAAAGGGTTATTTGCCCACGGTTTTCAATAAAAACCGAAACTTAAGATAAAGGGAAGGAGGAACAGACAATGTCGTTTTCAGACAGCTACAAGCACACTATAGATTCCAAAAAACGTCTGTTCATTCCCGCTAAGTTTCGTCAGAAGCTGGGCGACACCTTTTATCTTTACTACGACCAAAACTTACCCTGCATTGCCGTTTACGGCGAGGAAGAGTGGGAAAAGAAAAGCAAAATAGTTGAGGAGAGCGGCGACGCCGACTGGCAGCGTTTCTTCTTTTCCAACGTCGTTTCCGCCGAACCCGACAAGCAGGGCAGAATTACCCTTAAAACATCCTTCTGTGAGGACGCCGGGCTTAAAAAGGACGTTGTGGTTGCCGGCGTAGGCACAAGAATTGAAATTTGGGACGCCGAAAAGTACGAAAAGGCTATGACTCAAATCAGGGCGTCTTACAAGAGATTCCCGAACATCATAAATTAATCGGTGAAGCGATATGGATTTCAGTCATATTCCCGTTCTTTTTTCGGAAACAATAGAGTCGCTGAATATTAAACCCGACGGAGTTTACGTTGACTGCACCGCGGGCGGCGGGGGACATTCAAAGGCGATTGCCGAAAGGCTTACAACCGGCAGGCTTATCGCAATAGACAGAGATCCCGACGCCGTCAAAATTTTGAACGAGAGATTGGGCTCTCTGCCGCAGGTAACTGTAGTTCACGACAGCTTTAGCAATATTAAGCAAATTCTTTCCGGCGTCGGGGCGGACGGCATTATCGCCGATTTGGGCGTAAGCTCGTATCAGCTTGACGAAGCGTCAAGAGGCTTTTCCTTCCATAAGGACGCCGTGCTCGATATGCGAATGAGCAAAGAGGGCGTGAGCGCAAAGGATATTGTAAACGGTTATTCCGTAGGCGAGCTTACAAGAGTTTTGAGAGAATACGGCGAGGAAAGATACGCAAACCGTATCGCAAACAACATTGTAAACGCAAGAAAAGAAAAAGAAATAAAAACTACGTTTGAACTTATCGACATTATAAAATCATCTATGCCGCAGCGGGCTATGAGGGACTCTCACCCCGCAAGGCGAACCTTCCAGGCGCTGAGAATTGAAGTAAACGGAGAACTCGAACAGTTGAATTCGGCGCTTGACGATATGTTCGACTGCTTAAAAACGGGCGGCATACTTTCGATAATTACTTTCCATTCGTTAGAGGACAGGATGGTTAAGCAAAGGTTTAACTCGTTTGCGCAAGGCTGTACCTGCCCTAAGGATTTTCCAGTTTGTGTGTGCGGGAAAACGCCGAGAGCAAAAATTATTATTAAAGGGCTTACGCCGAGCGCCGAGGAGCTTGAGAAAAATCCCCGTTCGCACAGCGCAAGGCTCAGGGCTGTGGAGAAGCTCAAAGACGAGTAAAGAAAAGAGAGGAAATTAAAATGGCAAGCGGAAAGAACAATAAGTACGACGACTTTGATTTTTCTGATTTTGAGCCTAAGCGTACTTCTTACGAAAGAAACGCCGCTCGCAAAATAGATACCGCTCCGAAACGCAGGCAGGCGGAGAAAAAGCCCGATATGAAGCTTGTAAAGCGGCCGAAGAAATCCTACGCCCGCACAAGAGAAGAAATGAAAAGGGCAAATCTGCACACTGCAAAAATCATTGCAATTTCGCTTGTGCTTCTTGTTATGATGTCCGCTTTGCTTTACGGCAGAATGAAAGCGGACGAGCTTGACAGGCAAATCCAGAGCAAGAAAAACGAGCTTTCCGTTGCGCAAAGCGAAAACGTAAGATTGAGTATGAAGCTCGATTCAATGATTTCGCTTAAAAATGTTGAGGATTATGCGCAGAACAACCTCGGAATGGTTAAGATGGAAAGTCATCAGATAGAGTACATAGACCTTTCGGGCGAGGACAAAGCCGTTGTTTCGGGAAATAAAAGCAAAAAAAGTGAAAGTAAAAACAAAGCTTCGTTTATATCAAGGTTAAAGGAATATATGAGCAAATAACCAAATAAAATTACAACGAGGGTTAAGTTAAACGGCTTAACTCTCGTTGTTGTATCTGAAAATGCGAAAATTATGGTTTTAATTAAAATCGGGAGGTGTCGATATGAATAATTCAAGGTCGTTAAAACAGTTGTCCGTCCGCGCAACAGTCGCCCTATGGATTGTTTTTTTGCTTTTTGCGCTTTGTATCGGCAGCCTTGTGAGGGTCGCCGTTATCGACGGCGAAGAATATAAGCTCAAAGCGGAGCAAAATCAGCTTCTCGACACCAAGGTTTCCGCGGGCAGAGGCACTATTTACGACGCAAATATGAACGTCCTTGCAAAAAGCGCTTCGGCTTGGTTAATCTATATAGTGCCGTCAAAATTTGAAAACGACGAGCAGCGCAAGGAGGTCGTTACGCTGCTTTCGGAAACCCTCGGAGCAGACGAGGAGACTCTTACCGAAAAGGCAAACCGTAATTCAAATTACGTTAAAATTGCTGGCGAGGTCGAGGAAGAACAGAAAAACAAAATCGAGGATTATATAAAGCAGGAAACAAAAAAGAACAAGAAAAGCAAATTAAACGAGATTATAGGAATAGACCCCGACACAAAACGCTATTATCCTTATTCAAATTTCGCTTCAACAATTATAGGCTTTGTCAATTCCGACGATGAAGGCAATGCGGGAATCGAGAAAAAATACAACTCCGAGCTTACAGGAGTTGCCGGCAGAATAATCGCGGCGAAAAACGCCCGCCAGAGCAAAATGTCGAGCGAATACGAAACTATGTTTGCCGCCAGAGAAGGTTCGAACCTTGTGCTTACCATAAACGAGGTAGTGCAGTATTATCTTGAACAGAGTCTTAATCAGGCAATTACGGATACCGGCGCAAAATACGCCTACGGAATTGTAATGGACGTGGACACGGGCGCAATACTCGGTATGACCTCTAAGCCGGATTTCGACCTTAATTCGCCAAGTACGATTTTCAGTGAAAATGTGCTTGAGGACCTGGAAAAAATCGAGGACGAGGAAGAAAAGAAAAAGGAAAAGCAGAACGCTCTCTTTGCACAGTGGAGGAACAGAACCATAAGCGATACATACGAGCCGGGTTCCGTTTTCAAAACGGTTGTTGTTTCCGCAGCGCTCGAGGAGGGCGCGGTAGACCTCAATACCAAATATACCTGCACGGGCAGTATCAGGGTAGCGGACAGGGTCCAAAAATGCTGGAAGCACGAGGGCCACGGAACGGAAACGCTCACCGAAGGGCTTATGAACTCCTGTAACCCGTTCTTTATAACAATAGGTCAAAAGCTCGGTAAGGAAAAATTCTACAAGTATTTTGAAGCGTTCGGCTTTACCGAGAAAACTAATATAGATTTACCCGCCGAGTCGTCTCCCGTTCCCGACGTAACCTACCATTCGCTTGAGAAAATGGGAATATCCGAGCTTTCTTCAAGCTCGTTCGGACAGACGTTTCAGGTTTCACCGATACAGATGATAACCGCTGTTTCGGCAATAGCCAACGGCGGCAAGCTTATGCAGCCCTATGTAGTGGACAGCATTCTCGATTCGGACGGCAACGTGATTCAAAAAACCGAGCCCGTCGTAAAACGTCAGGTAATTTCGGAAAAAACCGCTTCTACCGTAGCCGGAATGATGGAAAAGGTAGTTTCCGTCGGCACCGGTAAAAACGCTTATGTCGCGGGTTATCACGTAGCCGGTAAAACCGGTACTTCCGAAAAGCTTAACCATAAGGGCTTTTACATCGCTTCGTTTGCGGGCTTTGCGCCGGCAAACGACCCCGAAATTGCCATATTGATTGCCATAGACGAACCCGAGGGCGCGCACGGCGGCGGCGTTGTTGCCGCTCCCATAGCGGGCGAAATACTTGAAAAGGTGCTTACATACTTAAATGTAGAGCCGCAGTATGAGGATTCGGAGATGAAGAACATTTCCTCCACCACTCCTCAGCTTGTAGGCAAAACCGTTGAACAGGCAAAGCAAATCGCTTCAAATTACAAGGTAAAGGTAGTCGGCGGCGGCAAAGAGGTCGTTTCGCAGACTCCGGCGGCTTCTTCCCAGATAAGAACGGGCGGCGTTATTGTAATTTATACCGATGAAACCGCCGAAAAGCAGATGGTCGAGGTACCCGATTTTAACGGTATGACTATGTCGCAGGCAAATTCGGCGGCAAACAGAGAGGGGCTCAACATCAGGTTCTCCGGCACAACGAATTCGTCGGAGGTCAACGCTTACAAGCAAAGCGTCGAGGCGGGAAGCAAGGCGGAAACAGGCAGCGTGATTACGGTTTACTTTAAAACAAACGTCAATGTTCAGGATGAATAATAAGCTTATTACGGAGGGGTATTTTTGAAATTATCGGAGCTTTTAAAGAATATAGAAACAACAAGTAAATACGAGGACGCCGAAATATCGGACGTCACCGACAAATCTTACGAAATTTCCGAAAAATGCGTGTTTGTATGTATTAAAGGCGCAAGGTTTGACGGTCACAGCGCGGCAAAAGAAGCGCAAAAAGGCGGAGCGGCGGCGGTAATTGCGGAACACGACGTCGGCGTTAAAAATCAGATAATAGTCAAGGATACGAGAAAAGCGTATTCAAGGCTTTGCGCGGCGTTTTACGGCAACCCGGCGGAAAAGCTGAAGCTTATAGGCGTAACGGGTACGAACGGAAAAACCACCACAACTTTTCTTATTAAAAATATTTTTGACCTGCTCGGGATAAAATCCGGATTGATAGGAACGGTAAAAAACTGTACCGGAAACAGGGAATATACCGCTTCGCTCACAACGCCGGACAGCAAACAGCTTCAGGCGCTTTACAGGGAAATGGTCGATAACGGCTGCCGGTATTGCATTATGGAGGTATCTTCGCAGGCGCTCGAACAGGGCAGGGTGGAAGGCTGTCATTTCGATATAGCCCTGTTTACAAATTTAACGCAGGATCATCTTGATTACCATAAAACCTTTGAAAATTACGCAAACGCAAAACGCAGGCTTTTTGAAAACTGCGATACGGCAATTATAAATAAGGACGACGAATACTCGGAAAAAATGGTCGCAGGGCTTAACTGCGAGGTGCTTACCTTTGCCGTCAACAGCGAAATCAGCGATTTCAGCGCAAAAAATGTCAAATACTTTGCCGACAGCGTTCAGTATGAATTGCTCACGCCCGACAATATAGGCAGAATAAATATAAAAATACCCGGTCATTTTACAGTTTACAATTCAATGGGCGCCGCGGCATGCGCGATAAAGGCGGGGGCGGATTTTGATAAAGTCCTCAACGCCGTTTCACAGTCAAAGGGCGTTCCCGGCAGGGCGGAGGTTGTGCCTATAGATAAGGATTTTACCCTTATCATAGATTACGCTCATTCGCCAGACGGGCTTAAAAATATTATCTCCTCAATTCGGGAAACGACTAACGGCAGAATAATTACCGTGTTCGGCTGCGGAGGCGACAGGGACAAAACCAAACGCCCCATAATGGGCAAAACGGTTGGCGACCTCTCCGATGTTGCGGTGGTTACAAGCGACAATCCGAGAAGCGAGGACCCCTCCCTTATAATTAAGGATATTCTGGAGGGAATGGCCGAATGTAAGGCGAAAACCGAGGTTATAGAGTCGAGAACCGAGGCTATAAAATATGCGCTTAACCTTGCAAAAAAAGGCGACGTCGTTTTGCTTGCGGGCAAGGGCCACGAAACTTATCAGATATTGAAAACGGGAAAAATTCACTATGACGAAAGAGAAGTTGTAGCTGATATTCTGAAAGGCAGCATATAAATGGAAAAGTTGACGTTAAAAACCATAGCGCAGTGGACCGGCGGCAAGCTGTGCGGGGATAATTTAAATATAAGCGATATAAGCCTTGACAGCCGTCAAATTTCGCCCGAAACGCTTTTTATTGCGGTAAAGGGAGAAAGGTTCGACGCCCACGATTTTATAGACGAGGTTGCGGCGAACGGAGCAAAGGCGGTTATGTGCCACAAAAAAACGGATTGCAATATACCCGTTATTTATGTAGAGGATACAAAAAAAGCTTTACTCGATTTGGCAAGGGAGTACAGAAAGTCCATAGAGGGCTTAAAGGTCATAGGACTTACCGGAAGCGTGGGTAAAACCACCACCAAGGAAATGACCTATTGCGTTGTTTCAAAAAAATTCAACGCCATAAAGACCGAAGGAAACCTTAACAACGAAATAGGCGTTCCAAAAACTCTTTTCCGCCTTAGCGCCGAAAATCAAGCGGCGGTTATCGAAATGGGCATGAGCAATCTCGGCGAAATTTCACGCCTTGCAAGAACATCTCTGCCCGATATAGGCATAATTACAAACGTCGGAGTTTCCCATATCGAAAATTTGGGTTCGAGGGACAATATACTCAAAGCCAAGCTCGAAATACTTGACGGTATGAAAAAGGGCTCTGCGCTTATAATCAACGCCGATAACGACAAGCTGATAACGGTTAAGAACGACGATTATAAAATAATTTATTTCGGCATAGAAAATAAGAATGCGGACGTTCTCGCAAAGGATATTTTACAGGGCGAAAGCTCTACCGAGTTTACCGTGGTTTACAAGGGCGGTCAACAGGCGGTAAAGCTTCCGACCGTCGGCATACATAACGTCTACGACGCATTGCCTGCGTTTGCGGTGGGGCTGGAGCTTAATATCGAATCGCAAACCATAGCGGACGCGCTTTCCGAATATGAGCCTACGGGAATGAGGCAGAGAATAAGAGAAATCCGTTCAATAAAGGTTATAGAAGACTGTTATAATGCAAGTCCGGATTCTCAGCGGGCTGCGCTCAACGCTTTAAAAACCATTAAGTCCGAAAGAAAAATAGCCGTTTTGGGCGATATGCTTGAATTGGGCAATTATTCAAAGCAGGCCCATTGCGATATAGGTAAATACGTTGCCAAAAAGCAGATTGATATGCTCTTTACTTTCGGCGAGGAAGCGATAAACATAGCCGAAACCGCGCAGAAATTCGGCGTAGAAGCTTATGCTTTTACCGATAAAGAGGTATTGTTCAACGCATTAAAGGGCGAACTTAAAAAGGGCGACGCGGTTTTGTTTAAGGCGAGCAGGGGAATGAAGCTCGAGGAAGTAATTGAAATGCTCTATAAGGAGTGGGAGAATAAATGAGTTATAAAATCGGAATAATATTTGCGCTTGTATTAAGCTTTGCCATAGCGGCTCTTTTGGGCTTTGCGGTAATACCCTGGCTTCGCAGGCTTAAATTCGGCCAAACGATACTCGATATAGGTCCGGCGTGGCACAAATCCAAGCAGGGCATACCGACCATGGGCGGAATAATGTTTATCATAAGCACGGTGGTATCCTTCGCCGCAGTTATGATAACCGACAAGATTACGGGCGGCAATCTGCTTGTGGGGAACAGCCTTGTTCCCGATTCCGTAAAGATTAAAATATTTGCCGGCGTCCTAATGGCGCTGGGCTTCGGTCTTATCGGCTTTGCCGACGATTATATAAAGGTCGTAAAAAAGAGAAATTTGGGACTTACCATTACCCAAAAATCAATAGCTCAGATTTTGGTTATGCTCGCATATCTCGGAGCGCTGTTTATGTCGGGCAATACCTTTATGAATATACCCTTTGTAGGCAACGTCAATTTGGGATGGTTCTTCTGGATTTTCGGTATGGCGGTTATCTACCTTACCGTAAACGCCGTTAATTTTACCGACGGTATAGACGGCTTGTGCGCTTCGGTCACCTCAACGGCGGCAATAGCTTTTATCGTTATTGCGGTTTTAAAGCAGATGTTCGGCGTCGGCATACTCGCTTCCTGCCTTGCGGGCGGATGCCTCGGCTATCTTATTTGGAACTGGCACCCCTCTAAGGTAATTATGGGCGATATGGGCTCGATGTTCCTGGGCGGTATGGTTGTAGCGCTTGCATACGCTGTCGACGCACCGCTTATAATTCTTTTCCTCGGACTGATTTATGTAATAGAAATGCTTTCCGATATTTTGCAGATAGGTTATTTCAAAGCAACCCACGGCAAGCGGATTTTCAAGATGGCGCCTATCCATCATCATTTTGAAATGTGCGGTTGGAAAGAGGTAAAAATCGTAATCGTATTTACAGCCGTAAATATAGTAGGCTGCGTTATAGGAGTTGCGCTGTTTTATTTCGGCAACAGATAATTTCAAGTAAATTTTGAAAGGAGAAAGGCAAAATGGCTGATACTGCGGCAAGACGGCAGACGGGCGGAAGGCCCCGCGCCGAAAAAAGTCGTGCAAAAAGCAAACCCTCGTCAAACGGAATTTCAAAGTATTTGGCTGTCGGCGGCTTTGACGTGCCGTTTTTGCTGCTTGTTATAATAATTCTTACAACGGGGCTTGTAATGCTTTTCTCCGCAAGCTATACCTACGCCTACTACAACGAAAACGGCGACAGCGCGTATTTTTTCAAAAGGCAGTTGGCGTTCGCCGTTGTCGGCGTTATCGCCATGCTTTTGATTTCCAAAATCAAGTACGAGTATTTTAAGCTCTTGGCATATTTCGCAATACCCGTTTCTTTTGTGCTCCTTATTGTAGTGCTTATAATGCCCGCAAAATTCGGAGAATTCCACAGGTGGATTTATATAGGCTCTTTTTCGTTTCAGCCTTCGGAGATTGCCAAGCTTGCAATTATTATGTATTGTGCCTACGGGCTTGAAAAGGACCACAATCTGATTATAGGCAAAACCGTCGGCAGAACAAAATTAAGCAAGCTTATTTTGGATTACTCCAATGGCAAAATAGCCGTTAACGACTCGTTTGTCAGGCTTTGCTGGTACGGCTCGATAATACTTGTTACCGCAGTGCTTGTATATGCGGAAAATCACCTTTCGGGCGCGCTTTTGATATGCGTTATAGGCGTGGCGATGCTGTTTTTGGGCGAAGTTAAAAAGCATTGGTTTGCGCTTATATTAATATTTGGCGCGGTCGCGGTAGTATTTTTCGTTATGAATCCCGAATTGCTCGAAAAATATGCGGGTTCAAGAATTACGGCTTGGCTCGATAAGGACTATCAGCCTTTGGGCGCGCGCTGGCAGACAAATAATTCGCTTTACGCCATAGGCTCGGGCGGACTGTTCGGCGCAGGGCTTGGCAATTCAAAGCAAAAGCATTTGTATGTTTCGGAACCTCAGAACGACTTTATTTTTTCAATAGTCTGCGAGGAACTCGGCCTTGTCGGCGCTTCGATAATACTTATTATTTTCGCTCTGCTTGTATGGAGGGGCATAGTAATAGGTATTCACGCAAAGGACCGTTTCGGCGCGTTGCTTTCTATGGGCATAGTTTTTCAGGTAGGTATGCAGACAATTTTAAATATACTTGTCGTTACAGACACCATACCCAATACCGGAATAAGCCTGCCTTTTTTCAGTTACGGAGGAACATCGCTTATGATGCTGCTTGCCGAAATGGGCATAGTGCTTTCGGTTTCAAGATATTCAAGGCTTACAAAAAAATAAGATGAGGAGAGCGTTATGAAAGCGATTTTTGCCGCGGGCGGCACAGGGGGACATATAAATCCCGCTTTGGCGGCGGCGGGTGAACTTAAAAGAAGGCATCCCGACGCGCAGATACTTTTTATCGGTACAAAAGAGCATATGGAAGCAAAGCTTGTGCCGGCGGCGGGTTTTGATTTTAAAACGATACATATATCGGGCTTTCAGAGAAAAATCAGCCTTAAAAATATAATAAACAACATTAAAACCGTTTGGCTTATGTTTAAATCGACCGGGGAGACCAAAGCGATAATAAACGATTTCAAGCCCGACGTCGTAATCGGCTTCGGAGGCTATGTCAGCGGGCCGGTAGTCAGAACGGCGGCGAAAATGGGCATAAAGACCGCGATACATGAGCAAAACGCTTTTCCCGGCGTTACAAACAAGGCGCTGGCAAAAGAGGTTGACGCGGTAATGCTTACCTCTCAGCAGGCCAAACAATATCTTCAATCCAAGACCGAACCCATAATAACAGGACTTCCCGTGCGCCGCGCGATTTTTGACGCTGACAGGGATTTTTCAAGGGCGAAGCTCGGCATAGGCGAAAACCAGATTATGATTTTGTCAATGGGCGGAAGCCTCGGCGCAAAAGCCATAAACGATAATATGACCGAGGTAATCACAAAGCTCAGCGGGAATAAAAATCTTTACTTTATGCACTCAACCGGAAAATACGGCAAGTGGGTTTCGGACAGGCTCAGGGAAAACGGCGTAAATACAGACGTCGGAAGCAACGTTTCCGTAAGGGAGTATATAGACGAAATGGACGTATGCCTTTCCGCGGCGGATTTGGTAGTCAGCAGGGCGGGAGCGTCCTCGCTTTCGGAAATAGAGGCGGTTGGCAGAGCCTCCATACTTATACCTTCCCCGAACGTAGCCGAAAACCACCAGTATCACAACGCTATGACGCTTGTAAACAAGCAGGCGGCAAAGGTTATAGAGGAAAAGGATTTAACGCCCGAAACGCTGCTTAAAGCGGTTGAAGAAATGGTTTCGGACAAAGAGCTTTTAAAGCGTTACGGCGATAACGCCAAAAGGATTGCGGTTGCAAATTCCGCCGAAAAAATTTGCGACGTTATAGACGGCTTGGCAAATTAACACAATCAAAGCACAGCGCATAGTATAAAGAGCAGAGATGATTTCTTTGTATTATGTGAGGTGTGAATATGGATAGTTTCGTTATTAACGGAGGGAAAAGGCTAACAGGCGAAATACAGATACACGGTTCAAAAAACAGTGTGCTTCCCATTTTGGCGGCGTCGTTTCTGGTAAACGGCAGGTCCGTAATACATAATTGTCCGCTGCTGTCCGACGTTGACGCGGCTTTGAAAATTTTAATACATCTCGGCTGTAAGGTTGAAAGGGACGGTCACACCGTAACTATAGAGTCGCAAAACGTCACGTCATGCGAAATTCCCGACAGCTTGATGAGGGAAATGCGTTCCTCAGTTATTTTTCTCGGAGCGATACTCGGCAGAACGGGCGAGGCAAAGCTTTCGGCGCCGGGCGGCTGTGAAATAGGTTTAAGACCGATAGATATGCACATAAGCGCCATAAAACAGCTTGGCGCGGAGCTTTCGGAGGAACACGGCAGGCTCGAATTCAGCGTTCCCGACAAGTTGAAAGGCGCTAATATAACCTTACCTTTTCCGAGCGTGGGCGCAACCGAAAATATAATAATAGCCTCCTGCGTTGCGGAGGGTACAACCGTAATTTCAAATGCGGCAAGAGAGCCGGAAATCGCAGACCTTGCGGATTTTCTTAATTCCTGCGGAGCAAAAATACATTCGGCGGGCGACAGTACCATAGTAATCGAGGGAGTCGGACGGCTTCATTCCACAACCCATACCGTCATTCCCGACAGAATAGCCGCTTCTACATATTTAATTGCCGCCGCCGCAACTGGCGGAAAGGTTTGCATAAAGGATATTATTCCCGCGCATATCGGGGCGCTTATTCCCGTTTTAAAGGAAGCGGGCTGCGAAATAACCGAAAGCAACAGATGGGTATGCCTGTCCGCTCCGAAAAGATTAAACAGAGTGAGCATTATCAGAACCATGCCCTATCCCGGCTTCCCCACCGACGCCCAAGCGCCGCTGACCGCAATGCTTTCGCTGGCTCGGGGAACGTCGGTTATTATAGAGAATATTTTTGAATGTCGCTACAAGCATGTAAGCGAGCTTACAAGGCTCGGCGCAAAGATAAGCGTCGAGGGCAGAACGGCGGTTATCGAGGGAGTGCCTAAGCTTACGGGAGCGTCGGTAGTGGCTCCCGATTTAAGGGGAGGCTTTGCGCTTATAATCGCAGGTCTTGCGGCGGTAGGAGAAACGGTAATCACCGGAACGGAACATATAGACAGAGGATATGAAACGCCCGAAGCGCTTTTGTCGCAGTTGGGCGCCGATATAAAAAGGAAAGAAAATTATGCACAGCAACTTCAACAGGAATAAAAATACATCCGCAAAAAGAAGCTCAGGCGGCAAAAATACCGGCGCGGCAACCCGTAAACAGACCGCAGGGCGTACCGCGCCCGTAAGAGCGAAAACCGTTTCCGGCGAGCCTATGTCGAGGGACGAGGTGCGCTCCGTAAAAAATATGGAACGCAGAAAAAAACGCCGCAGGAATCGGTTGATTATTTACGCCGTTTCCGTAATTGCCGTAATTGTCGTGGCCGTTGTGTTGTCGCTTACCGTGTTTTTTAAAATTTCTTCAATAAATATTGCCGGCGACGAGATTTACTCAAGCTCTCAGGTTATAGAAGCTTCCGGGCTTAAAACGGGCGAAAATCTTTTCACCTTCAGCAAAGCGGAGGTTGAAAGCAATATCGTAACAAAGCTTCCGTATGTTGAAAGCGTATCAATCAAGCGAAGCCCGACCGGCAAGGTAAGCTTTACCTTAAAAGCCGCAAAGGCTATGCTGGCGATTGATATGGGCGACAGCTATATA
Organism: uncultured Clostridia bacterium; assembly: GCA_947630835.1. Taxonomy (GTDB): domain Bacteria; phylum Bacillota; class Clostridia; order Oscillospirales; family Acutalibacteraceae; genus Fimenecus. The sequence continues at coordinate 157,248 of CANRIZ010000001.1, read as the reverse complement.
CTTATGAGCCCCTCGTGCAAATTGCTTGAGGATAACATACAGTCTCTCGGAGAGGACGCAATAACCGTTAAGGCAAGCGAGCTTGTCGACCGCACATTGGGCGGTACCGCAAAGTTTAAAAACGAAAACGAAGCCGAGTTAATATCCTCTGTAGCAAATTTAATAACCGAAAGCGAAATAGAGAATATATCGGAGATAGACGTAACCGACCAAAGCGATATTAAGTTAGGCTACAACCGGCGCATAGTTTTAAAGGTGGGCACCGTTTCAAATTTTGAAAAAAATTTGGATTTCATTAAGGCTACTATTTTGAAAAACGACGCCGACGAACCGAACTTTTCGGGTGTAATCGATTTTACCATAGAGAATAAAGCGTTTATTAACGACGCCGAGCAGCAATCGACAACAAAGCCGTCCGACGATGGCAAAAATGACGGCAACGACGGCAAAAAAGACGAATCAGCCACCGAGAAAAAGGAAAAAACAACAAGCGAAAGCGATACTTGATTTTAAGGCGAGGGGAGTTTGACAAACGCCGCTTTCCGAAGCACTTTTCGGCTTTCCTCTCTTTAAGCTCGGAAAATAGTAAAAAAATTACTAAAATATCGGTTATTTAATAAAAAAACAGTTGCCATTAAAACTATAATGTGATACAATATTAAAAAAATGTAATGTTGTATTATAGTATTATAGGTGTGAATAAAAGTCTAAAAAATAGGAGGATAAAAAATGCAGTTCGAGATGGACAACTCTTATCAGGATGTTACCAATATTAAAGTTATCGGTGTCGGCGGCGGCGGCGGAAACGCCATAAACCGTATGGTGGAAATGGGTATAGAAGGCGTTGAGCTTATCGTTTGCAATACCGATAAGCAGGCTCTTTATTTTTCAAAGGCTCAGAATAAAGTGCAGATAGGCGAAAAGGCTACCGGCGGCAGGGGCGCGGGCGCAAACCCCGAAATAGGCAGAATGGCCGCCGAGGAGAGCCGTGAGTCTATCGAAGAACTCCTTAACGATACACAGATGGTATTCATCACCGCAGGTATGGGCGGCGGCACGGGTACGGGCGCGGCTCCCATAATCGCGGAAATTGCCCGCAAAAAGGATATACTTACCGTAGGTATTGTTACAAAGCCCTTCGCTTTTGAGGGCAGACATCGTATGCAGCAGGCGGAAGCGGGTATTGCGGAGCTTGCCGGCAATGTTGACAGCCTTATAATTATCCCCAACGAAAGACTTAAAAACGTTTCACAGGAAAAAATTACGCTTGCAAACGGCTTTAAGATTGCAAACGACGTTCTCGTCGACGGCGTAAGGAGCATTTCGGACCTTATCGTAAACGCCGCTCTTATTAACCTTGACTTTGCGGACGTTACCGCCGTTATGAAAAATGCGGGTCACGCCCATATGGGTATTGGCAGAGCGAGGGGTAAGGACAGAGCCGAACAGGCGGTTAAGGCGGCTATTACAAGCCCGCTTCTTGAATCCACCATTGACGGCGCTACGGGCGTTATTATCTGTATTAAGGCTCCGTCGGACGTAGGTCTTGAGGAAATCGATACTGCGGCGGGTATAGTTCGCGCTTCTGCGGCGGACGACGCAAATATTATTTTCGGCGTTGATTTAAAAGAGGAGGATTCCGAGGACGACGAGATGATTATTACCGTTATCGCCACGGGCTTCGGCGAGGGTAACGCCAAGCTTTCCTCAAACAATACCTCCTATTTCTCGGACGAACAGCCGCTTCTCTATCCTATGGACGACATAAGCAGTACAAGCTCTCCGTCCTCAAGCAGCTTCGACAGCGACAGCAACAAAAAATATTCGGAGTTTATCGATATCATAAACGGCAAGAAATAATAAATAATTCAAACAAAATTTTACCGGCAGACTTTTTTCGGTCTGCCGGCATTTTTTATTGTTTGATTTACAAAAAGCCCTTATACAAGTTTATTTAAATAAAATTCTTCCTTAAACCAAACGTCGGGAACTTCAAAGCATTTTTGATTTAAGTAATTGAGCATACCTGCGTCCGTCGTGAAATCGAATTGCAGCTTATACGAATAAAGCAGCTGTTTTTTGTATCCTCCGAATTTTTTGTTGCTTTCGTTCCTGCCGTATTTTCCGTCGCCAAAAAGCGGACAACCAATCGAAGCCATATGCGCCCTTATCTGATGCGTTCTGCCCGTCAGCAGTTCAACCTCAATCAGGCTCAGCCCTCCCACGCTGTCGAGAACCCTGTATTTTGTTTTGATGCTCTTTGCGCCGTAAATCTCTTTTTTCAGAACCTTAACCGTATTTTTGCTTTCGTCTTTAACGAGCCAGCCTTCAAGAGTTGCGCTTTTTTTACCGGGACTGCCTATCACTACGCAAAGATAGTATTTGTGAAGCTGTCTTTGCTTCATTTTTTCGTTGAGTATTCTAAGGCTTTCGGCGTTTTTCGCGGCTATAACTATGCCGCCTGTGTTCCTGTCTATCCTGTTCACAAGCGAGGGGACGAACGACGCCTCGTTATCGGGGTTGTATTCTCCCTTTTCATATAAATAGCGCTTAACCCTGCCTATGAGCGTGTCGATATATTCCCTGTCGTCGGGGTGGCAAAGCACGCCCGCCTTTTTGTCGAGCAGTAAAATGTTTTCGTCCTCGTACAGTATGTCAAGCTTTGTCGAAGCCTTGGTAAAATCATATTCGCTTTCCGTTTTTTCAAAAAATTCATCGTTTATATACATATCAACGGTGTCGCCCTCTTTGAGGCGGGTGGAAATTTCGGCTCTTTTGGAATTCACCTTAATTCTTTTGGTTCTTATATACTTATATAAAAGAGCCTGCGGAAGCTTCGGCGCCGCTTTTTTAACAAATTTATCAAGGCGCAGCTGCGCGCTGTTGCCGTTTACGGTAAAGCTTTTCATAAAAATCCTCTTCGCTTAATTATTACTATCCTATTTTATCACATTTTTTCGCTCGATTCTACAAAAATTTTTAAGTCCGTTTCCCATAAAACGATAATATTTTTACCCGTTTTAAGGGCTAAAGTGGGGGACTGATTTAAAAAATCAATAAAATTTTCGATTTAACGGCATAATTTTGAATAATTTTCCTCAAATAGCATATAATATAATTGAATTTCAACCGAAAACCGCCGACTTCAGTTAAAAAACAAGTATAATTTCAATGGGAATCAGCCACAAATGCAATTTTTTTAACTTTTTCACAAAAATTCACCTCACAGTCAATTTATTTAGAGTGTTTAAAAAGTAAAAACACAAAATATGACATTCGCTTTTGTAATATTTGCACAAAAAGAGCATTTTTTTAAATTTGACATTTGAAATTTACTTAAATATAATACAGAAAGTCGAAAAGCGAAAGTAACAGCGGCGCCAAAAATAATAAGTTTTTCACATATGGCGTCCAACAGCCGGGCAAATTTTTTGCCGGGTATGAGTTAAAGGAGCAGGAAGATGATTAGGAAAATGAGGGGAAACGAAAAGCGTGTTCGCAAAAACATAGGCCGTATAACCGCGCTTATAGTTGTTTTTGCTATCGTATGCGCTTTAACGGCTTTTGCCGCATCTCCCGAGTTTTACAATGCAGACGTTTACGACGGCAACGAGGTCACAAGGGTTTTGACAAGCAAAACCGACGCTTTTGAAATCGTTGCTCAGGCGGGCGTTGAGCTCAATGAAGACGATGTTCTCAACCTTGACAGGTTTACAGTCGGGGAGGAGAGCATAATAATAGTTTACCGCGCGGCGGATATTGAATTTGTTTCCGCGCAGAACGAAGCTTCAAGCGTTCGCTTTGCAGGCACGGTAGCCGATTTCCTCGAAAGCAGAAATATTACGCTCGGCGAGGATTATATGGTCAATTATTCACCGAATACCGAGCTTGTAAACGGTATGCAAATAGTTGTTACCAAGGCGTACGACGTGTTCGTTACCGCGGACGGCAATACGGTATGCTGCAAAATGGGCGTAGGCACGGTTGCCGACGCTATTGAAAAGGCTGGCGTTTCTCTTTCGGAGAACGACGAGGTTACGCCCGACATTTATACCGATTTGAGCGACGGCATTGAAATTACCGTCAACAGAGTTGAATTCATTACCAGAGAGCAGAATGAAGCCGTTGAGTTCTCAAGCAAAAAGGTTGAAGAACCTAAGCTCTATTCCGGCACAAGCAAAATTACCCAAAAGGGTGAGAACGGCGTTAAAACCGTTACTTATGAGGATAAATACGTAAACGGCGAGCTTCAAAGCTCCTCGGTCGTAAACGAGGTGCTTGTAAAGCAGGCGGTTTCCCAGATTACAGCGGTCGGAACCAAGGAAAAACCCGTAACCGTTTCCGCCGTTAAATACAACGGCTCAATGATTTCGGAGCTTTCCGTTCCGTCTTCCGTAACAATAGAAAACGGCCGTCCCGTAAACTATAAGAAAATAGTTAAGGGCAAGGCGTCCGCATACAGCGCCTCCAGCGGTTCTTATACCGCAAGCGGAAGGCACGTAAAGCCCGGGTATATTGCGGTCGACCCCAATCAGTTCCCATACGGAACTGAGCTTTGGATAGTTTCCGACGACGGTATTGTTTACGGCTACAGCATTGCGGCGGATACCGGCGGATTTGTAAAGAAAGGCAAGTTTACCGTTGACCTTTATATGAACACCGACGCCGAGTGTGAAAACTGGGGCGCAAGAAACGTAACAATATATGTTCTTTAATAAAAAAAGCGAATCGCGCGATTCGCTTTTTTCTTTTGCCGTTATTTAAGCTTTATAAGCTCTCTGTTTACGGAGTTTAGAACGTCTTTCTTGTTTGCGGACCAGAGGGGAGCGACAAGCAGCTTTTTGGGCGCGTCCCCCGTGAGCCTGTGAATTACCGTATCGGTTGGTATTTTTTTAATACACTTTATCAAAAGGCTGATATATTCTTCCTTTTCAAGCGTTTTAAATTCGCCGTTTAAATACAGCTTCTCAAGCTCTGTACCCTTCAGAACATAAAGAAGCTGGAGCTTAATTCCGTCGGCTTTGCTCTTTACAACATAATCAACGCTTTTTAAAATCATTTCTTCGCTTTCACCGGGAAGCCCCAAAATCAAATGCACAACAACGTTTACGCCTATATTTTTAAGGCTTTTTACCGCTTCGTCAAACACCGGCAGAGAGTAGCCTCTGTTAATCAGCTTCGCCGTGCTTTCGTGTATGGTTTGCAGACCGAGCTCTACAAAAACGGGCTTGATTTTATTTAAGATTTCAATAAGCTCCAAAACGTCTTTCCCCAGGCAATCGGGGCGGGTAGCTATCGAAAGGGCGGCTATGCAATCGTTGTTAATCGCTTTAAAAAACAGCTTTTCAAGATAGGCCGTATCGGCATAGGTGTTTGTATAGCTTTGAAAATACGCAATATATTTATTGCCCTTAAATTTTTTTGAAACCCGCTTTTTGGCTTTTTCAATCTGAATATCAACGTCCTCACAAAGCTTTTGGGCGAATTCTCCGCTCCCTCCCGCAGAGCAGAATATACACCCTCCCGTACCCGAAGTCCCGTCTCGGTTTGGGCAGGTCATACCGCCGTCGAGCGAAAGCTTGTAAAGCTTTTCACCGAAGCGATCCTTTATATATTCGTCAAACGAGTAATACACGGGGAGCATAAATTAATCACCAAGGCAATTATACAAGAATATTTTTACATATTCAATGTTGATTTATTTAAAAAAAGAATGTATTATATACGATATAGCTTTTGTCGAAAGGATGATTTTAATGATTTCGGATGTACAAAAAGAGATAATGAGATTAAAAAAGGAAAAGGATATTTGCATTTTGGCTCATTCTTATACGGCGCATGAAATTCTTGAAACAGCGGATTTCACCGGCGACAGCTACGCCCTCTCGGTAAAGGCAAAAACAGCCCCGCAGAAAACGGTAATAATGGTCGGCGTGCGCTTTATGGCGGAAACCGTAAAAATACTTTCCCCGGACAAAAGGGTTATACTCGCCAACAGCGGCGCAGGCTGCCCTATGGCGGAGCAGATGGATAAAGAGCTTATATTAAAAGTAAAGGAAAAATATCCCGATTACAAGGTGGTTGCTTATATAAACACTACCGCCGAGCTTAAAACGGTATGCGACGTCTGCGTAACCTCGTCTTCGGCGGTTAAGATAGTAAAACAGCTTCCCGATAAAAATATACTTTTTATTCCCGATTGCAATCTCGGCGCATATGTAGCGCGGCAGGTTCCCGAAAAGAACATAAAGCTTTTGCAGGGCGGCTGTCCGGTTCACGCCTCGGTAAACGAGGAGGAGGTTTTGCGGGCAAAGGAAAAGCATCCGAACGCTCTGCTGCTTGTTCACCCGGAATGTACCGCCGAGGTGGTAAAGCATGCGGATTACGTCGGTTCAACCTCCGGCATAATGGAGTTTGCGAAAAATTCCGATTGCGGGGAATTTATAATCGGCACCGAAATTTCTATAGCCGAGCATTTGCAATACGAGTGTCCCGATAAAATGTTCTATTACCTCTCCCAAAAGCTCATTTGCAAAAATATGAAGCTTTCAACGCTTTACGACGTCTACAACGCTGTCGTCGGCCGTTCGGGCGAGGAAATAGTTTTGGACGAAGATACCGTCGTAAAGGCGAGAAAGTGCATTGACGAGATGATAAGGCTCGGCGGCTGAGGTGCGCGTATGTCAAACGAAAGGGTAATGATAGCCTTAAGCGGCGGCGTAGATTCGTCCGTTGCCGCCTATTTGCTTAAAAAGCAGGGCTTTGACTGTATAGGCGCTGCGATGTCGCTTTTTGAAAAGGAAAGCGCCGATATAGCCGACGCCCAAAGCGTTTGCGACAAAATAGGAATACCTTTTAAGGTCTTTGATTTTAAAAAAGAGTTTAAAAGCTTCGTAATTGACAATTTTGTTAAGGCGTATGCCCGTGGCGAAACGCCGAACCCATGCGTCTTCTGCAACAAAAGTTTAAAATTTTCCGAAATGCTGAAAAAGGCGGACGAAAACAACTGCCGCCTGCTTGCCACAGGGCATTACGCAAGGGTGGAATTTGATAAAGCGAGCGATAAATATCTGCTCAAAAAAGCCGCGGACCCCTCCAAGGACCAGAGCTATGTGCTTTATATGCTGACCCAGCGGCAATTACGGAGAATACGCTTTCCGCTCGGCGGCTTTGCAAAGAGCGAAATACGGGATATTGCCGACAAAAACTCCCTTGTTACCGCCCATAAGTCCGACAGCCAGGATATTTGCTTTATACAAGACGGCAATTATTCCGGCTTTATTGAGAATTACCTCGGCAAAAAATTCGAGCAGGGCGATTTTGTCCTTAGGGATAACAGCGTTTTGGGCAGACATAAGGGCATAATAAACTATACCGTAGGTCAGCGCAGAGGGCTTGCGGTTTCATATACAAAGCCGCTTTACGTTTTGGAGATAGATGCCGAAAACAACAGGGTGGTTTTGGGCGACAATGCGGATTTGTTTACGGATTTTCTAAGGGCGAAAAACGTAAATATAATCTCCGGCAATGCGGATGAATTCAAAACTCCCGTGCGCTGTAAGGCAAAAATCAGATATAAGCACACCGAACAGCCCGCAACGGCTTATATAGACGATAATAATATTTTAAACCTGAGGTTTGACGAGCCGCAGAGGGCTGTTACAAAGGGACAGTCCGTTGTTTTGTACGACGGCGATACGGTACTCGGCGGCGGGGAAATAATATAAAACAGGCTTTTGAGGTTACGGTATGGTAGATAAAAATTGCATTTCCACAATCAGTCATATTCGTTTTGACCCTACTCAACCCAAGTCAGAGGATATCGAGATTACGGATATTGCCCACGCTCTTTCACTTTTGACAAGGGCGAACGGGCATTTCAGCGTGTTTTTCTCCGTAGCCCGCCATTCGATTAATTGCGCACTCGAAGCCCGAAACAGGGGATACTCGAAAAGGGTACAGCTTCTGTGTCTGCTTCACGACGCCGCCGAGGCGTATATAGGCGATATGACAAGGCCGCTTAAAATGAAAATTCCGTATTTTTCTCAGATAGAAGGAAAATATCAGGATATTATTTTTTCAAAGTATCTGGACGGCGGCGTTACCGACGGCGAAAAACAGCTTGCAAGGGATATTGACGACGCTATGCTTTACCATGAATTTTTAAAATTCAACGGCGAAAAGCTGCTTGAAGGCGTTTCCCGAATAAGCGTTGACCTTGATAAAAGCATTAAATCGGAAACGGAAACGCGGGAGGAGTTTTTATCCCTGTTTTACGAGCTTGCGGGACGATGATATGGAAGATTATACTTGGAATTTATGGCACGGCTGTCATAAAATCAGCGAGGGCTGCAAAAACTGTTACGTTTACAGGATAGATTCGGGCTTTGAAAAGGACAGCAGCGTTGTTTTAAAAACGCAGAATTTCAATCTCCCCGTAAAGCGGTCAAGAAGCGGCGGTTACAAAATTCCGTCCGGCTCTTTCGTCTATACCTGCTTTACCTCCGATTTCCTTTTGGAGGAGGCGGACGACTGGCGGGTTGACGCTTGGAAGATGATTAGAGAGCGAAGCGACTGCACGTTTTGTTTTTTCACCAAAAGAATCGAACGCCTGCAAACGGTTTTGCCGACCGACTGGCAGGACGGCTATGAAAATGTAATAATCGGCTGTTCCGTGGAAAATCAAAGCGCCGCGGACAAGCGTCTGCCTTTTTTCCTTGAAGCTCCGATAAAGCACAGGCACATAATATGCGCTCCTCTTATTGGCAATATAGAGCTTTCAAGCTATCTTGACAGGGATTTGATCGAGCTTGTTTCAGCAGGCGGGGAATCGGGCGAAGCGGCAAGACCATGCAGCTTTGACTGGGTTCTCGATATAAGACGGCAATGCGTCGAAAAGGGAGTGGCTTTTAAGTTCCACCAGACGGGAGCAAGGCTTATTAAGGACGGCAGGCTTTATAAAATTGACAGAAAATTTCAACATTCCCAAGCGGCAAAGGCAAATATAAATTTCGGAGATAATATCGGTGAATAAAATATTTGAATTGTTAAAAAAGTATAAGGAGCTTATAACCTACGTTATTTTCGGCGTTCTTACCACGCTCGTAAATTGGCTTACTTATACTCTGCTTGTAAAAATATCGCCCTCGGCGGTGAATCCCCTTACTTGGATAACAATAAGCAATGCCGCCGCCTGGGTTGCGGGCGTGCTGTTTGCGTTTATAACAAATAAAATATGGGTGTTTGAAAGCAGGAGCTTTGCGCCGGGAATCGTTGCCAAAGAATTTATATCCTTCGTTGCGTCAAGAGCCGTTACGGGCGTGCTTGAGGTTTTCGGAGTGCCGCTGCTCGTAAGGCTCGGGTTAAATCAAACGGTTTTCGGCATAGAGGGTATGGCGGCAAAGCTTATAGTTTCGGTTGCCGTTGTTATATTAAACTACGTTTTCAGCAAATTGATAGTTTTCAGAAAAAAGAAGAACTAAGCTTCTGTTAAGTAAGTTAAAAAAATAAGGCGTTCACACCTAAAGTGCGGACGCCTTAAAATTTTTAAGCTTTAAGCGTTTTTTGAGGATAAAACCTCTATGTTCTTTTCCATAAGGTCAAAGAAGCGGTTTACGATTTTTTCGTCCTCCTCGTTTCCTCTTACGCACATCGAAAGAGTGAGTTCGCCGTTGATTGACGTTGCGGAAAGAAGCACATAGGGCTTGTATTTAACCGCGCCCGTCATAAAGCCGTCAACCGGAGCGTGACCCGAAAGCGTAAGCTTGTCGCTTTCCAATACGCCTATATTGCTCATAGCGATAAGCGGGTTTGAATAGCCGATTTTGATTACCTGCTCGCTTGCCGCCTGCGGCATAATGCTGTAGCCGAGCTTTAGCAGGGGAAGACCGTACAGACCCATAAATTTGTCGTTTTTAAATCTTTCAACGCTTTTTTTTGTGTATTTGAGCGTTTCAAAAATATTGTCCCCGAGCTTTGGAATATTGCATTGCATAAACGCCGTTTGGTTTGTAATACCCGTTTCGCTTGCGTCCTTCATATGCCGCCGCAGGTCGATGGCGCAGGAGATTGTAACGCTTTCGCTTTTGTCAAAACCCGCAAGCTCGTAAAGGCTGTAAAAATACGCCGCAACAAGCATATCGTTTACCGTAGCGCCTATTGCTTTGCCCGATTTTCTCATCTTTGCAAAATTCTCTTTGTTTATCTTTCGTCTTGCTATAAACGAACAGTCGCGGATATTGTCTTCTGTCAACGGGAAACGGTGATTGTCCTTTGCGCATACGTTTTTGTAGAGGTTCTGCGCCATTTTCTTTTCCGTTTTTGAAAAATCGGCGTAGACCTCGTCGTATGCTCTCGAACCCGATTTTAAATCAATGGGGCTTATCTTGTTCTCGGCGTATTCATTGTAGTTTTTGCAAAGCGCCTTTAAGAAGTATTTAAGGTCGCCGCCGTCCATACACATATGGTTTTCCACAATGCACAGCGCGCTTCCGCCGTCCTTCTTGTTGAATACGGCAACCTGAATTTGAAGCTTGCTTTCGGGAGGAATGTATTGCGTTAAAAATTCGTTTATCGCTTCGTCGGGATTGTCGGGCGTTGAAACGTGAAGCACGTCGTCGATATTGTAATCGTTCACCCTCCAGTATGTTTTAAGCTTTGTATCAACAAAAGAGGAGTGAAGCACCGGCGCTTTTTCGAGAAAACAGATAAGCACGGTTTTTAAAATATCAACGTCTATGGGAAAATCATAGTGCAGCTCAACGTGAACCATACGGTCGTTAAAATCACGGAAAAGATAGTGCATCTTATCCCAAAGCTCTGCGTTCAGTTTTCCTTCCATACGTCGTCCACCTCCGGTTTATGGGTATATTTTCTGTTGTGAAGCAGCATTCCCACAACAATCAATACGTCAATTAACAGCGACAGGTAAATTAAAACCTCGCCCTGCTGCCAGGTGTAAAACCTTAAAATTCCGAATATAACGTAAATAAAAACAAACACAACGGGTACGGTTATAAGATAATTTATGATTATGAGCCTTTGCCCGGTCAGCGTAGCGAGTACGGCGTCGCTTATAAACATAAGCGCAAGCGCCGCAAGGAAAATAAGGTACGCTTTTTCAATTCCCAGCGGTATCCTTAAAACGAGGAATAAAAACTGGGTTATAACCATAACGGAGCCCGCCACAAGAGCGCGTGAAACGGCGTAAAGCATTTTGTGACGGTTAAGCAGATAAACGCCCGTCCACATAAGCGCAACTGCGCTTAGGCTCGCCGTCCCTTCGACAATAAGCCAGGTAGGATGCCAAACGTCGGTGAAAAGCCCGATTGCAAGAAAAACCACAACCGAAGCGAGTATCGCCAAAGCGGCGGCGGCAGGGGAATATTTGATAATTTTTTTATCCTTGATGCCGTCAATATAATGCCTGTAATCCGACAAAACCTTCTTGGAATTAAATTCGGAAATAATAAGCTCGTGGCAAACCTTTTCGTCTTTCAGACCTCTGTCGAGAACCTGCTTGGTTCTTTCGGTCATTTCCTGTAAAATGCGGCGCTTAAATATGAAATTAACAGCGTTGTCGGGCTGATCTTTCATTATGCTTTCAATGTGCTCGCAATAGTCATAATGTACTTTCAACAATATTCCTCCTTACAAATACATCCGAGAATAATAATACCAAATTAAAATTGCTAAATCAACAAATATTTTGTAAATTAATACGCATTTGCGGGTCAAGAATAATTTTTTTCAGCCGAACGACTCAATTCGACAATTTTGCAATAATATGCACAATAAAGGGCATATATTCATTTTTATGAATAAAAATCATTTTTCGTATACATTTCTATATATAAAATGTCAATTTAAAAGCGAATTTTATACCGCTTAATTGTAATAAATAACAAAGTTGATGAATAGTTATACAAAACACTTGCATTTTTATTCAATACGGTGTATAATTCAAGCATATTAAAATTTCGGAGGAAAATATATGAAAAAGTCAATTAAAATCATTGCCGTTGTTATGGCTTTGGCGCTTGTAATGTGCGCTTTTGCGTCTTGCGGCGGTAAGGAAAAGAAAACTCTTGTTATGGCTACAAACGCGGCGTTCCCTCCCTATGAGTATAAGGACGGCGATAATTTTGCCGGCATAGACGTTGAGGTTGCGCAGAAAATTGCCGAAAAGCTTGATATGACGCTTGAAATCAAAGACGTTGAGTTCGGTTCGATTATCGGCGGCGTACAGACAGGCAAGTTCGATATGGGTATGGCGGGCATCACCGTAAACGAAGAAAGACTGCAGAGCGTAAACTTCTCCGAGTCCTATGCAACGGGCGTTCAGGTAGTTATCGTTAAGGAAAATTCCTCTATCAAGTCGCTTGACGACTTAAAGGGCGACGGCTCTATGAAAATAGGCGTTCAGCAGGATACAACGGGCGATATTTACGCTTCCGATACCGTTGAAAACGGCGGTTACGGCGAGGATAACGTAATCCGTTACAAAACGGGCGCCGACGCAGTTCAGGCACTTGTAACCGATAAAGTTCAGGCTGTTATTATCGACAACGAACCCGCAAAATCCTTTGTTGAGGCAAACGAGGGACTTACAATTCTTGACGCGGAATGGACCGTTGAGGACTATGCGATAGCCGTTTCAAAGGATAATTCGCAGCTTCTTGAAGACATCAATAAGGCTCTTGCGGAGCTTAAGGCGGACGGTACTCTTCAATCCATTATCGATAAGTACATTCCTGCCGAATAACAGGCGTAAATTGCGCTGAGTAAATTCAGGGCGGCTTCGTTCCGCCCTTTTTTTATTATAACAGACCTGGGAGGTCGAAAGAATGTTTGATGAGCTCAGAGATAAAATTATGCTTTGCTTTATCGACAACGGATATTGGGAATGGCTTGTGGAGGGTTTTCTGCATACCGTTTTGATTACCGTTTTTGCGGTTTTGCTGGGGCTTGTTTTCGGCGTAATACTCGCCGCCGTCAGGTCGTCGTACGACAAGAACGAGGAAACGCTGAAGCTCAGGGGCGGCATAGGCTATTACCTGCTTAAATTTTTTAACGCAGTGTGCAAAATTTACATAACGGTCATAAGGGGCGTACCCGTAGTGGTACAGCTTATGATTTGGTATTTCGTTATACTCGTTTCGTCAAAAAGCGATATTGCTGTTGCGGTTATAGCCTTCGGTTTTAACTCCGCCGCATATGTCGCCGAAATTTTCCGAGGCGGCATAATGTCTATAGACAACGGGCAGTTCGAGGCGGGCAGAAGCCTTGGCTTCAACTATGTTCAGACCATGGCTTATGTGGTAATACCGCAGACCGTAAAGGCGGTGCTGCCCACGCTTTTAAACGAGATTATCGCCCTGTTGAAGGAAACGTCGATTGCGGGTTACGTCGGAATAATGGATTTAACGAAGGCCGGCGACCTTATAAGGGGCAGAACCTTCGAGGCGTTTATTCCGCTTATAGCGGTTGCGATAATTTATCTTATAACCGTTGTCGTTTTGACAAGGGTATTTACCGCTGTCGAAAGGAGGCTTCGCCGCAATGAAAGGTAACGAAAACGCAATAAACACGGCAAACAATTCGCTTATCAGCATCAATGGGTTGAAAAAATACTACAACGGCGAAAAGGTTAAGGCTCTTGACGGAGTGAATATGGAAATAAAAAAAGGCGAGGTCGTTGTAATAATCGGCCCGTCCGGCAGCGGCAAGTCAACCTTTTTGCGTTCGCTTAATCTGCTTGAAATTCCGACCGAGGGCAAAATTATATTTGACGGCGTAGATATTACCGACCCGAAAACCAATATTAACCTCCACCGCAGAAAAATGGGAATGGTGTTCCAGCATTTTAACCTTTTTGCAAATATGAACATACTCAAAAATATGACTATCGCCCCTATGAAGCTTTTGAACAAAAGCAAGGAAGAGGCAGAAAAGAACGCCCTTAACCTTTTAAATCGGGTAGGGCTTGAGGACAGGGCTTCTGCGTTTCCGAGTCAGCTTTCGGGAGGTCAAAAGCAAAGGGTGGCAATAGTAAGAGCGCTTTGTATGGAACCCGAGGTAATGCTTTTTGACGAACCCACGTCGGCGCTCGACCCCGAAATGGTAGGCGAGGTTCTCGACGTTATGAAGGCCCTTGCGGCAGAGGGTATGACTATGGCGGTTGTAACGCACGAAATGGGCTTTGCCAAGGAGGTAGCCACAAGAGTGGTATTTATGGACGCGGGAAAAATTTTGGAGCAGGGAACGCCCGACGAAATTTTTACAAATCCCCAAAATCCGAGGTTAAAAGACTTTTTATCCAAGGTACTTACCTGATTTTTAACGAAATAAATATTTACTTTGGAGCGGTAAAGTCTTATAATATGATTTATAAAAAATAAATTATGCTCGGAGGTATGTTTATGAACGATATAAACGCGCTTTATAAATTATGGTGTGAAAAAGCCGTTGGCGACAGCGATTTAATTCCCGAATTAAAGCAAATCGAGGGCAGCGAGGATGAAATCCTCGACCGCTTTTACAAAAATCTCGGGTTCGGCACGGCGGGGCTTCGAGGCGTTATCGGCGCGGGCACGAACAGAATGAATATTTATACCGTCAATCAGGCTACGCAGGGGCTTGCGGATTATCTTAATTCCGCTTTTGACGAACCCTCCGTTGCGATAGCCTACGATTCAAGGATAAAGTCGGACGTATTTGCCCGTTCCGCCGCGGAGGTGCTTGCAGGCAATGGGATAAAGGTATATATTTATCCGGAGCTTGTTCCCACCCCGATGTTAAGCTATGCCGTGCGCTATTACAAATGCAGCTCGGGTATTATCATTACCGCAAGCCATAATCCCGCAAAATACAACGGCTATAAATGCTATGACCCCAACGGTTATCAGATGACCGACGAGGCGGCGGCAAAGACATACGAATTTATAAATAAGGTCGATATGTTCGACGGCATACATAAGACGGATTTTGACGAAGCGGTTAAGCTCGGCAATATCGAGTATGTTTCGGACGAGGTTGTTGAAAGCTTCTATAAAGAGGTTCTGAAAGCAAGGGTTAATCCCGGCGCATGCGAAAATTCCGAGCTTTCTGTTATCTATTCGCCGCTCAACGGTACGGGCAATAAGCACGTCAGGGAAATATTAAAGAGAATAGGCGTTTCGGACGTCAGGGTTGTTAAACAGCAGGAGCTTCCCGACGGCAATTTCCCCACCTGTCCTTTCCCGAACCCGGAAATTAAGCAGGTATTCGAGTGCGCTGTCGCTATGACTCGGGATAAAAAGGCGGATTTACTCCTTGCAACCGATCCCGACTGCGACAGAGTGGGCATAGCGGTTCTCGATAACGGCGAATACAAGCTTATGACGGGCAACGAAGTGGGCATAATGCTTACGGAATATATACTCTCATCTCTCAAAGAGCAGGGCGTACTGCCCGAAAATCCAATAGTTGTAAAAACCATAGTAACCTCTCAGCTTGTAGCCGAGATTGCAAAAAGCTACGGCGCGGAGACTGCCGATTTACTTACGGGCTTTAAGTATATAGGCGAGCTTGTTACCAAGCTTGAAAAGAAGAACGAAACCGAAAGGTTTATAGTCGGTATGGAGGAGTCTTACGGCTATTTGAGGGGCGCTCACGCAAGGGATAAGGACGCTGTCGTAGCTTCGATGCTTATATGCGAAATGGCGGCTTATTACAAGAAAAAGGGCGTAAGTCTTTACAATCAGATGCAGAACATCTACAATAAGTACGGTATGTTCTTAAATTCTCTGCTCAACTTTAATTTTGAAGGCGCGGCGGGAATGCAGAAGATGAGCGATATGATGACCAAACTGCGCTCCAATCCTCCTAAGCATATAGCGGGGCTTGAGGTCTTATGTATATCCGATTACTTAAACAGCGTAAAGAACGATTTAACTTCGGGAAATACGGAAAAAATCGATTTGCCGAAATCAAACGTGCTTTCATATAAGCTCACAGGCGGTTCGGGCGTGATAGTCCGTCCCTCAGGTACGGAGCCTAAAATTAAAATTTACATAACGGCGGTTAAAAAGGACAGGGCTTCGGCAGAAGAACTCACCGCGGAAATTTCCGCCGATATGGAAAAAATAATGGGCATAGAATAACGGAGTGAAAAATGTTTAACAGGAAAGTTGTAAAAGTAATATGCGTCTGCCTTGCGGTTTTAATGGCGGCAAGCGCGGTTTCGGTTTTGCTTTATACCTTGGTAAGATAATAAAAAGTCACAGAGCAATCCGTTTTGCGGGTTGCTCTTGTTTTTATATACAATTTTCACAAAAAAATATTGACAAATTACAAATAACTGTTATAATATAATTAAATTAGTGTGAATAAGTAGTGTTTATACTGCCGAAGGGGTAACGATATTGTCTTTTGATAAGAACTCGTTAAACGGTGAAAATATTTTATCGCTTGTCGGCAGGGCAAAAGCGGGGGATTCAAACGCCTTAACGCAAATTATCGTCGGCGTTTCGCCCTTTGTTCACAGCCTTGTCAGGAAATTCTTATCTGCCTCAGCAAATGTTTCTATTGAAAGCGACGACCTTTACCAAGAGGGGATGCTAAGCGTGCTTTCGGCCGTAAAATCTTACGACAGCGCCGGCGGCGCAAGTTTTAAGAATTATATGGCCGAGTGCGTTCGCAACAGGCTCATTTCCGCTTCACGCAAGCGTTCCGAGAACAGCGTTTTTACTTTTGAAACCGTATCTTTGGAAAGTTCCGGCGACAAAGCCGCCGCAATCGCATCGGTTGAAGAAATCACAATAGGAAAAGACCGTTTTGACAGAATACTCGATTATATTAATTCAATGCTTTCTCAAAAAGAGCTTGAGGTTCTCAAGCTTTTTATAAGCGGTATGTCTTACGAGGAGATAGCTCTTAAAACGGGGACTACTGTAAAATCGGTTGACAATGCTCTTCAGCGGGTGCGTCATAAGATTCGTAATTCAAATTTGTAAAAATGCCCTTCTCATAAGGAGAACATTAATTTGTAAACGGTGCAAATCCGTTGGGGGTAAAAATATTTTTATGTTGCGAGGTTACTAAAATGTACGAAGACAAGACCCTTACATGCAAAGAGTGCGGAAACGAATTTGTTTTCACAGCGGGCGAGCAGGAGTTCTATGCTGAAAAAGGCTTTGTAAACGAGCCTCAGAGATGCAAGGCTTGCCGCGACGCAAGGAAAAACGCCATCAGAGGCGAGAGACAGTTGTTTGACGCAGTTTGCGCAAGATGCGGCGGACCGGCAAAGGTTCCTTTCCAGCCGAGAGACGACAGACCGGTTTATTGCAGCGAATGCTTTGCAAAGATGAAGGAAGAGGAAGAGAACGCATAAGCATAAGCTAAAATAATTTTACTTATATATTATGCCAAAGAGTAAAGCCTTACACTTTTGTGTGGGGCTTTTGCTTGTTTTTCATTTAAAACCGTGTTTTGATAGGTTAAAATATTCAAATTTTCACTTTTCTTTTATTTAAAACGCCGAAAATGAAGAAAAGTGTAATTTTTTACTGTTGATTTTACAAAAAAGATGTTATTATTGTAGCGGAATATTTTATCGGGAGGAAACTCGGATGAAAACAATTAAAAAGGTAATAAGCGTTTTGCTCGCCGCCGCTATGCTGTTTTCCTGCGCGTTCTGCGCTTTGGCGGTTTCGGGCAACTATTCAAAAGAGGCTGCCGCTTCCGCAAGGGAAATTGCAAAGCAAATGGAGGCGGAGGGCGTCGTTTTGCTTAAAAACGACCGCAATACCCTGCCGTTGACCGACAAAAAAGTTAACGTATTCGGTATGGGCTCGGTTAATTTTGCAATAGGCGGAGGCGGTTCGGGTTCGGTCGTTTCGGATGAGGCGATTGATTTTTATACCGCTTTACAAAACGCCGGAATCGAATACAACGAGGAGCTTCTGAAAATGTATATGGAATGGGGAACTCAACATTCCGTACAGGAAACGGGCCAGGGGCTTGTCGATATGCTTATTCAGATGTTAAACGGCAGCATTGCCGAGGAACTGCCGGCTTCGCAGATAGCTTCAAGCGTGCTTGAAAACGCCAAGAGCTTTTCGGATACCGCAATTTTCGTTATCACAAGAACCGGCGCCGAAATGTCCGACGTTTCTGTGGAGGATATAAAAATTTCCGACACCGAAAGGGAATTGATTTCAACTCTTAACGATAACTTCAACAAGGTTATTGTTATTTTCAATACCTGCAACATACTTCAAACGGATTTTCTCAACGATTACGAAAACGTTACCGCCGCTATGCTCGTTTGGACTACCGGCGAGGTGGGTGCGGATTCCGTAGGCAAAATCCTTACGGGCGAAATATGCCCCTCGGGTAAGCTTACCGATACCATAGCGTATGATATTAAAGATTATCCCACCACCGTCAATTTCGGTAATTTCCAATACTCCGATCAGCTTTTCAGGTATTTTGTAAATTACGAAGAGGGCATATACGTCGGCTACAGGTATTTTGAAACCTTTGCGCCGGACAGGGTTATGTATCCTTTCGGCTACGGACTTTCCTATACCGATTTTGAATGGGACGTAGGCGAGTACAAGGTTGAAAACGGCAAAATTTCTGTCGACGTAACCGTTACCAATATCGGCAGCGTCGCAGGTAAGGACGTTGTAGAGGTGTATTTTTCGGCTCCGTATTATCCCGGCGGGATTGAAAAGAGCGCAATAGAGCTTGCGGGCTACGCCAAAACCGATACCTTGGCTCCCGGCGAAAGCGCCGCGGTAAACGTTTCGTTCAAAATTGACGATATGGCGTCTTACGATTACAAGGGCGCTCAGGCTTGGGTGCTTGAAAAGGGCGATTATGTAATTAAGGTCGGCCACGATATAAAAACCTTCGAGGAAGAAACATATACCTACAGCCTTGACGAAACCAAAGTCATGAAAAACGACGATACAACGGGAACGGAAATTAAAAACCTTTTCCCGTATGCCGACGGCGGCTTGGATTATTTTTCACGTTCCGAGCCTTTAAAGCCAACGGCGGCTCCCACTGATTACACAGCTCCCGACAGCGTTAAAAACTGCGATACAAGGCCCGAAGCGACTGCCGAGGGAACTGTTCCGAAAACGGGCGTTGTTTACGGCGACGGCAATATTATGCTTGCCGACGTCAACGCCGATCCGACGCTTTGGGATAAATTCCTCGATCAGTTTACCGTTGACGAAATGATTGATATGATTTGCGAAAGCGGCTATAAAACGCTTGGGCTTGAGCGCCTCGGCGTACCCGAAACCGTCGATAACGACGGACCGGCAATGGTTAAAGGCTCGGGCGGCTTGCTTTATAAGGATTCCGGCGTAGCTTATCCTGCGGCTGTTTGCCTTGCAAGCTCCTGGAACGATAAGCTTGCCGAGGCTTACGGCGATTCGATAGGCAGGGAATGTAACGGAATAGGCACAAACATCTGGTATGCTCCCGCCTGCAATCTTCACCGAAATCCCATGGGCGGCAGGAACTTCGAGTATTATTCCGAAGACCCGCTTCTTTCCGGCAAAATGGCTTCTGCCGTAACAAAGGGCGTACAGAGCCACGACGTTGTTGTAACGGTCAAGCATTTTGTTTGCAACGACCAGGAAACAAACAGGCAGACGAGAGGACTTTTCACCTGGGTAAACGAGCAGGCAATGCGCGAGCTTTACTGCGAACCGTTTGAGATAGCGGTCAAAGAGGGCGGCGCGAAGGGCATTATGTCCGCCTACAACAGATTGGGCGATAAATGGTGCAGCGGCTGTCCGGAGCTTCTCATTGATTTGCTTCGCAACGAATGGGGATTTGACGGCTTTGTTGTTTCCGACGCTTATATCAACGTAACGGGCGCAAACTATATGGACCCCGTTCTTGCGGTTTATGCAAGGAACGACGCTTGCCTTACAAGCCTCTGGTACTTTGCCGAAAAATTACAGATGACAACAAATATGAAGCAGACTTATGAAAAAGACCCCATAGGCTTCGGCAACGCTTTAAGGCTTTGCACATACGACCTTTGCAGAGTAAAGATGGAAACAAAGGCGTTTGACCCCACGGCGGTCACGGGAAATAAGGGGCTTGTGATAAGCGACCCGGGCGAGGACAACTCCCCGAGCGATACTCCCGAAAATCCCGACAGCAGCGAAACGCAAAACGAAGCCGCCGTCGATAAAAACGTCTCAGAATCAAGCTCCTCCGCTTCGGTTAATAAAATTAAAAATCCGACCACGGGCGCAAAAACGGCTTCCGTTATCGGCGCGGTCTGCGCCGCCGTTGCCGCTGCCGCCGTTATTCCCGCAGCATATAAGTATTCCAAAAAGAAAAAAGAAAATTAACGTAATTTAAACGTAAAAAAACAGCTCTCCTGCTTCGGGAGGGCTGTTTTTCATAATGAAAGCGCTTATGTATTGTCTTTTAAAAATTTCAGCATATCGTTATTTACGTCGTCGCTTATCGGTGAAAACGGGTCGATTATGCAAAAAACGTGACCTAACTTTTTGTCGGGCAGATATTTAAGCTTGCACTTTACGCCGTTGTCCCGTAAATCGTCATACGCTTTGAATGTGGCGTTTTTTGCGGGCAAATCGCCCTTGCAGGTTATCAGGTAAACAGGGGGCATCGAGCTTAGTTTTAACGCGTCGTCAAGGTTTACAAAGCCCTTGTATTTTTTGCTTTTGTATTCGTTTCCCAATATTTGCTTTGTATATACGCCCGTAACGGATTTAACGTCCATATAGCAGACGGGGCAGGTGAGGCCCACGCCCTTAATATCAAGTTCGGGCGAAACCGTACCGTATATTTCCCTCAAAGCCCGCGAATTGTTCAAAAGCGCGGAGAACGCCGCCAAAAATCCGCCCGCAGAGTCTCCGGTAACATACAGTCTGCCTAAATCGCCGCCGAATTCTTCGGCGTGTTCCTTTATCCACGAAAAGGCAAGCATACATTCGCAAAGCTGTTTGGCTATATCCGCCTGCGGCACAAGAGTGTAATTAATGCTGAAAACCGCATATCCCTTGGAGGCGAGCGTCATATTGTAGTATTTGTTTATCTCCTTTGTTCCGTACATCCAGCCGCCGCCGTGAATGTCTATAATCACAGGCAGTAAACCGCCGCTTTCCTCGGGCGTGTAAATATCGAGCAGATGCTCGGTTTTACCGTCGTCGATATACGAAATGTCCGAAACGACCTTAACCTTTTCGGGTGGAGTTTGCGAGTCGATTCGCTTTTGGTCGCTTTTCTCAACGAAAACCTCCCAATATTTTGACAGCAGGGGCATTAAATTTAACATCATTATCACTCCTTTTTTCTATCTTACCATAAAATAAAGCCATATTCAACAAAACGGCATTCGATTTTACTTTACATAAATTTTAATTTGCTGTAAAATATCCGAGGAAGTGATTTAATGAAAAAGCTTTTAAGCCTCGCAAGGGCAGCCGTGGATAAATATAATATGATTTCCGCCGGCGATAAAATAGCCGTCGGCGTGTCGGGCGGTAAGGATTCGCTTGCACTTTTGACCGCTTTGGCGAAAATACGCGATTTTTACCCCGAAAAATTCGAGATTACCGCGGTAACGCTCGATTACGGCTTCAACGGCGAAAAGGGCGATTTCGGCAAAATTAAGGCTTATTGCGACGAACTCGGCGTGGATTATTACGTTAAGGCGACAAATCTCTGGCAGGTGATATTCGAGGATAGGAAAGAGAAAAATCCATGCAGTCTTTGTGCCAAAATGCGAAGGGGAATTTTGCACGATACGGCAAAAGAGCTCGGCTGTAACAAGGTGGCGCTCGGGCATCATCTTGACGACGCTGCGGAAACCTTTGTTATGAATCTGTTTGACGGCGGAAGAATAGCCTGCTTTTCGCCCGTGTCCTATCTTTCAAACAAAAAGCTTTATCTTATTAGACCTCTTATATTTTTAACGGAAAACGAGATAGAAAGCGTTTCAAAAAGGCTTAATTTTCCCGTGGTGAAAAGCAGTTGCCCCGCAGATAAAAAAACGGAACGCCAAAACGTCAAGCAGTTGCTTACCGAGCTTGAAAAGCGGTATCCACGTTTGAAGAAGAAAATAATAGGAGCAATGCAGGCGGATAATATAAGCCAATGGGGCTTGGAGTAAAATAATAAAAAAGGCTTTACCGGTTTTGCCCGATAAAGCCTTAAATTTTATCCTCTGTAAGCGGGGGATTAATACATTCCGCCGCCTGCCTGTGCCATAGCCGCCGCTGCCGCCGCGTCAGCCTGAGGGTCGGGGATGTCGGTGACGAGCGATTCCGTTGTGAGAACCATAGCCGCAACCGAAGCCGCATTCTGAAGCGCCGAGCGCGTTACCTTTGCGGGGTCGAGTATGCCCGCTTTGAACATATCAACATAGGTTTCGCTTGCAAAGTCAAAGCCGTAGCCTTTCTTCTTTGAAGCCATAATTTCGTTTACTATAACCGAGCCTTCGAGCCCTGCGTTTTCGGCTATCTGACGGATAGGCTCCTCTATAGCCTTAACTACTATGCTTATACCGGTTTTAAGGTCTGCGTCGTCCGTTGCAAGGAGCTTTGAAACCTCGGGAACGGCGTTCAAAAGAGCTATGCCGCCGCCTGCAACGCAGCCTTCTTCAACCGCGGCCTTCGTAGCTGCAAGAGCGTCCTCGATACGAAGCTTCTTTTCCTTCATTTCCGTTTCCGTTGCGGCGCCTACTCTTATAACCGCGACGCCGCCCGCAAGCTTTGCAAGCCTTTCCTGCAGCTTTTCACGGTCAAATTCGGAGGTTGTAGCGTCAATCTGGCTTCTTATCTGGGCAACTCTTGCCTTTATATCGCCCTTCTTGCCCGCGCCGTCAACGATAGTGGTGTTTTCCTTTGTAATCTTAACCTGCTTTGCACGGCCGAGCATATTGATTTCGGCGTCCTTTAATTCAAGTCCGAGGTCGGAGGTGATTACCTGACCGCCTGTAAGAATAGCTATATCCTGGAGCATTTCCTTTCTTCTGTCGCCAAAGCCGGGGGCTTTAACGCAAACGCAGGTGAATGTTCCTCTGAGCTTGTTGACAAGGATGGTCGAAAGAGCCTCGCCCTCAACGTCCTCGGCGATAATTACAAGCTTTTTGCCCGCCTGAACGATTTTTTCAAGTAAGGGGAGAACCTCCTGAATCGAAGAGATTTTCTTATCCGTAATAAGAATGTAAGCGTCGTCGATAACGGCTTCCATCTTGTCGGTGTCCGTAACCATATAGGGTGAAATATAACCCCTGTCGAACTGCATACCCTCTACAACGTCCGAATAGGTTTCCGATGTTTTCGATTCTTCTATAGTGATAACGCCGTCCGCCGTAACCTTTTCCATAGCTTCGGCAATAAGCTTGCCTACAAATTCGTCTGCGGCGGAAATTGTGGCTATTCTTGCAATATCGTCCGATGATTTAACGGGCTTTGCGTTCTTTTTGATTGCTTCAACGGCCTTGTCAACAGCTAACTGCATACCCTTCTTAACAACCATTGGGTTAGCGCCCGCAGCAACGTTTTTCATACCCTCTCTTACAAACGCCTGCGCCAAAAGCGTAGCCGTTGTGGTGCCGTCGCCCGCAACGTCGTTTGTCTTTGTGGCAACTTCCTTAACGAGCTGTGCGCCCATATTTTCAAAAGCGTCCTCAAGCTCAACCTCCTTGGCTATTGTAACGCCGTCGTTGGTGATAAGGGGAGAGCCGTATTTTTTGTCAAGAACCACGTTCCTGCCCTTGGGTCCCAAAGTGATTTTAACGGTGTTGCTTAATTTGTCAATACCGTTCTGCAAAGCCTTGCGAGCTTCCTCGCCGTAAATAATCTGTTTAGCCATGATAAAAATACCTCCCGAAAATTACTCTACAACCGCAAGAATATCGTCCTGACGGACTATGGTGTAGTCTGTATCGTCGATTTTAACCTCTGTACCCGAGTACTTGCCCGAGATAACCTTGTCGCCGACCTTAACGAACATTTTAACCTCTTTGCCGTTAATTACGCCGCCGGGGCCAACCGCAACAACTTCGGCTATCTGCGGCTTTTCCTGAGCGGAAGCCGAAAGTATAATGCCGCTTTTTGTGGTTTCCTCAAGCTCGACGGGTTTAAGTACAACCCTGTCTGCCAACGGTTTGATTTTCATATTAAAATCCTCCTGTATAAAAATAATTACAAATGTGATATTAGCACTCTTTAGCTCCGAGTGCTAATATATATTTTAGCCAATATATAGAAAAAATCAAGCCTTTTTTGAAAAATTAATAATTTAGTAATATTTATATAATTTTTACGCTCAAACAACGGTAAAATAGTGTGAGTTAGTAATATTGTTTTTTTCCAAAATGTATGATATTATTAGCTTGATTATATTATACTTATTTAATACTTGCATTCTCGGACTTGCATTTTCGGAGGAAAGCGATTATGTTTGAGTATTTAAAAGAAAAGAAATACAGCGTATATTATAAATTATTGACTATAGCTATTTTGTTCGGAAGCCTTTTGCCAGACTATGTTGTTTTGGTTTTCGTTATTGTTCTGTCGGCTTATTTCCTTATGCAGCCCGAAAGGAGAAAGGCTATTACCGCCGGCAAAACCGCAAGCGTTATGGGCTTATACGCCGCTTATATGCTTATCAGCGCCGTTTGGGCTAAGGCTCAGCTTGCAAGTCTTGCTCAGGGCGTTACCTGGGTTTGCGCCGTGCTTGTTTTTTTGCTCGTCGCAAGTATGTCCGATTCGAGGGACAGGCTCGAAAACATTATGCTCTGCTTTATAGGTTCAGCCGCTTTAAACAGTATTGTGGCGATTATTCAGATGATTTTTATGGCGATAGGTAAATCGGAGTATTTCCCGAGCCCCATATACGAAAAGGCGGACACCCTTATTTTAAACCTTTTGCGGTATAATGCGTTTTTCGAGGAAACGGTTGACAGGGCTTCCGGCTGCTTCAACAGCCCGCTTGTGCTCGCAACCTTCCTTGTTATTTCTTTCCCGCTTGCGGCGTTCTGCGCTTTTTACGCTAAGAACAAAAAGCGCCGCATACTTTCGATAATAGGCGGAATATTCATCTTTTTCGGAATAATGTTTACGTTTTTGAGGGGGGCCGCGGTTGCGGTTGTGCTTTCGTTTATGATGCTCTCCTTTGCGGGCAAAAAACCGGCAAAATTTATGTCCGGTTCGGCTATGGCGGTGGCGGTTATACTCCTTGCGGTAATCTTTGAACGCAGGGGAGTGGCGGCAAGCGAGGATTTATCCACAAATTACAGATTTGAGCTTTGGAAGGTCTGCTTCTCCGCATTCAGGGAAAATCCGCTTTTGGGCTTGGGCGCGGGAAGCAGCAATGTAAACGAATATCTGCTCTCAAAGGGCGTCGAATTTTCCCATGCGCATAATCTTATAATAGAGATTATAACCGAGTGCGGTATAATCGGCGCGTTGATTTTCGCCCTGTTTACGGTGATTATAGTAAAAGATATACTTTCTCTTTGCAGAAAGCACGGCTGGTACAAAAAGTACGCCATAGCTTTTCTTTCTTCGCTTGTTGGTTTGCTTGCGATGTCGATTTTTGAAAGCACGTTGAGCACGGTTAAGGAAATAATATATTTTGCCGTTATTCTCGGCTGTATTTCGGCAATCAAAAGGGCAAGCAAGAGGAACGAAGAAAAGCTTGCCCAAAAGAGCCTGCAAGAGATTTCGGCTTCGGAGGAAGTACAATGAAAAAGCAGTTGAAGTTTATCTGCGGTAAACTGGGATACGGAATAGGCGCAACCGGGCTTGACCTCAGCTACGGTATGTTCTATTCCTTCCTTTCCTATTATCTTTCAAGCGTGCTTAACATACCCGAAGCTTTTTTGCTTATTTTAACTCCGATTGCGAGAATTTGGGACGGCATAAACGACCCTATGATGGGTACTGTAGTCGATAATACAAGAACAAAATTCGGCAAGTACCGCCCTTGGATTTTAATAGGCGCCGTTTCAAACGCCGTGGTGCTTACTCTGCTTTTCACCTCTTTCGGAATGAGCGGAATGAAGCTTTGCATATATATTGCCGTTATGTATATACTTTGGGGTATGACGAATACCATGGCGGATATACCCTATTGGTCAATGGTGCCTTCCTTTACAAGCGAGGAAAAAGAGAGAAACCTCGTAGCCACGGTAGCAAGAACCTTCTCGGGCTTGGGGCAGGGCATTATTTCAATTCTTACGCCCATTGTATGCCCCTTGCTTTCAAGCGACCTTGAAAGGAAAACGGACAAGGGCTATTCGGCTTCCGGCTTTTCAAGGTGGGCTATGATTTGCGGTATAGCTCTTGTGCTGTTTTCGCTTATCTGCGTGCTTACGACAAAGGAAACCAACGTAGTTTACAACGAAAAGCAGAAATTCAGCTTAAAGCAGATTTTTAAAGTAATAAAATCAAACGATCAGCTCGTTGTGTTTATGATTTTCGCCATGCTTTCAAACGCCGGCTGGTATCTCACAAGCTCAACCGCCACTTATTATTTTTCCAATGTGATCGGCGACTCAACAAAGCAGTCGCTTTTCGGCACTATAGGCTCGGTGGGCTCTATACTCGGGCTTTTGGTTGTACCCGTGCTTTCACAGCGGTTTACAAAAAGAACTACATATACGATTTCGCTTGTGTTCTCCATGGCGGGCTACGCTCTGATGCTTGTTTTCGGTGCGTTTTTGAAAATGCCCGTCGCGCTTGATTTTTGCTATATAATCGCCTCCGTGGGCATTTCCTCGATGTTTGTTTCGCAGACCGTTTTTCTTGCGGATATAGTCGATTACGGCGAATATAAAAACGGGGTAAGGAACGAGAGTATAACCTTTTCGATGAAAGGCTTTTTGCAGAAAATGGCATATACAATCCAAACGATTATGCTTTTCGGTTCGCTTTGGATTATGGATTACAACAGCCAGAGCAGGGCGGGGAAATTTTCGCCTTCAACCAAAACGGGCATAGGCTTGCTTGCGTTCGGCGCTCCCATATTGTTCCTTGCCGCTTCGCTTACAGTCTTCAGAAAGAAATTTAAAATATACGGAAAGCTTGCCGACGACGTTCATAATTATATAATATCCAAACGTGTTAAGTCGGAAGAATAAACGGTCAAACCGATAAAAAACAGGCTCTCTCCAAGCTGCGGAGAGAGCCCTTTTTGCTTTTATTTCAGATTTTTTCACAAGTCTGAGCTTCAATAATATTTTTAAATACCGAGATGTGCGTGCTCGAAATATATTTATCCATATGCAGGCTTCCGAAAAACCATTTTCCGAATTTGCAGGAGTGGGAAAGCTCCTCAAAATAGGCGTTAAGAGCGGAAACACGGAGATTGTCATAATCGTTAAGCTGTAAAAAGCCCTTGATTTTCGTGGGCGGCTCATGGGTGATTATGTAATCCACCCGATAATCGTATTTCTCAAGGTTTTGAGCGCCCTCAAGCAATTCGTCTTGGGTAGGTATTTCCTCCTTCGACCATTCGTTTTCCTCGGTTCTTATTTCAATGTCGGGGCTTTCGCCGCCGCCCATGGTAAAAATCTTTTTGCCGTCAATGGTATAAACCTGACCTCGCATAAGATGATAGAGGTTGTCGTAAATCTTATGAACCTTGCCGCCCTTCCAGGCGCTTACCTCGTAATTGTTGAGAAGCGAGAAATTTTCATGCGTACCGTCAATAAAGCAAATATTATATTTCCTTTTGCCGAGCTGTCTCAGGATTTTATGCTCTTTTTTGCTGTCGTCCCAGATAAAGCCGAAATCGCCGCAAATTATAAGCGTGTCGCCCTCTTTAAGCCTTTTAAGCCTCGAAGCGGACAGCCTTTCGACGTCGCCGTGGGTATCTCCGGTTACATAAATCAAAATATGCACATCCTTAAAATATAATTGATATTTGAATATTTCTTTGCTATAATAAAATAAATTTTATAATTATAATACACTTTTTTTACAATATTTTCAAGGGGATTAGCGAAATAACACGCTATTGTATAATATTATGAAAAAGCTTATCTGTTTGCTTTTAACTGCGGCGCTTGTGTTTTCGCCCGCTTTTTGCTTCGGTTCGTCCGCCGATTACAATTCGGAATTAAAGACGGAAGCTGATATTGTACTGCTTTTCAGCCTTGACGACGGAACGGTTATTTTCGATAAAAATTCCGACAAAAGAAACGCTTTGGCTTCGCTTACAAAAATTATCACGGCGGCGGTTGTAATAGAAAACTGCGATAATCTCGATAAAAAAATAATTGTGCCGGAATACTGCGTTTCTCTTTTAAAGGGTACAAAGTCCGCGCCCGCCGTTTTAAAAGCGGGGGAGGAGCTTAGTATCAGGCAGCTTCTTTACTGCCTTATGGTTAAGTCGGCAAACGAATCGGCTTATATTTTGGCGGATTATATAGGAAACGGCAGTATAGAAAATTTTGTCGCCAAAATGAACGAGTACGTGGGGTCGCTCGGCTGTAAAAACACGCATTTTGAAAACCCTCACGGGCTTGACGCCGAGAACCAGTATACCACCGCAAACGATATGGCGCTTATAGTTAAGCATGTTCTTGATTTGCCCTCTTTTATGGAAATTTGCAATACAAACAAGTATACTCTTGAAAAGACAAACAAGAGCGAAGAACGTAATTTTTATAATTCCAACTGGCTTATAAATTCAAATTACCGCACCTATTATTACAAATACGTTCAGGGGATTAAGGCGGGAACTACCGAGCAGGCGGGCTGCTGTGTGGTTTCAAAGGCGAGTAAGGACGGGTATAATTACTGCTGTATTATTATGAACGCTCCGTCTAAGGACGTAAACGGCGACGGCACTAAGGACAATATGGCGTTTATCGAATCCAAGCGGCTTTACAAATGGGCTTTCGACAACCTAAGGCTTGAAAAAATTGCGGACGTTTCCCAAATAGTAACCGTTGTTGACGTTAAGCTTTCGTTTGACGCAGACCATGTAAGGCTGGTACCCGAAAAAGACGTTACCGCAATAGTCCCGATAGGCAACGGGGAGGACAGCGTGCTTATAGAACCTATTGAAAGCGATACTCCCAAGCAAATCAACGCTCCGGTTAAAAAGGGCGAAAAGGTCGGCAAGGCAAATATATTGTATGCGGGCAGCGTCGTCGCCTCGGTTGACCTCGTTGCGGCGGACGACGTAAAGGTAAATATATTTTTATGGCTCGTAAATGCGGTTAAAACGGTTGTCACATCGCCGATATTTTTAATATTCCTCGCCATAGCCGCCATAGCGGGCGCTTCTTACCTGTATTTGCTCAGAAAGCAAAACGACAAAAAAATGAAAAGAAGTCTGGGAAGATCAAGACCTGTTATGTACACGGGCGCCAAAAATCTAAAAGGCAAGGACAGCGCCGGAGGCAATAAGGCGAAAAGAGAAGCGTCGGGCAATATAAAGAAAAGAAAGAAATAAATAATTAATTTACGAATTAACTTAAAAAAGAGTACAGGCGTTTGCGGAGATTTGCTCTCCCGATACCTGTACTCTTTGTTTGTTAACTGTCGAAAATTACGAACCGAATGTCAGCAGGAAGAAGCCTGCCGCAACCGCCGAGCCTATAACGCCCGCAACGTTCGGGCCCATAGCGTGCATAAGCAGGAAGTTGGAGGGATTGTATTTTCTGCCCTCAACCTGCGAAACTCTTGCCGCCATGGGAACTGCGGAAACGCCCGCCGAACCTATAAGCGGGTTTACCTTGCCCTTGGTGATAACGTTCATAAGCTTTCCGAAAAGCACTCCTCCCGCCGTCGAAAAGGCGAAGGCTATAAGACCTATCGCTATAACAAGCAGCGTTTTTAAATCGAGGAAGGTTTTTCCCTCCGCCGTAGCGCCTACCGTAACGCCGAGCATTATGGTAACTATATTGCAAAGCGCGTTTTGAGCAGTGTCCGAAAGCCTTTCCGTAACGCCCGATTCTTTAAAGAGGTTGCCGAGCATAAGCATACCGATAAGCGGCGCCGTTGACGGGATTATAACAACGCAGATAACCGTAACGACTATGGGGAAAATTATCTTTTCCGCCTTGCTTACGGTTCTGAGCTGATTCATTTTGATTTCTCTCTCTTTTTTCGTGGTAAGCAGCTTCATAATGGGCGGCTGTATAAGCGGAATAAGAGCCATATACGAATATGCCGCAACCGCTATGGGGCCTAAAAGATGTGGGGCGAGCTTGCCTGCGGTGTAAATTGCCGTAGGGCCGTCTGCGCCGCCGATAATTGCGATGGCCGCCGCCTCGAGAGTCGAAAAGCCCTCAAAACCGGGGATATATTTTGTTGCGATTGATATTAAGAAAGCGATATATATGCCGAATTGCGCCGCCGCGCCCAAAAGCAGGCTCGAGGGGTTTGCAAGCAGCGGACCGAAATCCGTCATAGCTCCAACGCCGAGGAAGATAAGGCAGGGGAATATGCTTGACTTAACTCCGCAGTAAATCAGCCTCAAAACGCCCGAATCGTACCAATGCGCCGAAGAATCGAGAACCTCTCCGCCGGGCGTGGCTATTGCCAGAGGGTCGTACATAATGTCGGGATATACGTTTACAAGAAGCATACCGAAAGCAATGGGAAGCAACAGCAAGGGTTCAAATTTCTTGACTATTGCAAGATACAGCAATACAAAAGAAACCAGTATCATAACCCAGTTTTGCCACGAAAGCGAGGCAAAACCCGAGGTTTGGAAGATTTCAATAATCGAATTAATTATGTCCATGTTACGGTTCCCCCTTAACCGATGAAGGCGAGAACTTCGTCCGTAGCAACCGAAGCGCCTTTGTTTGCGATAATTTGTGAAACCGTGCCGTCTGTCGGGGCTACTATTTCGTTTTCCATCTTCATAGCTTCAAGAATAAAGAGAACGTCGCCCTCCTTAACGCTTTGACCGGACGTCGCGTTTACTTTAAGTATAGTGCCGGGCATAGGCGATTTAACGGGCGTTCCCGTGCCGTTAACCGCAGCGGCGGGGGCAGGAGCGGGTTGAGCCGCAGGGGCGGGCGCCGAAACAGCGGGCGCGGCGGGCGCCGACGGCGCAGCGTTTGTAACTATAGCTTCTTTAAGCTCGGTAACGTCTACTTCATAGTCCGTACCGTTTAATGTAACAATGTATTTCATATTCTTTCTCCCTTATTTCTCTATAAGCTTAATCGAATTAAATTGCAATTTGTTAAGAGCTATGCCGCTTTCCTTTGAAACGATAGCCATAATAACCGCCGCGGTTTTTTCGTCGGTTTTGTAAAGCTCCAGATTGCCCGCGGATTGCTTTTCGTCAAGGGCAACCGTTTTGCCGACCTCGGGCTTTGCGTTAAGCGCGGCTTTAGTCTGCGGAATTTCCGATTTTGCCGCATTTTTGTCGCTTTTCTTTCTTGCAGCTTTTTCAAAGAAGCGAACGATCTTTGAAAGTATAACGACAAGTACGGCAAGCAGCGCAAGTATAATCATAACAACCGCTATGCCCGTAACCGACAGACCCAAAGCTTCGGTTATCGTCATGGTATTGCCGCCGTCGGAGGAGGCGAGAGCCGCTGCGCTTGCGGCAGTCGCTTCGGCTGCGGTATTGAGAAAATTCATACTTAAACCCCCTTAGTCGATTCTCTTAATCGAATACTTAAATGTGTTTTTGGACTTTTCTTCCCGCTTGTCAAAGAAGGCCTCCGCCTGCGTCGGGAATGCAATATAAGAAAGCACGTCTTCGTCGCATTTCGCCTTGCTTCCTATTTCCGCCTTAGCCTTTTCAAATTCCGGCTCGAGAGTATCGGCGAAGCGGCAGGTAATGGGCTCTTCGTCGCCCAAAACTTTTTTCTGAAGGGCGGAATTTATCTCGCCGGGAGCTTTTCCGTATTCGCCCTTGATATACGCCTTGATTTCCTTTGAGATGTTTTTGTATCTCTGACCTACAAGCACGTTTGTAACCGCCTGGTTTCCAACCATTTGGCTAAGCGGGGTAACAAGCGGGGGATAACCCATATCTTCGCGAACCTTGGGTATTTCGATAAGCGCCTCGTCCATTTTGTCAAGCGCATGCATATCCTCAAGGTTAGCCATCATATTGGAAAGCATACCTCCGGGAACCTTGTAGGTTAAAGCGTCCGTGTCGGTGACAAGCGCTTTCGGCTTTAAAAGCCCGGAAGCAAGATATTCGTCCCTTACCGGCTTAAAGAAATCGTTTACCTTTTTTAAAACGTTTCTGTCAAGCCCCGTTTCGTAACCGAGTCCCGTTAAAGCGTCGTGTATCGTTTCCGTGGCAGGCTGTGAAGTGCCGCCCGAGAAGCAGGAGGTTGCGGTGTCAATTATATCGCAGCCCGCTTCTACCGCCTTTAATATCGTCATATACGCCATACCCGTTGTGCAGTGCGTGTGCAGTATAACGGGCATTTCGGGCAGAGCGTCCTTGATTGCCGATACAAGGTCCTTTGCCTCTGCGGGAGTCATAACGCCCGCCATATCCTTAATGCAGATGGTTGAACAGCCCATCTTTTTCATTTCTTTTACCGTTTCAACATATTTTGAGAGCGTGTGAACAGGGCTTGTCGTGTAGGATATTGCGCCCGAAGCGACAGCGCCGTTTTTAATCGTTTCGTCAACCGCTACCTCAATGTTCCTCGTATCGTTGAGGGCGTCGAAAATTCTGATTATGTCGACGCCGTTTTCAACGCTCTTTTTAACGAACATCCTTACAACGTCGTCGGGGTAATGCTTGTAGCCGAGCAGGTTTTGACCCCTCAACAGCATCTGTAATTTTGTATCGGGACACTTTTCCTTGATTTTCCTGAGCCTTTCCCAGGGGTCTTCGTCAAGATAGCGAAGGCAGGAGTCAAAAGTTGCGCCTCCCCAACATTCTATAGAGTAGTAACCCGCTTTGTTCATCTCTTCAAGTATGCCATCAAATTTTTCAAAAGGCATTCTTGTGGCGATAAGCGACTGATTGGCGTCTCTCAAAACGGTTTCGGTAAACCTGACTTTCATATTTCAATCCTCCTGACAGATTATATATTTTAAGATAGAAATAAGGTGTTTTCAAGTTTTGAAAAGCTGTCAAATTTCGTCGAAATAAGAGGGCGGAAAAAACAGTTTGAAAAGAAAATCCAAATCTATCCCATTATAAAATTCTGTACGATTGTAGCACATTATTCGTTAATTTGCAAGATGAAAACAAGCTTAAAAAATATATTGTGAATTTTGATTATATTATTAATTCAAACGGGCGTTTATATTAAGTAAAATACTGAAATTGAATTTAAAATGTGAAAAATGTATTGCAGTA
Source organism: uncultured Clostridia bacterium (assembly GCA_947630835.1). GTDB lineage: Bacteria > Bacillota > Clostridia > Oscillospirales > Acutalibacteraceae > Fimenecus. Next base: position 123,945 of record CANRIZ010000001.1, on the reverse strand, counting down.
AGTCGAATATTATTATATAATTTATGTTCAAACCGATTTATGTTATTATCTGTTGATTTTAAGATATAAGGAGTTGATATATATGGAATTCTTTAATAACAGCGATATTATCGCCGTACCTATGGTTGCATTGAGGGGGCTTGTGGTTTTCCCCGGGGCTACCGTCCACTTTGACGTAAGCAGGCAAAAATCCGTTGCCGCAGTCAAGGCGGCTATGGTTTCAAAGAAAAGCGTATTTCTTGTAGCGCAGAGGGATATACAGGAGGAAGTAATCAATACAAAAACGCTTTACGATATAGGCACCGTTTGCGAAATTAAGCAAATTGTCAGAATGCCCTCCGGCGACAGCCTGAGGGTTGTGGTAGAGGGTAAGTACAGGGCAAGGCTTTGCGGCATAACCGGAGTTAATCCCTTTTTCACCGCAACTGCGGCGCAGACGGGCGAAATTATGCCCAAGCCCTCGGAGTCTTTAAAGGCGGAGGCGGCTGTCAGGAGCGTAAAAAGTCTTTTTGAGGATTACTGCCGCTTTGCGCCCAAAATAGCGCCCGACATTGCCCTTAGCGTGGCTTCCCTCAACGACCCGGGCGAGCTTTCCGATTACATAACGGCGAACATTCCTATCGAATACAGCTTAAAGCAGACCGTGCTTGAAGAGCTTAATTGTATGAAAAGAACGGAAAAGCTCTGCGTTATATTGGCAAAAGAGGCAAACGTGCTTGCCATGGAGGCTGAGCTTAACGACAAGGTGCAGGACCAGATAGACGATAATCAGAGAGAGTACTATTTAAGAGAACAGCTAAAAGCCATTTCCACGGAATTAAACGACGGCGATTCTCCGGACGCCGAAGCGGAAAAGTACCGCAAAATGATTTTAAAAATCGGCTTTGCCAAGGAGGACGAGGAAAAGCTTTTAACCGAGTGCGACAGGCTTATGAAAATGCAGTCGTCAAGCCCGGAGAGCTCGGTTATAAGAAATTATCTCGACGAGGTTCTCGCCCTGCCGTGGAACAAATACACAAAGGAAAACATCAATATCAAAAAAGCCTCCGCCATACTCGAAAAAGACCATTACGGGCTTAAAGAGGTAAAGGAAAGAATTATCGAGATGCTTGCCGTGCGTAAGCTTGCGCCCGATATTAAGGGTCAGATAATCTGCCTTGCTGGACCTCCCGGAGTCGGCAAAACGTCCGTCGCAAGGTCGCTTGCCCGCGCCATGGGCAGAAAATACGTCCGTATTTCCTTGGGCGGAGTAAGGGACGAAGCGGAAATCAGAGGTCACAGAAAAACCTATATAGGCGCAATGCCCGGCAATATTATCGACGCGCTTAAAAGGGCGAAAAGCGCAAATCCGCTTATCCTGCTCGACGAGGTGGACAAGCTTTCAAGCGATTACAAGGGCGACCCTTCCTCGGCTCTGCTTGAAGCGCTCGACCCCGAGCAGAACAATTCTTTCAGGGACCATTACATTGACATTCCGTTTGATTTAAGCAAGGTGTTGTTTGTTACAACGGCAAACGATTTGGGAAATATTCCTGCGCCTTTGCGCGACAGAATGGAAATAATAGAATTATTCAGCTATACCTTTGACGAAAAATTCAATATAGCCAAAAAGCACCTTATTCCGAAACAGATTAAGGAATACGGGCTTAAAGCGTCGCAGCTTAAAATCCGCGACGACGCTTTGAAGCTTATAATCGACGGATATACAAAAGAGGCGGGCGTAAGAATACTTGAAAGAACCTTAGCGAAGGTAATACGCAAATGCGCCGTCAGGTTCGCAGACGGCTTCGAGGGCAAAATTACGGTTAGACAGTCCGATATAGAGCAGCTTTTGGGGCCGAGAAAATTCAAATCCGACGAGCTGAAAAAAATCGACAGCGTAGGCGTAGTAAACGGCCTTGCCTGGACTTCCGCGGGCGGCGAGATTTTGCAAATCGAGGCTCTGAGCGTCGAGGGCAGCGGCAAGCTTGAGCTTACCGGCTCTTTGGGCGACGTTATGAAGGAGTCCGCAAAAACCGCATACAGCTTTATCAGAAGCATTGCAAGCGAGTATTCCATAGAAACGGACTTTTACAAAACCAAGGATTTGCACCTGCATTTTCCCGAGGGCGCCGTGCCAAAGGACGGTCCCTCCGCAGGAATAGGCATAACCACGGCTCTCGTTTCGGCTCTGTCTGGTATAAGCGTTAAGGCGGACGTCGCTATGACGGGCGAGGTAACTCTTACCGGCAGGGTGCTTGCCATAGGCGGGCTTAAGGAAAAATCCATGGCGGCGTATAAATCGGGAATTAAAACCGTTATTATTCCCGAGGAAAATTCCGCCGATATTAAAACCTTCGACAAGGCGGTTACGGATTCGTTGAATTTTATACCCGTTTCCGACGTCAAAGAGGTTTTGAGGCTTGCCTTAAATTTACCCGAAAACAGTACAGGGAAAATTAAAATACCCGTTGCCGCCGACAATAAACATATGTCGGAAGCGTGGAGCGCAAATTAAAAAATATTCGTAAGGTGGATTTTTATGGACTTTTCAAATGCCCGGTTTGAAAAAGCATACGGAACGTTCGAGCAGCTTCCCGCGTCCGGTATGCCCGAAATAGTTTTTTCCGGACGTTCAAACGTCGGCAAATCTTCGCTTATAAATAAAATATTCGGCAGAAAAAATCTTGCCAGGGTAAGCTCCGTTCCCGGCAAAACCGTAACTATTAATTTTTACGACGTCGACAGCGACGCCAAAATAGTCGATTTACCGGGCTACGGCTACGCGAAGGTTGCCAAAAGCGAGAAGATACGCTGGGCTCAAATGATGGAGCGCTATTTTAACTCCGGGCGCAATATTAAGCTTGCGGTTCAGCTTGTCGATATGCGCCGCCCCGCCACCGAGGACGACCTTATGATGATGGATTTTCTCAAAAACGCCGGGATAGATTATATAGTCGTAATGACCAAAAGCGATAAACTTAATCGCGGCGAATATAAGCAGAGGCTTGAAAAGTCAAGGGAAGAACTGAATTTTGTAAACGCCGAAAATATAATCCCGTTTTCTTCCCAAACGGGAGAAAACGTTGACAAAATCAAGGCTGTAATACAATCTCGTTTGGAGGCAAAATAAATGGAAAAAATACCTTTTGTAACAAAAGAAAAAGCGGAGGAAATTGCAGGCGTTTATCCTACCCCTTTCCATATTTACGATGAAAAGGGCATACGTCAAAACTGTGAAAACCTTTATAAGGCGTTTTCGTGGAACAAGGGCTTCAGAGAATATTTTGCGGTAAAGGCCACCCCCAATCCGTTTCTTATAAATATACTGCGTGAATACGGCTGCGGCTGCGACTGTTCGTCCCTGACGGAGCTTATGCTTTCAAAAGCCATAGGCGCAAAGGGGGATTATATTATGTTTTCTTCAAACGACACTCCTCCCGCCGAATTTAAATATGCCGACGATTTGGGCGCAATAATAAATCTTGACGATATAACCCATATAGATATACTTGAAAAAACGCTCGGTAAGCTGCCCGAAAAGCTTTCCTGCCGTTACAATCCGGGCGGATTTTTTAAAATTGCCAACAGCATTATGGACAACCCCGGCGACGCAAAATACGGTATGACCACACCTCAGCTTTTTGAAGCCTTTAAAATACTTAAATCAAAGGGTGTAAAACAGTTCGGCATACACGCGTTTTTGGCGAGCAACACCGTCACAAACGAGTATTATCCCACTCTTGCGAAAACTCTTTTTGAGGTTGCGGTTAAGCTGAAAAAAGAGACGGGAGCGGATATTAAATTTATCAATCTTTCGGGCGGCATAGGTATTCCGTACCGTCCCGACCAGACGCAAAACGATATTTTCAAAATCGCTCAGGGCGTTAAAAAGGTATACGACGAGGTCCTCGGCGCAAACGGTATGGGCGACGTTGCAATATACACGGAGCTCGGCAGATATATGACCGGACCTTACGGGGCGCTTGTTACGAGGGCGATAAACAGAAAGGATACCCATAAGCAGTATATAGGCGTTGACGCCTGCGCTGTAAACCTTATGCGCCCGGCAATGTACGGAGCTTACCACCATATAACGGTTTTGGGCAAGGAAAAGGCGGAGTGCGTAAAAATGTACGATATTACCGGTTCCCTTTGCGAAAACAACGATAAATTTGCAATTGACAGAGTTTTACCCGAGATTGAAATGGGCGATTTACTGTATATTCACGATACGGGCGCTCACGGCTTTGCCATGGGTTACAATTATAACGGCAAGCTCAAATCCGCCGAAATACTGCTCAAAACGGACGGAAGCTTCGAGCTTATCAGAAGGGCCGAAACGCCGAAGGATTATTTCGCAACGTTCGACTGCTTCGATTTTTACAAAAAGGTAACAGAGTAATTACAAGAGGGTAACGATATGCCATTTGTCCATTTACATCTGCATACTCAATACAGTCTGCTTGACGGCGCATGCCGTTTCGAGCAGTTGTTTGACGCCGCCAAAAAGAACGGACAGACCGCCGTTGCCATAACCGACCACGGCAATATGTTCGGCGCGGTGAATTTTTACAAAGAGGCAAAAAAAAACGGCATAAAACCCATTATCGGCTGCGAGGTGTACGTCGCCGTCAGAAGCCGATTTGATAAAGTACATTCCGTTGATAACGAAAGGTATCATCTGGTTTTGCTCTGCAAAAACGAGACGGGCTACAAAAACCTTATAAAAATGGTTTCCGAATCCTGGACTACCGGCTTTTATTCAAAGCCGAGGGTGGATAAGGAGCTTTTGGAAAAGCACAGCGAGGGGCTTATCGCTCTTTCGGGCTGTCTTGCGGGCGAAATTCCGAGGAAGCTGTCCGCAAACGATTACGAGGGCGCAAAAAAGACGGCTCTTTGGTATAATTCCGTCTTCGGACAGGGTAATTTTTACCTTGAGGTTCAAAACCATCATATAAAACAACAGCTTGAAATTTTACCTAAGCTTAAGCTTCTTTCCGAAGAAACGGGCATACCTCTTGCGGCTACTAACGACGTGCATTATGTAAAAAAAGAGGACGCAAAAATACAAAAGGTTCTCGTTTGCATACAAACCAACCATACCATAGACGAGGATACGGGTATGGAATTCGGCACGGACGATTTTTATTTAAAAAACGAGTCCGAAATGTCGGAGCTTTTTCCCGATTGCCCCGAAGCGGTTGAAAATACCGCCAAAATTGCGGATATGTGCAATTTGGAATTTGAATTTCACAAGACCAAGCTGCCGCATTACGAGGTTGAAAACAATCAAAATCATTTTCAGTATTTTAAGGAAAAGTGCTTTGACGGACTATACAAAATTTTCGGCGAAAATTGCAAAAAAGAATATGTCGAGCGCTTAAATTACGAGCTTTCGGTAATCGACAATATGGGATATGTCGATTATTTTCTGATAGTTGCGGATTTTATAAATTTTGCAAAGAAAAACGGTATTCCCGTAGGGCCCGGCAGAGGCTCGGGAGCGGGGAGCCTTGCGGCATACTGCATAGGTATAACCGGCATAGACCCGATGAAATACAATTTGCTTTTTGAGCGCTTTTTAAACCCCGAAAGGATAAGTATGCCCGATATCGACGTCGATTTCTGCTATGTACGGCGCGAAGAGGTTATAGATTACGTTATCAAAAAATACGGGGCCGATCATGTCGCTCAGATAGTCACTTTCGGAACAATGGCGGCAAGGGCTTCGATAAGGGACGTCGGCAGGGTTTTGGGGCTTGCGTACAGTACGGTTGACGTTGTCGCAAAGCAGATACCCCGCGAATTTGATATTACCATTGACAAGGTTTTAAAAAGAGACGCCGATTTCAGAAAAATGTATGAAAGCGACGAAAAAATCAGGGAGCTTATCGACTTGGCGCGGGCGGTCGAGGGTATGCCGAGGCACGCTTCCACGCATGCGGCGGGCATTGTTATTACGGACAAACCGGTTGACGAATACGTGCCCCTTGCGAGAAACGACGAGTCTGTAGTCACCCAGTACACTATGACGACGATTGAAGAACTCGGGCTTTTGAAAATGGACTTCCTCGGGCTTCGCACATTAACGGTAATAGACGATTGCGTTAAGGCGGTCAGGGAAAAGGACGCCGATTTCGATATTGAGAAAATACCGCTTGACGACGCCGAAACCTACGAGCTTTTCAGAAACGGACAGACCTACGGCGTGTTCCAATGCGAGTCTGCGGGACTTCGCAGCGTGCTTATTCGCTTAAAACCCGAGAGCCTGGAGGATATTATTGCGGTTATTTCGCTTTACCGTCCCGGACCTATGGACTCCATAGACGCTTATATAAATAACCGCCACAATCCCGGGCTTATTCATTACAAGACCGAAGCCTTGCGCCCGATTTTGGACGTTACAAACGGCTGTATGGTTTATCAGGAACAGGTAATGCAGATTTTTCGTTCGCTTGCCGGTTATTCTTTCGGCAGGGCGGATATAGTTCGCCGCGCTATGTCAAAGAAAAAGCACGACGTTATGGAAAAGGAACGCGCTGCCTTTGTCGAGGGCTGTAAGAATAACAATATCGACGAAAAAACCGCAAACAGTATTTTTGACGATATGACCTCCTTTGCTTCGTATGCCTTTAATAAGTCGCATTCCGCGGCTTACGCCTTGATTGCGTACAGAACCGCTTATCTTAAACGTCACTATCCCGCAGAGTTTATGGCGGCGCTTTTGACAAGCGTTATAGACGATATAAACAAGGTTTCGCTTTATATTTCGGAATGTACCGCTTTGGGCATAGAGGTGCTGAAGCCCGAGATTAACTATTCACGGGCGGAATTTACAACCCAGTCGGGTAAAATAAGATTCGGCTTGCTTGCGGTTAAATCACTCGGCGCTAATTTTATAGACGCAATTTACAGAGAACGCTGTTTAAACGGAAAATATACTTCCTTTTATAATTTTCTTAAAAGAACTTATACAAAGGAGTTCAGCAAAAGAGCGGTTGAGAATTTAATCAAGAGCGGCGCTTTTGACAGCTTCGGTCTTAACCGTCGGGAAATGCTGATGAATTTAAATTCGTTTATAGCGTATCTCGAAAATAAAAAGCGAAAAAATATAGAAGGTCAGATAGGACTTTTCGATTTGGGCGGAATCAGCGGCGTACAGTCCGACGAACCCGAAATCGAACACACCGACGAATTTCCTCTGCTTGAAAAGCTTTCCCTTGAAAAGGAAACGACGGGGCTGTATATTTCCGGCCATCCCATGGCGCAGTATGAAAAAACGGCGCAAAGCGTAGGGGCGGCAAAAATTGTGAATTTGCTTGAATCGCAAAACGATGAAACAAGCGTTTACAATGACGGAACGCATGTGAAAATACTCGGAATAATTACGTACGTCAAAAAGAAAATCACAAAAAAAGACGAAACCATGGCTTTTGTCGGCATAGAGGACGTAAGCTCGGGTATGGAAATATTGGTTTTTCCGAAGATATACGAGGTTTCAAAGCAAATACTCGAAACGGGCAAGGTGTTGCTTGTAAACGGCAGGCTTTCGCTTAAAGAGGATGAGGATCCCAAGATAGTGGCGGATTCCTTCGGCGAATGTCCCAAGGTTTCAAAGAAAACAAAAAAGAGCGGCGTGTTTTTAAGGTTTTTGTCCGTCAACGACGCCGCGGTCGAGCAGTGCAAGCTTATTTTAAAAGGCGAAAACGGAAACGTTCCCGTTTATTTCTTCTTTTCCGACGTAAAAAAATATGTGCTTACGGACTTTAAAACAAGCTATACAAGCGAAGCCGTAGGCAAAATCAAAGAGATAATCGGCGAAGAAAACACGGCGCTGCGGTAATATATATTAAAGAAAAAAGTTTGATTTTACTTGACTATTTTTTCTTTTAGTGTATTATATATGTACAAAAATTCTGCGCAGCAAAAATTTGAGGTGATAAGAATGAGAACAATCGGCGTTTTGACAAGCGGCGGCGACGCACCGGGTATGAATGCGGCGGTTAGGGCCGTAGTGCGTTCCGGCTGTGAAAAAGGAATGCGGGTTATGGGTATAAGACGAGGCTATAACGGGCTTATGTACGGGGATATGTATGAGATGAATCTCCGTTCCGTTTCAAATATAATTAACAGAGGCGGCACTATACTTTATTCTGCAAGAAGCCCCGAGTTTAAAACGGAGGAGGGTATGCAGAAGGCAATTAACGTATGCAGGGAGGTCGGCCTTGAGGGCGTTGTCGTTATCGGTGGCGACGGCTCTTTCAGGGGCGCAAGGGATTTGTCTTTAAGGGGTATTCCCTGCGTAGGCATACCCGGCACAATAGATAACGATATAGCCTGCTGCGATTACACAATAGGTTTTGATACCTCCATGAATACCGTTATGCAGATGGTTGACAGGCTTCGGGATACTACCGAGTCGCACGATCGCTGTTCGGTAGTCGAGGTTATGGGCAGGAGAGCCGGGTATATTGCTCTCAATGCCGGTATAGCCTGCGGCGCTACCACTATACTCATTCCCGAAATCGAGTTCGACTTTGAGCGTGACGTTATTGAGAGAATGAAAAGAACCCAGAAGACGGGCAAAAGGCATTTCATAATCATTGTTGCCGAGGGTATCGGCGGCGTAAGCGAAATGGCAAAGAAAATCGAGGAGGTAACCGGCATCGAAAGCAGGGCTACCATACTCGGTCATGTTCAAAGGGGCGGTTCTCCTACGGTTCGCGACAGGGTAACGGGCAGTCTTATGGGCTGTAAAGCGGTTGAACTGCTTGAAAAGGGCATAGGCAACCGTGTTGTGGCTACAAGGAAGGAAGATATTGTCGATTACGACATCTTCGAGGCTCTCAATATGACCAAGCATATCGACGAGGGGCTTTACAGATTGGCGCATGAAATTTCAATCTGATGAAAAACATAGCTTTGATAGGTATGCCCGGCTGCGGCAAGAGTACGGTAGGCGTTATTCTTGCAAAAACCCTGGGTATGGATTTTGTCGATACCGATTTGATTATCCAACAGCGTGAAAACAGACTGCTTCAGGATATTATAGACAGCGACGGGCTTGAAAATTTCCTCGATAAAGAGTGCGGCGCAATACTTTCGAGGGAGTATTCAAAAAGCGTTATTTCCACGGGAGGAAGCGCGGTATTGCGGCAAAAAGCGATGGAACATCTTAAAAAGAATTCCACGGTAATTTTTTTGGACGTTTCGCCGCAGGTTATAAAGGCAAGAATAAGAAACATAAAAACAAGAGGGATTGCCGCAAAAAAGAACGAGGGTATTGACGATATTTATTGCAAGCGTCTGCCGCTTTACCGTAAATATGCGGATTACACCTTGGTTTCCGACGGCGAAGGCGTTGAAGCTTCGGTCGAAAAAATACTTGAAATTTTAAAAAACGAAAAATTTTGAAAAAGGCTTTTCGGTGCATTTTTGTTCCGAAAAGTCTTATTTTTTCCGTACATATTTTTTTGAATATATCACAAATTAATATTGCGGTTACGAACCGCAGCGGAGGAAAAAATGAAAAGATTTTTCAAAGTAGTAAGCTTTATTGGGCTTATGATAACCTCTGTTATTTTCGGATTCGTTTATTTCGGGCTGAGGGAAATTCCGGATGAAATTTACCTTGTAAATTCTCAGGAGTTTTCACCGGGCTTTATTTACAGTGCAAGCGCTTCGCAGGAGGAGTCTTCAAAACAGGCTTCCGCCGGCAACGCCGAAGCCTTGGATGAGAGCTGTGAGGAAAAGCGTTATACGGTGAACATCTCTTTGCTCGAGACGATTCCCGTAAAATCTTCTTGCGTGACTGTTTCAAAAAGACAGTATGTAGTCCCGGGAGGCGATATTTTCGGCATCAAGCTCTACACCGACGGCGTGCTTGTTGTCGGAACGGACGACGTCCTGACCGCCTCGGGAAACAAAAATCCGGGTAAGGAAGCAGGAATTGAAACAGGCGACATCATAAAAGAGCTTAACGGCGTAAAAGTTAATACCGTATCACAGCTGACCGATTTTTTTGAAAAAACCGGAGACAAAGAGATTAAGGTGAAGGCTTCTAAAGACGGGAGGCCGTACGAAACCGAATTGACCTTGCAAAAATCTGTTACCGACCGAAAAAACAAGGCGGGTCTTTGGATTAGGGACAGCGCAGCGGGAGTGGGAACCATAACCTATTACAACAGGAGCACAAAGGTTTTTGCTTCCCTGGGCCATGCGGTTTGCGATGTAGATACGGGAAAAATTATGCCCCTGCAATCGGGTAAAGCCGTGGCTGCGGAAATTAACGGCTGTTATAAAAGCTCTCAAAACAGCGCAGGCGAGCTTTGCGGCGTGTTTGGGTTAAGCAATATAGGCGAGCTTAAAATAAACAGCGACAGAGGACTGTACGGTACGCTTTATTCGGTCCCCGATAAAAAAGAAATTCCCGTAGCCACAAGGCATGAGGTCACAACAGGGGAAGTAAAGATAATATCGACTGTGGATTCGCAGGGCCCAAAGTATTATGACGCTCGTATAACTAAGGTATTCAAGAGTACGAATGACGAAGAAAAAAATATGATTATCGAAATTACGGATCCCGAGCTTATAGAGAAAACAGGCGGGATAGTGCAGGGAATGAGCGGCAGTCCGATTATACAAAACGGGATGCTTGTGGGCGCAGTGACTCATGTGTTTTTAAATAATCCGTTGCAGGGTTATGCGATTTTTGCGGAAAATATGCTTGCGGTGTCGGAAAAAGTACAAGAAGTAAAAACTGATAAAGCTTCCTAAAAGAGTGCGGAGAGAAAATCGGCAGTTTTTCTCTCCGCATTTCTTTTTTATTCAATTTTTTATCAAAATTTTTAATTTTTCTATTGCCAAATTAATACAATTATGTTAGAATATGACAGAAATAAAAAAACGGAGGTAACAATATGGAAAGAAAAATCAGAGTAGTTTTGGCGTCGGAGGGCAACGAGTTCGGCAATAACTGCCGGGATATTTTGAGCTCTTACGGCTTTGAGGTTATTCTTATTTCAAAAGACGGAGCGCAGCTTTTGAATTTTCTTGAAAAGGAAAAAGCGGACGTCGTCGTTATGGACGCATTTATGGTAAATCTCGATGCGCTTGCGGTTTTAAAGAAAATCAAGAAGGACAAAAAGTTTGAAAACCTGCTTGTGATGGTAGTTTCGGGCGTAAGCAATCAGCGTTTTGAGCAGGAAATTTTGGAGAACGGAGCCGATTATTATTTCTTGAAACCCTTTGACACTTCCATGATGGCGGAGAGAATTATTCAAATGACGGGTTGGGGAACCGGCGGCCCGGCAAGAGGAACGGTTTTGTCAAAATCGGATAGCGATTTACAGGTTATCGTAAGCGACATTATGCACCAAATCGGCGTTCCCGCCCATATTAAGGGTTATCAGTATTTGAGGGAAGCGATTATACTCTCAATTTCCGACAGCGAAATGATGAATTCCGTAACGAAGCTTTTATATCCGACCGTGGCAAAGACCTTTTCTACAACCCCGTCGCGGGTCGAGAGGGCGATACGCCACGCTATCGAGGTAGCTTGGGACAGAGGCGATGTGGACGTGCTGAATTCCTACTTCGGATATACCATCCAAAGCACAAGAGGCAAGCCGACCAATTCCGAGTTTATAGCGATGATAAGCGACAAGCTGAAATTGAGTATGAAAATCGGCTGAACATAATTTAAAGAAAGAATGCGCGCCGCCTTTGGCGCGTGTTTTTTTGTGCTTTTGTTAAAATATCCATAATACTTCATAATATGCGCGATATTTATGAATATTGTGTATAAAAATGTATTTTTGCTGAATATTATTGCATTTCATTATTGACTTTATAAGGATTTTTGTATATAATACCTGCATAAAAATACAATGGAGCAATATTTTAATGACTAAAATATTTATTGACGGAAGTGCAGGAACAACGGGGCTTCGCATATACGAACGCCTTGAAAAAAGAAAGGATATAGAGCTTATTACCTTGCCCGAAGAAATGCGTAAAGATACCGAGGCCAGGGCGTATGCTTTAAACGAAAGCGATATTTCCTTCCTCTGCCTGCCCGACAGCGCCGCGGTTGAAGCCGTGGGCTTGATTAATAACGGCAATACTGCTATAATAGATACTTCCACCGCTCACCGAACGGCGGAGGGCTGGGCTTACGGCTTTCCGGAGCTTAAGGCTTACAGAGAAAAAATCAGAAATTCAAAAAGAATTGCAAATCCCGGCTGTCACGCAAGCGGCTTTACGGCTCTTGTCGCTCCGCTTGTCGAAAACGGAATAATCAACAGCGACGCAAGGCTTACCGCTTTTTCGCTTACCGGTTACTCGGGCGGCGGCAAAAAGATGATAGCGCAATACGAGGAAGAAGGCAGGGACTCGCTTTTAAACGCCCCCAGGCAGTACGGGCTTTCTCAAAGCCATAAGCATCTGCCCGAGATGATGAAGGTTTGCTCTCTTTCAAACGCTCCGGTCTTTTGCCCCGTGGTTGACCCTTTTTATTCGGGTATGGAAGTAACGGTTATGCTTTTTAAATCCGATTTAAACGCAGGCGTCGGGGATATTAAAGGCGCATATAAGCAGCTTTATACCGGCGAAGTAGTAAAATATGTTGAAAATTCCGACGAGAACGGCTTTTTGTCGGCCGGCAGGCTCAGCGGTAAAGACAGTATGGAAATTTCGGTTTTCGGCAACGAAGACAGGATTTTGCTCGTTTCACGCTTTGACAATCTCGGCAAGGGCGCTTCCGGAGCGGCAATTCAAAATATGAATATCCTTTTGGGAATTGACGAGAAAACAGGACTTGAATTATAGGAGACGGCTTATGAATACAGTAAACGGCGGAGTGTGCGCCGCAAAGGGCTTCAGGGCCTCGGGCATACACTGCGGAATAAGAAACAATAAATCAAAAAAGGATTTGTCGCTTATAGTAAGCGACGTTCCCGCCTCGGCGTGCGCAGTATATACAACCAATCTTGTCAAGGGCGCGCCGCTTATAGTAACAAAGCGGAATATTTCCGACGGCAGGGCGCAGGCAATTATCTGCAACAGCGGCAATGCAAATACCTGTAACGCAAACGGTATTGAGATAGCGCAGCAAATGTGCGTTCTCTGCGGCGACGCTTTGGGAATAAACCCGTCGGACGTTATAGTCGCTTCAACCGGAGTTATAGGCCAGCCCCTTAATATAGAGCCTATCAAAAACGGAATACCCGAGCTTGTAAAATGGCTTTCTTACGACGCAAGCCTTGACGCCGCTCAGGGCATTATGACCACGGACACGGTTGCAAAGGAGGTCGCGGTTGAGTTCTCTTTGGGCGGGAAAATATGCAGAATAGGCGGCATAGCAAAGGGAAGCGGTATGATTCACCCGAATATGGCGACAATGCTTGTCTTTATAACCACGGACGCCGCGGTTTCGGGCGAAATGCTCCAAAAAGCTCTGTCCTGCGATATTAAAAACACCTTTAATATGGTAAGCGTTGACGGCGATACCTCTACCAACGATATGGTTACGGTTCTTGCAAACGGTATGGCGGGAAACGCAGAAATTACCGAGGAAAACGAAGATTTTAAGGAGTTTATGAAAGCGCTTAACACCGTTACGGTTTCGCTTTGCAGAATGATAGCGGGCGACGGCGAAGGGGCTACAAAGCTGCTCGAATGTAAGGTAAGCGGCGCAAAGGATACCGAAACGGCAAAGCTTGTTGCAAAAAGCGTTATCTGTTCTTCGCTTTTAAAGGCGGCAATGTTCGGCTCGGACGCGAACTGGGGTAGGGTATTGTGCGCCATCGGTTACAGCAAGGCGGAGGTTGACATAGATAAAATCGACGTCGCTTTCAAAAGCTCAAAGGGTATAATCGACGTTTGCAAAAACGGTTCGGGAATTGATTTTTCCGAGGAAAAGGCAAAGGAAATTCTGCTTGAAAAGGAAATCGAAATACTTGTGGATTTAAACGGCGGCGAGGCCTGTTCAACGGCTTGGGGCTGCGATTTAACATACGATTATGTAAAAATCAACGGTGATTACCGTACCTGAGGTGATTAAAATGCACAGCAATTTTTCAAATATGGAGCGCGCCGAGGTTCTTACCCAGGCGCTTCCCTACATAAAACGCTATACGGGCAAAACGGTGGTTATCAAATACGGCGGGAACGCTATGGTAAACGAACAGCTCAAACAGCAGGTTATGGAGGATATAGTGCTTCTGTGGCTTATAGGCGTTAAGGTCGTTCTCGTTCACGGCGGCGGACCGGAAATCAACGAATTGATGGAAAGGCTCGGCAAAAAAGCGGAATTTGTAGACGGCTTGCGGGTTACCGACAGGGAAACCGTGGATATAGTGCAGATGGTGCTTGCCGGCAAGGTGAATAAAACGCTTGTAAATCTTTTGGAGATGAAGGGCGGCAAGGCGGTAGGGCTTTCCGGTATGGACGGAAGGCTTATTGAGGCAAAGACCAAGGACGAACGGCTCGGCTATGTCGGCGAGATTACAAAAATCAACATAAAACCCGTTGAGGATTTGCTCGAAAACGGCTATATACCCGTAATTTCAACCGTGGGCTGCGACAGGCAGGGCAATACCTACAATATAAACGGCGACACGGCTTCCGCGCGCATAGCCGGTTCGCTCGGCGCCGAAAGGCTTATTATGATGACGGATATTGCCGGCATTTTGAGGGATAAGGACGACGAGGATTCGCTGATACCCGAAATTACCATAAACGAAGCCGAAAAGCTATATGACGAGGGCATTATTTCCGGCGGTATGATACCCAAGGTTGAGTGCTGCGTTGAGGCGATTAACAGGGGAGTTAAAAACGTTATCATTATGGACGGCAGAGTGCCTCACGCAATCCTTATGGAATTGCTTACCGACGAGGGCGCGGGAACCATGGTTACGGGAGTAAAAAAATGAGCTTTAAAGATATAGATAAACAGTATGTTGCAAATACCTACAACCGCTTTCCGGTTGAAATAGTTTCGGGAAAGGGCTCGGTTGTCAGGGATTCGGACGGCAAACAATATATAGATATGGGTTCGGGCATAGGCGTTACCTCTTTCGGTCTGTGCGACGACGTTTGGCTTGAAGCGGTTATAAAACAGGCTTCAACTCTTCAGCATATGTCAAACCTCTATTACACGAAGCCTTGCGCTCTGCTTGCCAAAATGCTCTGCGAAAAAACGGGAATGAAAAAGGTTTTCTTTTCAAATTCCGGCGCAGAGGCAAACGAGTGCGCTATAAAGGCGGCAAGGAAATATTCTCAGCAGAAAAAGGGTAAGGAGTATTCGACCGTAATAACGCTTGAAAACAGCTTTCACGGCAGAACCTTAACTACCTTGGCGGCAACGGGTCAAGAGCATTATCACGAGCTTTTTACGCCGCTTACGCCGGGCTTCGTCCACACCGGGGCAAACGACTTTGAAGCGCTGAAGACCGCCTGCGCCGAAAACAAAACGGCGGGCATAATGCTTGAATGTATCCAGGGCGAGGGCGGAGTAGTTGCGCTCGACGCCGATTTTGTGAAGTCCGTTTATAATTACGCCGCGGAAAACGACATAGTATTGATTATCGACGAGGTTCAGACGGGAAACGGCAGAACGGGCGAGCTGTACTCCTATATGAATTACGGCATTAAACCCGATGTCGTAACCACGGCAAAGGGTCTTGCGGGCGGGCTTCCTCTCGGCGCTTGTTTGTTTTCGGAAAAGGTGGAAAATGTGCTCGGCTTCGGCGATCACGGCTCTACGTTCGGCGGAAATCCAATAAGCTGCGCCGCCGCCTTGAGCATACTTGAAAGAATAGACGAAAAGCTTTTAAACGAGGTAAAGGAAAAGGGTAAATACATCTTTAACGAGCTTGAAAACGCGGAAGGCGCGGAAAGCGTCAGCGGTATGGGGCTTATGATAGGCATAAAGACGGTAAAGCCCGTTTCCGAGGTAGTCAAAAGCTGTATGGAAAACGGCGTTCTCTGCCTTACCGCCAAGGATAAGCTCAGGCTTTTGCCGGCGCTCAATATAAAAACGAGCGATTTGGAAAAGGCGGTTAAGGTAATAAAGGAAGCTTTGAAATAAGAGGGGAATAAGATGAATCTTAAAGGCAGAAATTTTTTGAAATTACTTGATTTTACGCCCGAGGAAATAAATTATTTGCTCGAGCTTGCCGAGGATTTAAAGCAGAAAAAAAAGCAGGGTACGCCGCACAGATTATGCGAGGGGAAAAACATTGCGCTGATATTTGAAAAAACCAGCACAAGAACCCGATGTGCGTTTGAGGTTGCGGCGGCGGATCTCGGTATCCATCCGGTATACCTTGACCCCAAAAGCTCGCAGATAGGCAAAAAGGAGAGCATTGCCGACACCGCAAGGGTACTCGGCAGGATGTTCGACGGCATCGAGTATCGCGGCTTTGAACAGGAGATTGTCGAGGATTTGGCGAGGTATTCGGGCGTTCGGGTTTGGAACGGGCTTACAAACGAATTCCATCCTACGCAGATATTAGCGGACTTTCTTACAATTAAGGAGCATTTCGGCGATCTTAAAGGCATAAAGCTCGTTTATATGGGCGACGCAAGGTACAATATGGGCAATTCACTTATGGTGGGCTGTGCAAAAATGGGTATGTACTTTGTCGCTTGCGCTCCCGAAAAATATTTTCCCGATAAAAAGCTTGTTGACGAGTGCGTAAATATCGCAAACAAAACGGGCGCCGTAATCGAGTTTTCGGAAGAACCCGAAAACGCCGTCCCCGGAGCGGACGTAATATATACCGACGTTTGGGTTTCAATGGGCGAACCGGACAGCGTATGGAAAGAGAGAATTGACGATTTATTAAAATACAGGGTAACAAAGGATATTATGGAACAGGCGGGGAACCAATGCCGCTTTATGCACTGCCTTCCCGCGTTTCACGACCTTAAAACCTCCACCGGCAGGGAAATTTACGAAAAATTCGGACTCGATTGTATGGAGGTTGCCGACGAGGTATTCGAGGGTGGACAGTCGATAGTTTTCGACGAAGCGGAAAACCGTATGCACACGATTAAGGCGGTAATTGCGGCTACTCTTTGATAAATTGTCAAAAATTAATTTTCTGTGTTGACAAGGTTAATGCGCTGTGATAGAATATACAAAATAAAATCTTTAAGGCGATACAGAGAGATCGGCAAGATGTTTAAAACTATATTCAAGTGCGTGTACCGTACTGTAATTTTGACTTAAAGTCTTGTTGTTCCGACAAGGCTTTATTTTTTTAGGAGTGGGCAAAATGGCACAAAAAATCAAACTCAAAATTTGTAAAACAAACGCTTACCCGTCTTTTTCACCCTGTGTTGACACGGAGCTGTTGCCCGTTTCCCATTTTTCGGAATATGTTGTTTTCCCCGGCTTTTGCGATGTGCACGTGCATTTGCGTCAGCCGGGTTTTTCTTATAAGGAAACGATTAAATCAGGCTCGCTTGCGGCGGCGCACGGCGGCTATACCGCGGTTTGCTCAATGCCGAATTTAAATCCCGTTCCCGACTGCGCCGAAAATTTGAACAAACAGCTTGAAATAATCAAAAAAGACTCGGTTATCAACGTTTACCCTTACGCTTCCATAACTGTAGGTCAAAAGGGCGAAAAGCTTTCCGATATGGAAAATTTAGCTCAAAACGCAATAGCTTTTTCCGACGACGGCAAGGGCGTTCAGTCTCGGGAAATGATGAGGGAGGCTATGTTGAAGGCTAAGTCTTTGGGAAAAATCATAGCGGCTCACTGTGAGGATAACTCCCTGCTTTTCGGCGGCTATATTAATTTAGGCGAATATGCAAAACGGCACGGTCACAGGGGCATTTGCTCCGAAAGCGAATGGAAGCCCATAGAGCGCGACTTAAAGCTTGCGGGGGAAACCGGCTGTGCTTATCACATATGCCACGTTTCCTGTAAACAGAGCGTTGAGCTTGTAAGGCAGGCAAAGGCGCGGGGGATTGACGTTACCTGCGAAACGGCTCCCCACTACCTTATTTTGACGGACGAAAACCTTAAAGAGGACGGCAAATTCAAAATGAATCCTCCGCTTCGATCCCAAGAGGACAGGCAGGCGTTAATCGAGGGAATTAAGGACGGCACCATAGATATGATTGCAACCGACCACGCTCCGCACAGCGCAGAGGAAAAATCGAGAGGACTTGAAAAAAGCGCCTTCGGAATAGTCGGGCTTGAAACGGCTTTTCAGCTTTTATATACTCACCTTGTAAAGAAGGATATAATTTCACTTGAAAGGCTTATTGAGCTTATGGCGGTTAACCCGAGAAAGAGGTTTAATATTCCGCTTGAAAACGGCGATTATACCGTCTGGGATTTAAACGGAAAACAGCTTATCGACCCTGAAGAGTTTTTGTCTATGGGCAAGGCGACGCCTTTTGAAAACACAGAGGTTTACGGAAAATGCGTTCTTACCGTCTGCGGCGGAAAAACGGTTTATAATTAATTTACTTAATATACGGAGGAAAAAACAATGGCAAAAAGGACGGATGTAAAAAAGGTACTTATTATCGGCTCGGGCCCGATAGTTATAGGTCAGGCGGCGGAATTTGACTATGCCGGCACTCAGGCTTGCCTCGCGTTAAAGGAGGAGGGCTACGAGGTTATACTCTGCAATTCAAACCCGGCTACGATAATGACCGATACTTCTATTGCGGATAAGGTGTATATGGAGCCGCTCACCCTGGAATATATAGCAAAGATACTGCGCTACGAGCGCCCGGACGCAATAGTTCCCGGCATAGGCGGTCAAACAGGTCTTAACCTTGCAATGCAGCTTGAAAAGAAGGGCATACTCAAAGAGTGCGGAACAAAGCTTTTGGGTACTTCAAGCACAAGTATCGAAAGAGCCGAGGACAGGGAGCTTTTTAAGGAAATGTGCGAATCCATAGGCGAACCCGTTATTCCTTCGGAAATCACCTATGACATCGAACAGGCAAAACAGGCGGCAAAGAAAATAGGCTATCCGGTTGTGCTTCGTCCGGCGTTCACCCTCGGAGGAACGGGCGGCGGCTTTGCAAATAACGAGGAAGAGCTTATAGAAATCGGTATGAACGGCTTTAAGCTTTCTCCGGTGCATCAGGTGCTTATCGAGAAAAGCGTAAAGGGATATAAGGAAATCGAGTTTGAGGTTATGCGTGACTCAAACGACCACGCCATTACGATTTGCGGTATGGAAAATATCGACCCCGTAGGCGTTCATACCGGCGACTCTATAGTTGTAGCGCCCATACTTTCGCTCAACGACCACGACCTGAAAATGCTCAACGACAGCGCAATCAAAATAATAAGAGAGCTTAAAATAGAGGGCGGCTGCAACGTTCAGTTTGCGCTCAATCCCAATTCAAGCGAGTATTTCCTTATCGAGGTAAATCCGAGGGTTTCCCGTTCCTCGGCGCTCGCTTCAAAGGCAAGCGGCTATCCCATAGCGAGGGTTACCGCAAAAATAGCCATGGGTATGGCTCTTGAGGATATACCCGTAGCGGGCGGCACGGCGGCAATAGAACCGAGCCTTGATTACATAGTCGCAAAATTCCCACGTTTCCCGTTTGACAAGTTCTCTGACGCTCCCAACACGCTGGGTACTCAGATGAAGGCCACGGGCGAGGTAATGGGCATAGGCTCTACGCTTGAGGAATGTATGCTTAAATCCGTTCGTTCTCTCGAAACGGGAGTTTGCCATTTCAGGCTTGCTAAATTTGACAGCTTCACGGACGCCGAGCTGTTTGAATATATCAAAGAGTTTAAGGACGACAACGTTTACGCAATATTCGAGCTTCTTCGCAGAGGCGCCGACATAGAAAAGATACACGAAGTAACCATGATTACCGAGCTTTTCCTCGAATCGTACAAGAGAATAGTCGATATGGAAAAGACGATAAAGGAAAATGTAAATTCGGTCGAGGTCTTAAAGCAGGCTAAAATAATGGGCTTTTCCGACAAATATATTTCAAGCGTTTGGAACGTAAAGGAAACCGAGGTCTACGCTTTAAGAAAGGCAAACAAAATTACGCCGATTTTCAAAATGGTTGATACCCTGCATACGGGCAAGTATATAGCTTATCTTTACTCCTCGTACACGGGCGAAAACGCTTCAAGACTCAGCGACAAAAAGAAAATTATAGTTTTGGGCGCAGGGCCTATCCGTATAGGTCAGGGCGTCGAGTTCGACTACTCAACGGTTCACGCCGTACAAACCATTAAACGCGCGGGCTACGAGGCGATTATTATAAACAACAATCCCGAAACCGTTTCAACCGACTATACAACGGCCGATAAGCTTTATTTTGAACCGCTTACGCCCGAGGACGTTATGGCTATAGTCGATTTTGAGCGACCCGAGGGCGTAATAGCTTCTCTCGGCGGTCAGACCGCCATAAACCTTGCTCAGCCTCTTATGGACAGGGGAGTTAAAATAATAGGCACGGACTGCGAAGCTATCGAAAAGGCGGAAAACAGGGACAGCTTTGAAAAAATACTTAAAGACCTTAATATACCCCAACCCAAGGGTCGGGCGGTAACAAATATCGAGGACGGCTTAAAGGCGGCGAACGAAATAGGCTATCCCGTGCTTGTGCGGCCGTCGTTCGTACTCGGCGGCAGAGCCATGCAGATAGTTTCAAAAGACGAGCATTTAAAACAGTACCTTAAAACGGCGGTCGAGATTGACGTTGACAAGCCCGTGCTTGTAGATAAATACATACAGGGCAAGGAGGTCGAGGTTGACGCTATCTGCGACGGCAGGGACGTATTTGTACCGGGAATTATGGAGCTTGTAGAAAGAACAGGCGTACATTCGGGCGATTCGATAAGCGTTTATCCCACCTTCTCAATCTCCGATAAGGTTAAGGGAATAATTTTGCAATACGCCAAAAAGCTCGGACTCGGCATAGGCATAATAGGGCTTTACAATATCCAGTTCATAGTCGACCCCGAGGACAACGTCTATATAATTGAGGTAAATCCACGTTCTTCAAGAACAGTACCCTTCCTTTCAAAGGCAACGGGATATTCCCTTGCGGACATTGCCACGGAGGTTATACTCGGAAAATCGCTTAAAGAGCAGGGCTTGTTCGAGCTTTATCCGCAGGAAAAGAAAAGATATTATGTAAAAGTTCCGGTATTTTCTTTCAACAAAATAAAGGGACTTGACGCCTATCTTTCACCCGAAATGAAATCTACCGGAGAGGCGATAGGCTACGACGATAAGCTTCACCGCGCAATGTTCAAGGCGCTTACCGCGTCGGGCATGAACCTTCAAAATTACGGCACGGTACTCGTAACCCTTGCCGACGAGGACAAGCAGGAGGCAATACCGCTTATCAAAAGATTTTATAATATGGGCTTTAATATCGAGGCCACAAGCGGTACTGCGGCGGTTCTCAGGGAAAACGGCATACGCACAAGGGTTAGAGGAAAAATCAG
Source organism: uncultured Clostridia bacterium (assembly GCA_947630835.1). Taxonomy (GTDB): domain Bacteria; phylum Bacillota; class Clostridia; order Oscillospirales; family Acutalibacteraceae; genus Fimenecus. The sequence goes on along the minus strand of CANRIZ010000001.1, from coordinate 102,500 downwards.
CGAGGGAAGCGACGAAATACTTGAGTCCATTCGTTCGGGATATGTAAGCTATGTAATCAATACCAGGGCGATACTTTCCGGCGTGCATTACGAGGACGGCGTTGAAATCCGCCGCACGGCAACGGAAAACAACGTAACCATATTTACCTCTCTCGATACGGTCAGGGTATTGCTTGACGTTCTTGAGGAAACAACGCTTACCATATCCACCATTGACGCATAAAAATTTTTCTTGAATTTTCGGAGGTGAAAAAGTGAAACAGGTTTTACTTACCGTTAAAGAAAATATTGCGCTTACGGAAAACGTTTTTAAAATGACGCTTGAGGGCGATTTATCGGGAATAACCGCTCCCGGTCAGTTTGTAAATATTAAAATAAATAATTTTTATCTAAGACGTCCAATTTCGGTTTGCGACTTAGAGGGTAATATCCTCACGTTAATTTATAAGGTAGTCGGCAAGGGCACCGAGGTTATGAGCAAAATGGGCGCAGGCACGGTTCTGGACGTGCTTACAGGGCTCGGAAACGGATATGATTTGGAGCTTTGCGGCGACAGCCCGTTGCTTTTGGGCGGCGGAGTGGGCGTACCTCCTATGTATCTGCTTGCGAAGCGGCTTGTAAAATCGGGCAAAAAGGTCAGCGTAATCCTCGGGTTTAATACCGGGTCGGAAGTTTTTTACGAAAAAGAATTTGCCGCTTTGGGCTGCGATACCAAGGTAACTACCGTTGACGGCAGTTACGGCATTAAAGGCTTCGTAACGGACGCTTTGCCCGAAAGCTATTCGCATTTTTGCTGCTGCGGTCCGGAGCCTATGCTGAGGGCCGTGTATAAATCGACCGTAACCTCCGGGCAGTTCAGCTTTGAGGAAAGAATGGGCTGCGGCTTCGGCGCATGTATGGGCTGCAGCTGTAAAACGCTAACGGGATATAAACGAATTTGCAAGGACGGCCCCGTTTTGAAAAAGGAGGAAATATTATGGGAAGACTGAGTGTAAATCTTTGCGGCACGGAGCTTGACAATCCCGTAATTCCCGCCTCGGGTACATTCGGATTCGGTTATGAATTTGCGGAGCTTTACGATATTAACTGCCTGGGCACATTTTCGTTTAAAGGCACTACGAAAGAGCCTCGTTTCGGCAATCCCACGCCGAGAATTGCGGAGTGTACCGAAGGCTTGATAAATTCCGTCGGGCTTCAAAATCCGGGCGTTGACGAGGTTATCGCAAGCGAGCTTCCCAAGCTTAAAAAATGCTTTCACAAACCTGTAATGGCAAATGTCAGCGGGTTTTCGGTAAGCGATTACGCCTATACCTGCGAGCTTCTTGACAAGCAGGAGCAGGTGGGCTTTATAGAAGTAAACGTAAGCTGCCCTAACGTCCATTCGGGCGGTATGAGCTTCGGAACGGAACCCTCTGCGGCGGCGGAGGTTACAAGTGCCGTAAAGGCAGTAACCGCAAAGCCCGTTATTGTTAAGCTTTCACCGAATGTAACGGATATAGTTTCGATAGCAAAGGCTTGCGAACAGGCGGGCGCGGACGCAATAAGCCTTATAAACACTCTTATGGGTATGAGAATTGATTTGAACAAAAGACAGCCCGTAATCAAAAATAAAATGGGCGGTTTTTCGGGACCTGCAATATTTCCCGTAGCGGTCAGAATGGTTTATCAGGTTGCAAATGCGGTTAATATCCCCGTTGTCGGTATGGGCGGAATTACCACCGCCGACGACGTTATAGAAATGATGATGGCGGGCGCGTCGGCAGTCGAGGTGGGCGCCGCGAACCTTATAAATCCCTTTGCCTGCCGCGATATAATAAATGATTTGCCAAACGCCCTGGACAGGTATAAAATAAATAATATCAGAGATATAATAGGAGTGGTAAAATAATGGGCAAGGATGTAATTGTAGCCTGCGATTTTTCAAGCGCAGAAAAGACTTATGAGTTTTTGGATTTGTTTACCGACCGCAAGCCCTTTGTAAAAATCGGTATGGAGCTTTTCTATTCCGAGGGCCCCGGTATTGTAAGGGAAATTAAAAAGAGGGGACACAGGATATTTCTCGATTTAAAGCTTCACGACATACCCAACACCGTAAAAAAAGCTATGGCGGTTTTGTCGGGGCTTGACGTCGATATATGCAATCTCCACGCCGGCGGCACAATAGCTATGATGAAAGCGGCGCTTGAAGGGCTTACGAGGGAGGACGGCACAAGACCTTTGCTTATAGCCGTAACACAGCTTACCTCTACGGACCAACAGTCTATGGAGAACGATTTGCTCATAAAAGAGCCTATCGACAAGGTGGTTATGCACTATGCCGAAAACGCCAAAAAAGCCGGGCTTGACGGCGTTGTATGCTCGCCGCTTGAAGCTAAAAAGGTTCACGATTTATGCGGAAGCGGTTTCCTCACCGTAACTCCCGGCGTCAGGTTTGCCGACGGGGATATAGGCGACCAAAAAAGAGTTACAACCCCTGCTCGGGCAAAGGAAATCGGTTCGGATTATATAGTAGTCGGCAGGCCTATAACCGCTTCGGACGACCCGGTTAAGGCATATTTGAGATGCGTTGAAGAATTTGTTGACTGATAAAAGGAGAGATTTTTATGGAACTTAACAAGCTTATTGCAAAGGATTTGCTGAAAATCAAGGCGGTATTTTTCCGCCCGCAGGAGCCTTTTACCTGGGCAAGCGGAATTAAAAGCCCCGTTTACTGCGACAACAGATTGACTCTTACCGCTCCCGAGGTGAGGACGGACGTCGAAAACGGGCTTGCCTCCCTTATCAAAGAGCATTATCCCGACGCTCAGGTGCTTATGGGTACATCCACCGCGGGCATAGCGCATGCCGCAATAACGGCGCATTTGCTTAATATGCCTATGGGCTACGTTCGTTCGGGCGCAAAGGACCACGGCAGAAAAAATCAAATCGAGGGCAGACTTGAAAAGGGGCAAAAGACCGTTGTCGTAGAGGATCTTATTTCCACAGGCGGCAGCGTTATCGAGGTTGTAAACGTGCTTCGTGAAGCCGGGGCGGACGTGCTCGGTATAGTTTCAATTTTTACTTACGGTATGCAAAAGGGTATAGACAGGCTTAAAGAGGCGGAGGTGAAAAACTATTCGCTTACCGACTTTGACTGCATTGCCGAGGTTGCGGCGCAGGAGGGATATATAGAGAGCTCGGATATAGAAAAGCTTATAGCTTTCAGGAATAATCCGTCCGACGAAAGCTGGATAGGAGCGCAGAAATGAGAAGCGTCATTGACATAGTCGACCTTACAACGGAGGAATTGGACGGCTTAATCGAAACGGCTGTCGACATAATCGAAAATCCGCAAAAATACTCGGAGATTTGCCACGGAAAAAAGCTTGCAACTCTCTTTTTTGAACCCTCCACCAGAACAAGAATGAGCTTTGAAGCGGCAATGTACGAGCTCGGAGGCAACGTAATTTCTATGACCGACGCAGGCTCATCTTCCGCCGCAAAGGGCGAAAGCGTAGCGGATACGGCGAAAACGGTAAGCTGTTACGCCGATATTATTGCAATGCGGCATCCCAAGGAGGGAGCGGCTTACGTTGCGGCAAAGGCGGCTTCAATTCCCGTTATAAACGCAGGCGACGGCGGACATTGCCACCCCACGCAGACGCTTGCCGATTTATTGACGATTTACCGCGAAAAGGGCGGCTTTAACAACCTGACGGTCGGGCTTTGCGGCGACCTTAAATTCGGCAGAACGGTTCATTCGCTTATAAATGCGCTTTCACGCTATGAGAAAATTAAATATGTGCTTATTTCGCCCGAGGAGCTGAAGCTTCCGAGCTATGTAAAAAGGGACTCCATAAAATCAAGGAATATTCCCTATATTCAAACTACGGAGCTTGAAAGCGTTATGCCCGAGCTTGATATACTCTATATGACAAGAGTTCAGCGGGAAAGGTTTTTTAACGAGGAGGATTATTTAAGGCTTAAAGACAGTTATATTCTTACTCCGGACAAGCTTCAAAACGCCAAAAAGAATCTTTCGATTATGCACCCGCTGCCGAGAGTAAACGAAATAAGCGTTTCCATAGACGACGACGAAAGAGCCTGCTATTTTAAACAGGTGTTAAACGGCAAATATATGAGAATGGCGCTTATCCTGAAGCTTTTAAAGGAGGCGGGTACAATATGAACGTCGATTCAATTCAAAACGGCGTGGTAATAGACCATATCGAAGCCGGCTGCGGAATGAAGCTTTACAAGCTTTTGGGGCTTGACGCGCTTGACGTTTCCGTGGCGTTGATTAAAAATGTTCAGAGCAGAAAGATGGGCAAAAAGGATATTATCAAAATTGACGCCGACATTAACGTAAGCCTTGATGTAATAGGATATGTAGACCCCGGCGCAACGGTAAATATAATTAAAAACGGAAAGCTTACCGAAAAGCTTTCCATAGATATGCCCGATATTCTTGTAAATGTAATTAAGTGTAAAAATCCCCGCTGTATAACCTCCTGCGAACAGGAGCTTGACCAGGTGTTCAGGCTTTCGGATAAAAACAGTAAGGAATACCGCTGTATTTACTGCGAAACCAAGGCAACGCCGTAAAGCGCCGGTAATTTAATTATTCGGATTTTTTTAACGTAATAAAGCTTCGGTATAAACAAAAGTAAACGAGCCGCCTTTTTTTGGCGGCTCGTCGGCGTTTGGGAACAAAAACTTTTATGTACGGCGCTTGCCGTTATTTTTATGTCATTCAACGCTTGCGAGTATATGCGGTCTTTTTTCGGGAGACGTGCTTCCGAAGGTGAAAGCGCAAAGCAGTTCTTTTTCCGCAGCTTCAAGATACTCCTCATGCTCGCTGTAAAGCACGGCTATCGTTTCACCCTTTGAAACAGAGTCGCCGGTTTTCTTTTTTAAGATAATACCTGCGGCAAAATCTATTTTATCTTCTTTTGTTTCTCTGCCCGCTCCGAGATGAACCGAAGCTACGCCTATTTTTTCTGTATCGGTTTTTACAACGTAACCGTCGGCAGGGGACTTTACCTGACGCTCAAAATCGGCCTTTTTAAAGCGTTTTGTATCGCAGATATAATTTCGGTCCCCGCCCTGAGCTTCGACCGTTTGGGCAAGTTTTTCAAGCGCAGAGCCGTCCTTAACGGCTTGCCGCGCCATTTGCCTGCATTTTTCAAGGTCTGCGCCCTGCGCCAATAATATCATATTCGCCGCAAGCTCAATGCAAACCTGCTCCAAATCCTCGGGACCTTTGCCGCAGAGCGTGTCAACCGCCTCTATAACCTCAAGCGAATTGCCTATTGCGTTGCCAAGCGGTATATCCATATCGGTAATCAAAGCCTTTGTCTTTTTGCCGGCGCTGTTCCCGATTTTAACCATAAGCTCCGCAAGGCGTTTTGCGTCGTCAAAATCCTTCATAAAAGCTCCGCTTCCGGTTTTAACGTCCAACAGTATCTTGTCGCTGCCGCAGGCGAGCTTCTTTGACATTATGCTTGAGGCTATTAAGCAGATTTTATCGACCGTTTCCGTAACGTCCCGCAAGGCGTACAGCTTTTTGTCGGCAGGGCAGAGATTGCCGGATTGCCCTGTTATGCAAATGCCGGTTTTGCTGACAATGTCGAAAAATTCCCGACCGTTTATATCCGTTCTGAAATTCGGTATGGATTCAAGCTTATCTATTGTACCGCCCGTGTGTCCCAGCCCTCTGCCGGACATCTTGGCGATTTTAACCCCGCAGGCGGCGGCTATGGGCGCGGAAACGAGCGTGGTTTTGTCGCCGACTCCGCCCGTCGAATGTTTATCTACCTTTACGCCGTCGATTTTTGACAAATCAACCTTATCTCCGGAGTCGAGCATAGCCTTTGTAAGGTCAAAGGTTTCTCTTTCGTCCATATCGTTAAAGTAAATCGCCATAAGCAGGGCGGAAGCCTGATAATCTTTAATTTCGCCTTTAACAAAGCCGTTGATAAAAAATTCTATTTCCTCACGGCTCAAAGCAAAGCCGTCCCGCTTTTTTCTGATTATATCCGTAATTCTCATATTCGCTCCGAAATTACTTTGCGTTTTCGTTAAGTATCTGCATGGTTACCTGTTCTTTGGCGTACTGCGAAAGATACTTATCTTGATAATAGTTTTGGTTGTTGGAAACAAGAGTACCGTCCTGCGAAATATTTAAAACTCCGCAGCCTCTCTGCGCGCCAAGTTTTGAAATACCGCTGTATGCAAGGTAGTCCACGCTCATACCGTAGTTTAAATTAATGCCCTTGTATGTAAGCGAGAAGTTGTTTAAATGGTCATGCCCGCAGAAAACCGAATCCGTCGATTTAAGCTCAAGCATAGTTTCAAAAAGGCTATCGTCTTTTATACCGCAGTAGATTTGCTTTCCGCTTTCGCCCACAGTACCGTAATTATATTTAACGTTTTGGGTGTCGTTATAACCGTTGTCGACATATTCGTTCCAGGCGTCTCTGTATTCGGTAAGCGGAATGTGCATAAACGCCGAGGACTTAACCGTTTTAAGCTCCTTGTATTTTTCCGCTTTTTCAGCGCCGAGCTTTGAAATGGTTTCCTCGTTCTGCTTTGAAAGCTTGTTGACCGTATCCTTGTACCAGGCAATCTGGTTGTCGTGAATATTATCGTATTTCCATAAAATTCCGAGATAATCGCCGTCAACATATGAATGTGAGTCAAAAAGGATAAGCGACCTTGTTATTACGTTGTCGGAGTTTACTATGTTAATAACCTGGTTTCCGCTGCCATCAACGTCTTCGGGACCCGCTTGAAGCAGGCAGTGCGGATACTCGTCGCTTTCGTAAACCTCGGTAAGCTCTCCACGGCTGTAATAGCTGTAAAGCTCGGTATCGTGGTTGCCGTAGCAGGCGGTCCAGTAAACGCCGAGCGCTTCCATTAAATCCGCAAAAAGAGTTGCGGCGGATTTATTGTTGAACGTACCCGCCTGATAAGGAACGGGGTAGGAAATATCGCCCGTAACGATTACAAGATCGGGCTTTTCCGCCGTAACCATGGCGGCAACCGCATTCAACGCCATAGAATCCTTGTTTACCGATAAATACCCGCCGCCGATATGTACGTCGGTAAGCTGTAAAACCTTTATTTCGCCGTCGCTTATAATGTTCCAGCAGCCGTCGTCGTAGTTTTTATATTCGGGTCGGTTTTCATATTCAACGGCGTTAAACGATTTCGCTTTTTTTCGGTTTGCGTTTAAACCTATCAGCGTAAGGCAGGTGCTTACAACCGCATAAATCAGTATTATGCTGATAAAGACCGAAAGGAATTTTTTAAATCTTTTTAAATGCTTGTTCTGCTTTTTAACAGCGCCGTCGTTCCCTTTTTTCATATCAGTTACCCCCAAAAGTTATAAATATTTCGGCGTTAAGCCGATTTTTGATTTCCGTTTTTAAGCTGTCGGTAAGCAAAAATACATCGTTTGCGCTTTGGACGTTTGCCCTTATCTCTGCGTTAATAACCGCATACTCGCCGTAAATATGAGCTTCGCTTTTTAAAACCTGCGTCACTCGGCTGTCCGAAAGTAAAATTTCCGTCGCTTTTTGCGTAATTTCCGAGTCCCTTTTGCCGATTATCTCTGAGCATGAGGAAATAAGTGTTTTAATTCCGCTTACAATTATTATCAGCGCCGCAGCTATGCCCGTTACGGAATCAACCGCATATCCGATTACCGCAGTCAGCGTAAACGAGATAACTATGCAGACGGATACAAAAAAATCAAGCACGCTGTCAACGGCAAGGCTTTTCATAACGGAAGAACGGCTTTTTTTGTATATTCCTCTGTACGCAAACGCCATAAAAAGCTTAATTGCCGCCGTAACCGCAATAACCGCGGCATATTTAGCCGAATACCAAACGGGGACGGGGTACATAAGCCTTTGCAGGGAAGAATAAATAAACGCAAATCCCGTAAAGAGTATTACAAGGGAAAGGATAAAATTAATAAGCGCTTCTATTCTGCCAAAACCAAAGGGATAATTCTCGCTTTTGTCTGCGGCGGCAGCCTTAAATCCGATTATTGAAATAAAGCAAATCAGCGAATCCGCAAGGGAATTTAAGGAATCTACATATATGCTTATGCTGTTAGAGGTTAAAGCTATGTAGATTTTTGTAAAAAACAATAAAAGGTTTACGGCAAAAGCCGCAGAGCATATTAAGATTTTGTTTTTATGCCTCAAAACAGCTTCCTCTTTTAAATTGAATTTCGCAAATTATACAATTATTTTAACATCTATAACAAAAAAATTCAACAAAAAGCAAAAAAATAAAGGGCAGGAAAATTCCCGCCCTTAAAAATATCGTTTTATCTCTTAATTTCGTCCCAGGGTTTTCCGTCGATATGGAACAACTCGTCAAATTCATAACGGTTGTTTTCTTCCTTGGTATGGTTGGGATACCAAACCTGTGCAAAGAAGGGATTGGTCTTGGCAATGGAGTCGTAATCCCAAGCCTTGTGGGGGATATAACATTCCGGACACCAGTGACCGCCGAGAAGAATAAGCGCCGGGCTTGCTTCAAATTCAGCGCCGCAGTGACCGCATTTCCATTTAAGCTTCGTAGCCATATCGCCCTTAGTCATACTGTCGGAAAGACATTCGCCGCCCCTGAACTTCGCCGCCTGCTTCATATCGTCAATATCAAGCTCGGATTCCGGCTTGGATTCGTCGTAGCCGTGGTCGAGTTTATATTTCTCTGCGGCGGAGCTTTCCTTCTCAAATTTGATAATTTCAAAGTCTTCCCACTTTGTCGGAAGCTTTTCCCATTCCTCTTTTGAGCCGTAGTAAGCGCTCATACGAACTTTATTGTCCTTCGCCGCCCAGTCGAGAGTACCGAAATCGGGCGTTGAGGCAATTTTCTTCATAAAGGGCTTAGCGCATGCGGCAACGAGATTTTTGGGAAGGTATCTCGGGATTTTAAAGTAAAATTCAACCTGGTCGGCAAGGCGGTTAAAGTAGTCCTTAACCGGGAGATTTTCACGGAAATGAAGGAACTCCTCAAGCTTGTCGCCGTCGGCATAGAACTGACCGTGGAAATTCTTTGTTATGAACCAGTTGGGGTCGAAAAGCTTTTCGGGACCGGCAAGGCCGAGAGTGCCGAGAAGAAGAACCTCGAATTCATAATTTGAAATTCTGTATTCCTGACCCGAACCTATGTTGAAAAAGTGGTTCCAGAAATCGCCGCCGAGGTTGCCCTTGGAATCCTCATCGCAAAGGTTGGCAAGAAGACGGCCGGAATCCTCAACGGTACACCATTCAAGAACGCCGTTGATGGGAACGTGGAACATAATGGGATCCATATTTTTAAGAATATTGGGATAGAGGATGCCCGACTGACGCATTACAACCCAGTTCTTGATGCCGCTTTCAACAAAAACAGCCTCAGCGCGGCATTTTGAAACGGCATAATGGTCATAAACCGAAACCTTAAGAGGGTCGCCGCAGCGTCCCCAGTGAATGGGATAGTTTCTGTCGCCCGTTTCGGCAACCGTGCCTATGTAGCAAACCTTTACTGCGTCCGGATTGGGCTGGGCAAGAACGGCCTTACAAATATTTTCGGCAGCGCCGATATTTGTTTTTTGCGTTCTGTAGGGCTTCCAGTCGGCGGCAGGCGATACCATTCCGCCAACGTGCAAAACATAATCCGCGCCGTTAACTGCGTCGAGAACGTCCTCGTATTTGGTTAAATCGCCCCAAACGATACGAACCGACGGATCGTCGAAATACGCCTTGAATTTTTCCCTGTTCTTTTCACTGTTCCTTAAAAGAAGAGTGATGTTGAACCTGTCCTTTTTTGCGTACAGCTCATTAAATCCGGCAAAGCCCATGTTGCCCGAACCACCTGTGAGCATAACGGTTTTTTTGTCTGCCATAACTTCCTCCTCGTAATAAAATAATAATTATAGTATAACATACTTATTTTGCTTGTCAATAAAATTAATCGGCGTTTCTCGCCTAAACCGAGAGAAAAAGAAAAGCCCCGTTTGAGGCTTTTCTTATATTATTTGTTACCAAGAGATTGTAAAGGTCTTTTCAAGGCCGAAGGGGATAGAAAGGTCCGCGCCCAAAGCGCTCAAAGAAAGAGTCCAAACGTATGAATAGAAAGCGTCGGTAACGTTGCCCGTAGCCTTATCGACGGTAATCCTTACAATACCGTCTTTATGACCTGTTTTTACGTCCTTGATAAGCGAAGAAGCGGGGCCTGCGTTGTCGGTAACTATCGAAGGCATAACAACCGAGAAAATCTTTCCGTTATGGCCAACGCCGTGAGCTGTGTCCGCGCTCGGTTCGTCCGCCTTAATATGAAGCGTGATAACGTACTTGCCGCCGTTTTCCTGAACCTCTGCCTTTTCAACGTCGTCTGCGGTGAGCTTACTTGACCAGGTTTCGTTTTCAACGGGGAACATTGCGTTTTTCTGCTCAACGGTAGTTGCGTTTACTGCGCCCGGGTCAAGAGTGCTGAGGTCTTTTTCGCCCATGTTGCTTGCAATAAGCGAGTTTGCGATACTTGTAAGCGTGCTGGGGAGGTTGCCCTCGATGCCGCCGGCTTCTTTGTTAAGCTCTTTTACAAGAGTAACCTTCTTTGCGTTGGGCTTAACCTTATTGATTGCGGTGTTGAAGTAATTAACAACGTCCGCCGTGGAGCTTGAGGCCGAAATTCCGCCGCTTGCCGAAGCGGAAGAACCGCCCGAAGGAGCAGCGCTGCCGCCCGAAGAAGCCGTACCCGAGCTGCCGCCGGAAGCCGTGGCGCCCGAACCGCTGTCCGCAGCGGGTGTGTTTGTATCGACCGCAGAGTTATCCGCTCCGCCGACCGAGCTTATGTTTGAATTATTATTGACTACCGGAACAGAACCCTCTTCGGTTATTTCGGCAGGCTTAAAGAAAGCTATGTAACTTACCGAATAAATCAATAACAGGCAAAGACAAATTGCCAGAGCAGGGAAAAAAGTCTTTTTAAAAGCTTTTCTGACCTCCTGCTTATCGGCGATAGCCTTTGCTCTTGTTTCGGGAGTTGACGGTATTTTTTCTTTTTTAGACATTTATATGTTCCCCTTTCAGTCTTGCTTAATGTATAATAACACAAGATAATACTCTTATAATTTACAATAAAATTGCAAAAATGTCAATGGATATTTGTACATTTTATAGCTAAAAAATTTGTGTATTTTGCCTTGCTTGTTTTTATTGTATATTTGGGCTTGTAATGTTACAATAAATCTGTATCAATCCAATGGGGGAAGAATGATGGATATTAAAAAGCTGAAGTCCTCGATTAAGTCTGCTCCGGCATATGTGAAAGAGCATTGGAATAAGCCGGCGCAGGGCGAGTATGTTTCCCTTAGCGAATTTGTAGCTTACACGGCAATGCAGGGCGGAACATATATTTTTATGACCTTTGCCGCAATAATGACCTTTTCCGCCACATATTTTACAGGTTCTATTATGGGAATTTCAAATCTTGATTTTACCATTATAGGAATGATGGGAACGGTTATAGGGTATATTCTTATATTCTTTAATCCCATAGGCGTTCTTATTTTTGAAAACCACGGCAGATTAACCCCCAAGATGAAAGTATTTGCCCATATAGCGTATTCTGCGGAAATTATCATAGGCATATGCTGCTACTTTATACCGTCGGCAAGGTTTGAGTTCATAATAAAGGGCTTCCCTCAGCTTGTCGGCAACAATTTGCTTATAGCCGGCATTACAAATTACATTACCTGGGGTATAAGAAGGGCGTTCAGCGCAAAGTACGGCAGGATTAAACCTTTCCTTGTAATCTGCGGAATACCCTCCGCCGTCATAATGTCGGTTATTCCGTATTTGCCGCTGCTTGAAATGAGCTACACAAAAAGGCTGATAATTTTAAACTTTGCATTTTCTCTTTTAAACTATTTCTATCAAAATTGGATAAACGCAGGCGGTATGGTAACCTTTATGACGCCCAATTCCCAGGAAAGGCAGAGGTTCTATTCTATAGCGCCGATAATTACGGGATTTTTCCCGTCGGTTATCAATATGTTTTTACCGATGCTTATCTCCGTTACGGGCGGTTACTTAAACATTAAAACCTACAGAGTGTTTGTGCCGATTTTTGCGTTTACGGGCGCTTTTGTATCCCTTGCCGTCGTAAAGTGCAAGGAGAGGGTAATAGAAGCTCCCATAGAAAAGCGCGCCAAGGTCACTTTCTTCAAGGGCGCAAAAAACGTGCTTAAGAATAAATATTTTTGGATTATCAATATTTCAAACGTCCTCGGTCAGTATCAATGGCTTATAGGCAACCTTTTGGGCTGGTGGTTTATTTATTCGCTGAGAATGGAATGGTTCTCGGGCGTGGCGGCAAATATAGTGGTAGTGGGTATGACGCTCGGAAATATACTCTGCCCGATACTTACAAAGCGCTTTGAAAAAAGAACCATACTTTTGGTTTCCCGAGGGGTTACTATACTGATGACCTTGGGAATAGTTCTGGCGGTAAAGCTCGGAAACATATTCGTCTTCCTGATAGCCCTTACTTTGAGAAATACGATACAGCCCGTAGTAGACGGCGTAGGCTCGGGCTTCGGAGCGGACGTGCAAACTTATCACCAATGGAAATACAACGAAAGAGCCGATTCCATGTCGGGAATATTTACCTGGTTCTTGAATCCCGTTTCCATGGCTATAAGCTATATAGTGCCGTATATGCTGAAGCTCGTCGGCTTCACCTCGGATTGGGACGTGCTTTACGACTCGGCTATTCTGACAAAGGTATTTTCAATTTATACCTGGGCTACCATCATATCGCTCGTGCTTGTTACGATACCGTATTTGTTCTATGACCTTACAAGGGAAAAATACGACAAATGCGTTGAGGATTTGAAGGCTCGGCTTGAGGAATTTGAAAAAGGCGAGGAGCAAATTCGGGAGGTGAGCGAAATATGAAACGCAAAATAATTTCCGCAGTTTGCATTTTGTTCGCTTTTGCCCTGCTGTTTTCGGGCTGCAACGGTCAGCTTCCGACAGAAAACGCAAAAATAAAATATAAGGTCGAAAATTCAAAGGCAATCGTTACGGAGCTTCCGAACAAGACCACGATAAAAACGATTTCCATACCCGACGAATACGAGGGCTCGCCCGTTACGGATATTGCGGATTTCGCCGGCTGCAACCTTGAAAGCGCGGAGCTTATAAAAATAGGCAAAAATGTTGAAAACATAGGGGTTTGGGCTTTTGAAAACAATCAGAACCTTAAAGCGTTTGAGGTGAGCGAAGAAAACAAAAATTTCCGAAGCGTTGACGGCGTTCTTTACACAAAGGATATGAAAACTTTGCTGTTTTATCCCGCCGCAAAAGGGGAGAGCTTTGTAATTCCCGACAGCGTCGAGGTTCTGCGTACAAAATGCTTTTACAAATGCCCGAATCTTAAAAGCCTGACGCTTCCTTCAAAATTAAAAAGAATTGAAGAAAAAGCGTTTTTCCGCTGTTCTTCGCTTGCGGATATTAAAATACCCGATTCGCTCGAATATATAGGCAAGGACTCGTTCGGTTATTGCACCGAATTAAAAGAACTTACGCTCCCCAAGGGCATAAAGGAAATAGGGGAATACGCCTTTTATAACTGCTCAAATCTGCTTAAAATAAATATGAAATGCGGCAAAGAGGACGTATTGCTCGGCAAAAGCTGGTATCCGACAAATAACGGACTTAACATTGATAAGCTTGAAATTATATGGGAATAAAAAAACAGGGTGGAGGCTTAAACCTTCACCCTTTGTTTTACGAAAATTAAATTAAACCGCAATCAAAGCTCAAACACACCCGAAGCCAAAACTACGTATTCCTTTCCTGCGGAACGAATATACCTGTAGACGGGTTCGGAAAATTGCTTGTAGTCGTTTGCAATATAATTGCCGAGGCTTACGGTGCGGATTTTGTTTGAGCCTGCGTTGCAGACAAAAATATCGTTTCCGTAAATGCTTACAAAAACGGGTTCCGAAAAGGTGGGGGAGGTTTCGGAGCCTATTCTCATATTAAACTTTTTGTGAACGACGGAATAGCTTATAATCGAGTTTTGCATGGGTATCGCCGTCCAGAACTGAGTGCCGTCGGCAACAATGCCGCTTATGGGACAGTCGTGATACAGCAAATCTCCCGTCCATATATTCCTGCCCCTTTTGTCAAAAAGACCCGTTTCGCCCGACGGATAAACTATGCCGACGCTCCCGTTCTTAAAAATCGTAGCCTCGCACGAAACGTAATCGCCTATGGACTCCGCTATGGCTTCAAAATTTTCGCCGAATTTATACGCAAGGTACACGTCCTTGGTAACCGGAACGGTTTTGGAGCTTTGGCTGTTGTACATAAAAAAGCTGACCTTATAACTTGTACCGTTATAAAGCTGCTTTTGCGAAAAAATAATCCCGTCGGGGCAAGGTATTATATCAAATACTTCAAAAGCAAATATTTTTTTCATTTTTAATCACCAATTTATTTATATAAAAAAGAAATAGTTGAATTTAATATGTATTTATTTTACTTTATTTTATTTAATCGGTCAATAAGAAAAATCAATATTAAAAAATTTTTAATATTTTTTTAAAAAATCAAACATACGGATAACGGTTTAAAATCAAAAACAAAAATAAAATCGGCAAGAGTCTTTCAACCCCTGTCGATTTTGGTGGAACCAATAGGGCTCGAACCTATGACCTTCCGCACGTCAAGCGGATGCTCTGCCAGCTGAGCTATGATTCCTAAAAGACCGTATTTTTATGTTGCTCGATAATTATACTATAACTTATATAAAAAATCAACCGTTATTATTTGAAAATTATTCCCAATAACAGCAAAAAGATTACCGCCGGAATACCTCCTGCGGCGCATAACACGAGCGTATGCGGATTTATGCTTATGCTCATACCGGCAAATTCGCCTATAAAATTCGCCGCAAACAGGGCTATAATGCCTTGCAGGGCGGAAAAAATAAGGGCGGAAAAAAATCTTTTTGTTTTTATCATGGAAATTAATATTGCAAGTCCCGCAATCAAGAATAAGCAATAGACAGCCGTTGACATAATATTCCTCCTTCGGGAAAATAATATGACGGCGCATACGTTATTATTACAGTAATTTTTCCCTTTTGCTTTTCATATCCTTAAATCGGGTGATTGTATGGAATATGAAACGAGAGAATACGAAAGAAATTACAGGCGAAGCGCCCGCAATAACGACGGTGAGGAAACAAAGCCCGTTGATTTTATCACTCCCGTTATAGTTGTCCAGTTTGTCGTTTTTTTGCTGATATTTCTTGTGCTTTTTGCCTTTTATAAAAAGCAGAGCGACAGCTTTAAACAGATAAGAAGCTTTTATATCGGCATTATGCAGAACGATATGACCGCAAAGCAACTGGCTCAAGGCGTGAAATCGGCATTAGAATTTATCTCAAAGCCGAGAAGTCCCGCCGACAACGAAGCGAGCGCCGGCGACGCGGAAAACATGCAGGGTGCGGGAGGCGAAGATTTACTGCTGCCCAAAAAGAACGCATCGTTTTCTCCCGTATTCCTAAGCGAGAAAATAGTAAGACCCGTGGAGTCAAAACGGATTACGTCAAATTTCGGTTACAGGAAAAATCCCGTAACAGGCAAATACGGCTTCCATTCCGGGCTTGATATAGCTTCCCCCGAGGGAACTCCCATAAAGGCGGCGTTTGACGGCGTTGTGGAGGAGGCGAAAAGCTCCGAGGCAAGAGGGAATTACATATTCTTAAAATCGGGCAACGTAACCACCGTTTACTGCCATTGCTCCGTGCTTTCGGTTAAACGGGGCGACAGGGTAAAGGCGGGCGACGTTATAGCCAAGGTCGGCTCTACCGGGCAGGCTACGGGACCGCATCTGCATTTTGAAATTGTAATAAATTCAATTCATTATAACCCGGAATGGGTGCTTGAAAATACATGAGCTTCGTCGTCTTGGGCGTAAGGGTTGAAATCGGTTTCCTTTTTACCGCAAGCGCGGCGTTTTTACTCGTGTTTAACGTAAACGACAGCATTAAGCTTGCCATAATTTTTTCCCTTGTTCACGAGTTGGGGCATTTGGCGGCAATAATAATATGCAGGGAAAAGCCCGAATGTGTTTCGTTCGGGCTTTTCGGTATGACTATAGTCAGAAGAAGCGATATTACGCAAAATTATTATAAGGAGATTTTTACCGCCGTTTCGGGACCCCTTGCCAATTTGATTTTTGCGCTTATCGGCTGTTTGGTTTACTTGAAAAAGGGCGGCGAATTAAGCCTGAAAATTACGGCTGTAAATTTTGCGATTGCCTTTTTTAACTTAATGCCCGTTTTCGGACTTGACGGGGGAAGGGCGCTCGAAAGCATGTTAAAACAAAATTTTTCGGAAAACGCAAGCGAAAAAATTATGCGGCTCGTTTCTTTTTTCACGCTTGTTGTTATGATGGGCTTCGGCTTTTACATACTTATTTCAACCGGCTATAATTTTACATTCCTTGCAATAAGTATTTATCTTACCGTTCTGCTTTTTACAAAATCTTAAAAGCTTCGGTTTTGCATAATTATTTGATTTTTGTATTATTTTGTTGTATTATTTAGACGGATACAATATTAATGAGGTAAAAGTATGGTAAATCAACAGCAGGAAAGGCTTTTAAAATATGTTCAGAAGCCCGCCCGTTACATAGGCGGGGAGGTAAACAGCGTTGTAAAGGACAAGTCAAAAATCAAATTCAGGTACGCTTTTTGCTTTCCCGATAATTACGAAATAGGTATGTCGCATCTCGGAATGAAAATCCTGTATTCTCTTGTAAACGAAAGAGAGGATTCCTGGTGCGAACGTGTTTTTGCGCCCTGGGAGGATATGGAACGCCTAATGCGTGAAAACCGGGTTCCCTTATACGGGCTTGAAAGCGGGGACAATATAAAAGATTTTGATATGATAGGCTTTACCCTGCAATATGAATTAAGCTACACAAACGTCCTTAATATGCTCGACCTTGCCGGTTTGCCGGTAAGGAGCGCCGACAGACGAGGTTTAACGCCGTTGGTTGTTGCCGGAGGGCCGTGCGCCTGCAATCCCGAGCCTATTTCCGAATTTATAGATTTATTTATGCTCGGCGAGGGCGAGGAGATGACAAACGAGCTTATCGATTTGTTGCTAAAGCATAAAAGCATGGGTTCGTCAAAAGAGGAGTTTTTAAAGCAGGCGGCAGAAATTCAGGGCGTTTACGTTCCCTCGCTTTACGACGTAAGCTATAACGGGGACGGCACAATTAAAGAGGTTACCGCAAAGGGAAACGCTCCCAAAACCGTTAAAAAGCGAATTATATCGGATATGAACAGCGTATATTATCCCGATAAATTTGTTGTTCCCTTTATCGATATTGTTCACGACAGGGTGGTTTCCGAAATATTCAGGGGCTGTATAAGGGGTTGCCGTTTTTGTCAGGCGGGCTTTATTTACAGACCCGTAAGGGAAAAGTCAAGCGACGTTATAAACGCGCAGACAAAGGCGCTCTGCGATTCAACGGGGTACGACGAGATTTCCCTCTGCTCTTTAAGCACAAGCGACTATTCGCAGATAGACGAGCTTATACCAAAGATGTTCTCTTGGGCTTTGGAGAGAAAAATCAACGTATCTCTCCCGTCTTTGAGGGTTGATAATTTTTCGGACGAGCTTATGGCGGAGCTTCAAAAGGTGCGCCGAAGCGGCCTTACCTTTGCTCCCGAAGCGGGTACGCAAAGGCTTCGTGACGCTATCAATAAAAATGTTACTCGGGACGAGGTCATAAGGACTGCCGAAAAGGCGTTTAAGGGCGGTTGGACCGCCGTTAAGCTCTATTTTATGATGGGCTTGCCGACCGAAACTCTTGAGGATATAGAGGGAATTGCCGACCTTGCGCAGGAGGTTGTAAACACTTATTATAAAAATCCCGACAGACCGAAGGGGAAGGGCGTAACCGTAAATATAAGCGTCGCCTCCTTTGTGCCCAAGCCCTTTACCCCTTTTCAGTGGGAGGCGCAGGATACAAGCGAAATGCTCTCCGACAAGCAAAAGCATTTGCTTCAAAGCGTTAAAACGCATAAAATTCAGGTTTCCTACCACGAAACGCCAACAAGTCTGCTTGAAGGCGTGCTTGCAAGGGGCGACAGAAAACTCTGCGACGTTATAGAAAGGGCGTGGAGAAAGGGCTGTAAATTCGACAGCTGGGACGAGTTTTTCGATTTTTCAAAGTGGAGCGAGGCTTTTTCCGAGTGCGGAGTAGATCCCGCCTTTTACGCCAACCGCAAAAGAAGCTTTGATGAAATATTACCGTGGGATATGTTCGATTACGGCATAAGGCGCAAATTCCTCGAGGAGGAAAACCTTAAAGCGTACAAAAGCGAAACCACTCCCAATTGCCGTGAAAAATGCTCCGCTTGCGGCGCAGCAAAATTAAACGGGGGAAAATGCGATGCAAAGTGTTAGAATTTTCTTTGAAAAAACAGGCGGCGCAAAGTATATTTCCCACCTTGATTTAATGCGTTGCTTTTCAAGGGCGATAAAGCGCGCCGATATAGATATTTGCTATACCGAGGGGTATAATCCGCATCCGTTTATGACCTTTTCGCTTCCGCTTTCGCTCGGAATCGAAAGCTATTGCGAATCGGTCGATATTAAAACAAACGACGATATGCCCTTTGACGAAATCGAGCGAAGGCTTAAAGACGCGCTTCCCGACGGCATAAACGTAACGTCGGTTGCCGCTCCCGTAAATAAGGCGGACAAAATAGAATTCGCCGAATTCGATATTATTTTTACGTTTGAAAATCCCGGTAAGGCTTCGGGCGAAATAAACGATATTCTTTCCTCGGACGAAATTCTTGCCGAAAAGAAGGCCAAAAAGGGCAGGGAAAAGGTCGTTAAGCAGATAAACATTAAAAAAAATATTAAATCTTTTTCCATAGATGTATTGAACGGCAGACTTTTGCTCAATACTGTACTTACAGCAGGTGTAAAGGAAAATATCAATCCGTCGCTGCTTATTGAATGCATAGAAAAAAGCATTAAAAGCGAAGCGGAAAGCACGGATATTATCAAAAGAAAAATGCTGCTTTCCGATATGACGGAATTCAAATAAAAAAACAGCTTTGCACCGATAGGTAGGGAGGTTAAAAAATGAAAAAAACAATTAAATTTATTTCCGCGCTTTTGACTTTTGCAATACTTGTTTCGTGCTTTGGCGTCGCTTCGTTTGCAAAGGGCGAAAGCTACCAAGGCTTTAGTTACGAGTCCGCAAACGGCGAAGCGGTAATTACGGGATATACGGGTACGTCTTCCGAGCTTGTTATTCCCGCTTATATAGGCTCCGACGCGGTAACGGCGATAAAAAAAGAAGCGTTTAAGGGCAACAAAACCGTTAAAAGCGTTACCGTTCCGGAAACTGTCAAAACAATAGGAGGAAAGGCTTTTGCCCTCTGCGAGAACCTTAAATCCGTAAGCTTCGGCAAAAACGTTGAAAGCATAGGGCTTTCCGCATTTTACGGCACCGAGCTTTACAAAACCTCTGCCGACTCAAACGGCGACGTCTATATTAATAACTGCCTTATCCACGTTTCAAAAAATGTTGACGGCAAGGCGATAACTAAATACAGCGTTAAAAACGGCACAAGGCTTATCGCTCAAGGCGCATTTTATCTCGACAGTCTGACTTTTACGGATAAAAGCGAGCTTGTCTATCCGGAGCTTGCTTCAATCAACGTGCCGTCAAGCGTTGAGATTATCAACTCCTTCGCTTTTTACGGCTGTTCGGGACTCGTTTCGATTAATCTTTCGGACGGAATAAAGGAAATCAACAAAAATGCGTTTGAAAAGTGTTCCTCGCTTAAAAGCGCGGTGCTTCCCAAAACGCTTTTAAAATTGAATACAAATCTTTTTAACGGCTGTGAGAGCCTCGAATATGTAACCGTGTGCGGAAATCCCACGTTATGCGAGGGCGCTTTCAATAATTGTCCGTCGCTGAAAAGCGTTGAATTTTCCCAAGGCGTCAGAAGCTTTAATCTCAACCTGTTTAAGGATTGCAAAAATCTTGAGAGCGTAACGCTTGCCGCAAGCGTTACGGGATTTTCCGCAGGCAAAGCGGTCGGCTGCGACAAGCTTAAAACCGTTAAAGGCTGCGAGGCTTCCGCCGCTCAGGATTTTGCGGCGACTTCCGGAATGAAGTTCGTTTCCATAGGCAAATGCCCGCTTGTTTTCGATTATGTGAAGGACGGCGAAAACGGCATAATCCTTACCGCCGCTTACGCTTACGACAAATCTGTGATTGAAATACCGAAAAGCTACGACGGCTTTAACGTAACCGCCGTGGGCAAGGACGCATTTAAGAATGAAAACGGAATAAAGGACTTGTTCCTTCCCGATAACGTCACTTTGGGCGAGGGCGCGTTTTCCGGCTGTAAAAATTTAAGGCTTGTTTCGCTCGGCAGGCAAAATACCGTGACGAACGCTTTTTCGGGCTGCGGCGGCATTAAAGCGCTGATTATTCCCGACGGTATGGAATATATATCCGACGGCTGCTTTGCTTCAAGCGCCTCGGTAATAACCGTTTACGCAAACAAGGAAACCTTTGCGGAGAATTTTGCCTATAAAAATTCTTACCGCTTTTCCGATATTAAAACCGCCGCGGCTCCCGAGTATTATTTTGAAGCTCTCAAAAGGGAAATCGACAAATTTGAAAGCCTTGACGCTTCGGTTTATATGGAGCAATCGGTAAACGAAATCAGAGAACAGCTCGTTTTGCTCAAAAATCTCTACAACGGTTCAACCGCTGCAATTCCCGAAATAGAGAAGGCTCTGGAGGGAGCGGAAGCGGTTTATGAAAATCTCGAATATGTAATCATCGCAGGCGACGCAAACCGTGACGGTAAAATTTCCGTTGCCGACGCAAAAACCGCGCTTCGGTATATAGCCGGGTTGATAAATCTCGACAATTACGCTTTTACCGCGGCGGACGTAAACCGTGACGGCAAGGTTTCCGTTGCGGACGCAAAGCATATATTAAAAACGGTAGCGGGAATCGCATAATCAAACCGATTTAATTTGTTTACATTTTGCGGCTTGAAATAATTGCGCTTTACAGGTATAATAAAATTTAAGGTTTTACGGGGCGTAATTTTGCGCTTTAAAAATCAAACCCTTAAATACAAAAAGACTGATTTACGGAGGAATAATAAAGTATGAAGAAATTGTTGTCTGCTTTTTTATCGTTAATTTTAATAATATTGATGGTTTCTCCATGCTTTAACGCATTTGCGGGCGATATACGTTTTTCAAGTAAATCGAAGCTTGAACGCTTTACCGACGACGTTATGGATTTAATATATTCAAACGGCAAAAGCACCGGCGCCGTATCGCTTATGTCCTCGCCGTATCCGCAAAAAGAAAACGGCGAAGAAACGGACGCGGAAAAAGCAAGCGAGGAACAGCGGCTTATAAACCACAGGTCGCAGGCAAATGCGAGGGTTATAGTAAAATCCGAAAAATCCGTAGATTCCTTCGGTGCGGTTAAGACCGCCGAGGGTTACGACGATTTGCACGTTTTTCAGTTTTCGTCCGAGGAAGAGGCAAACAGGGCTTTGGAGTATTACAAAACTCTGGATTACGTCGAATATGCCGAAAAGGACAGTATGTTTTCGGCGCGCTCCGTTGACGCAGATGGGGTTAAAGCGGCTTCCGCGGTTGAAAACCCCATGGCGGATATTACCGAGCTGGTCGGAATAACCGCTTTACAGAATTATTTTAGTGAAAACAATACCGTATATGACGAGGAGATTACCGTTGCGGTTCTCGATTCCGGCGCAGAGTCGACGCATGAGCTTTTAAAGGACAGGCTTGTTGAAAATGATTTCAACTCCGTCGGAGGCACAGGTACCCAGGACGATAACGGGCACGGTACGCACGTTGCGGGCATAGTCGTTTCCAACACCCTTGACAATGTTAAGGTTAAACCCTATAAGGTGCTCAACAGCGAGTGCGACGGCACGGAGCTGGAGGTCACCCTCGGAATCGAACAGGCTGTCGAGGACGGGGTCGACGTAATTAATATGAGCATCGGCGGGCGCACCAATTCGGAGCTTATGCATGACGCCGTTAAAAAGGCGTACGAAAAAAATATACCGGTTGTTGTTTCGGCAGGCAACGATTTTGCGGATATTTCAAAATTCTATTATTCTCCCGCATGTTTCCCGGAGTGCATAACCGTTATGTCCTGCGGCAAAAATATGATAGGCGTTCCCGGTTTTTCAAACTACGGCGGGGAATGTGATATCGCCGCTCCCGGTGTAAGCATTAAAAGCTCATATCTCGGAAACACTTACAAAGAGCTTTCGGGTACTTCGCAGTCGTCGCCTTTTGTCGCCGCTGCGGTTACATATCTTTTGCTTGAAAACAACGCTTTAAGCGTTACTCAAATTAAAGAGAAGCTTCAGGAATACACCGTTCCTTTCGGCTTTAAAACCAAAAATTCCATAGTCGAATCGGGCAATGTCGGCTGTCTTTATATGGAATACATCACAAGGGATATAGAAACGGCTTCATCTCCCGTTTTCAGCAGGGACAGCGGCGGATTTACCGAAGGCTTCAAGCTGACTCTCAACAGCGACGATCCCGACGCAACCATTTATTATCACACTTCAAATATGCCCGATTATTATAACCGCCAGTACAACAGCCCCATTTCAATTCAATACGACACCTCCATTACCGCTTGGGCGTATAAGGACGGTATGAAGATAAGCAAGGAGGCTACGGCGGAATATACAAAGGAATACCCGGACGACGATTCAAAATACGAAATATCCAATACGGGCGAGATAAAAAAATATATTGCCGACGAGGAGGACGTTGTAGTTCCCAAAACCGTTAACGGCATAGAGGTTAAGTCCATAGGCTACGCCGCTTTTGCAAATAAGCAGATGAAAAGCGCCATTATGCCCGATACCGTCGAAAGCATCGACGACGCCGCTTTTTCAAACTGCGCGAACCTTGACTACGTCAGAGCTAACGGCGTCAGCATTACGGGCAGTTCGTTTATGAATTGCACAAATCTGCAAACAATAGAATGTGACAATTTGAAGGTAGTCGGCGAAAGGGCGTTCCAAAACTGCGACAGCCTAAAATTCTTTGATTTCAGCAACATTCAGTCCATAGGACACGAGGCATTTTCAAGCGCTTCCGGATTTTACAGCATAGTTTCCGACGAGCTTACTCAGGTTGACGTCGGAGCGTTTCAAAATACTCAAATAGTTGTTTTCGACGCGCCGAATGTTACCGCGCTCGGCGATAACGCTTTCCAAAATTGCACAAGCTTAAAAACCGTAAAAATTCCGGGCGTTACCACCATAAAAAAATATACATTTTACGGCGACGCCGAGCTTAGCAAGATTGAGGCCGACGATGTAAGGATAATGGATAAAGCGTCGTTTTCCGGTTGTAAATCCCTGCGCTTTGCAAGCTTTCCCAATTTAAAATACATTGATTATTCTTCGCTTGAAAGCAGCGGCAGCACCTTTGCCGGCTGTACGTCGCTTGCTTATTTCGACGCAGAGAATGTTGTGGATATGGGCTTAAACACGTTCAGTAATTGCACGTCGCTTCAAAGCATATCGCTGCCCAATCTCGAAAAAATGGGCGCTAAGGCTTTTACAAACTGCACTTCGCTTACGGACGTTTATTTGCCCAAGCTCAAGACCTTGCCTCTTAATGCGTTTAACGGCTGTACGTCGTTAAAGGAGCTTGAATTCCAAAATGCCGAAAGCACAAGAAAATCAAACGACCAAAGCGACCTGATGAAGGTTAATTTCCTTATTCTCGACAAAGCGGCGACTGTTGCCGTTCTTCCGAATAACAGCGGAGTTTTACTGCCCTCCACCGTCACGAGAATAACCGCGTCCGCACCCGAAAACACGGTTATTTATGCAACAAAGGGCACGTTTGCGTATAATTGGGCAGTTAATAACGGGCTTGAGGTTAAGGAAATTACCCAAGAAACCGCGCTTATAACGGATTTGCCTATGAAATATAATCCGAGAAACGGCGACCTCGTTGCCGATGTAATAGGCTTCAACAGAACCTATCAATGGTACGGGAACGACGAGGCGGACAATACTACAGGAACCGCAATAGACGGCGAAACCAAAAAGAGCCTTGATCCCAACAATTATTCTTACCCGTATTATTACTGCGTCGTTAAAAGCACGGATACGGGAAAAGACCCCGTTGAGATACGAACCGGAGCAGCCAAAGGACCGGACGCTTATGCCGATTACACGGCTCTCTCTGCTTTGATACAGTCTGTTCCCGACGATTTATCGGTTTATACCGAGGAGAGCGTCGCCAAGCTTAACGAGGCTTTAAATTCAATAAATTACGAGCTTGAGGCGGATTTACAGGACGTTGTTGACGGCTATTTCGAAGCGGTAAGCGAGGCTTTGAATTCGCTTGAATACAAGCCGGCGGATTATACGAATTACAACAATGCGGTTAAAAAGGCGCAGGAGGCTGTTAATTCGGGATTGTATGACGATCTCGGCGCTCTTGAATCGGCGCTTTCGGTCGATGTAAGCGGTAAAAAAATAATTGAGCAGAGCGTTGTTGACGCGCAGGCAAACGCCATTTTGAGCGCAATAGATATGCTTAAATACAAATCCGCCGATTACACCGAGTATATAGAAGCGGTCGCAAAGGCAAACGGGCTTGACTTAACCCTTTATAAAAATTCCGATGAGCTTAGCAAGGTTCTTTCCGTCAATGTAAACGGGCTTGACATTACCGAGCAGGAGAGGGTTGACAATCAGGTAAAAGCTATACTTGAAGCCATTGACGCTCTCGTTTACAAGGACGCCGATTACACTCAATATCTCGCTGCGGTCACAAAGGCAAATGCCGTAAACCGTTCGCTTTATAAAGACGTATCGGATCTTAATCTGGCGCTTTCGGTTGACGTAAGCGGAAAGAATATTACTAAGCAGAGCGAAGTCGATAAGCAGACTAAAGCTATACTTGACGCCATAGACGCGCTCCAATATAAAACCGCCGATTATTCAAGGCTTAATTCGGCGTTGGAAAAGGTTCCGGACGAT
Organism: uncultured Clostridia bacterium; assembly: GCA_947630835.1. Classification (GTDB taxonomy): domain Bacteria; phylum Bacillota; class Clostridia; order Oscillospirales; family Acutalibacteraceae; genus Fimenecus. The sequence goes on along the minus strand of CANRIZ010000001.1, from coordinate 77,369 downwards.
CTCTCGGTTTATACAAAGGAAAGCGTGGATAATCTCAACAGCGTAATAAATTCCCTTGAATACAATCTCGATATCACAAAGCAGGATTATGTCGATAAGCAGGCAAACGCTTTGCTCGGCGCTATAGATTCGCTTGAAAGGAGCTTTATAGCGGGCGACGTAAACTGCGACGGAAAAATTACTATAGTTGACGCAAAGTGGATATTACAGCACCTTTCGTTTTTGAGAACGCTTGACGGCGTCGGCGAAAGGGCGGCGGACGTAAATCAGGATAAGCGAATTTCCGTTGCGGACGCAAAAAGGATATTGCAGATTATTGCGTCGGCGAAGTAAATTTGTCGAAGGTTAAAAGTTAAAATTAAATTGATTAATATTTTAAAAATCAGTCGTTTTAAATACTCCTTCTTGACAAATTAATTTTAATCTGTTACAATGTCGGTAACAGTTAGGTATTGCCGACACTGTAGCTTCATGATTACTTAAACGATATCGTTATAGTAATCCTCTTCAAAGTCTTGAGTAGCAGCCTCAAGGCTTTTTTTATTTTGCTCATTACCTCATTAAACTGATAAATGATTTAAAGAGCGGCTCGGACACGCTGACATTCAGACAACAGCTAATATCTGCGCTCATTTGGATATTGAGAGAAAGAATGAAATTGCAAATTCAATGTCAAATTCCTTTGCTTTCTAATTGTGTTAGAAAAGTGTTAGAAAAACGCTTGTTTTTATAAAAAAATAAAAACCTCAATATTTCAAAATCGTTGAAATATCAAGGCTTATGAGTGGTCGGAGCGACTGGACTTGAACCAGCGGCCTCTTGGTCCCGAACCAAGCGCGATACCAAACTTCGCCACGCCCCGAATTATTTTTTAACGCTCGGTTATTATAATATAAATCCGAAATAAAATCAAGTGTTTTTAGCTTATTTTGTGTAAATTCCGAAAATACTTTTTGTCGCGGGCTTTAAAATTATTTTATTGATTGACAATAATTCTTTTTAATTATAAAATTATACTTACAGCTAACAGCGTTATTAACAAAAAGTTCGGAGAGAAAGATATGAAATATTATTTTGTTGTCAATCCTTTGGCAGGCGGCGGAAAAAAGCAAAATCTCATTTCTGCCGAAATAGAAAAGCTGCCGGTTAAATCCGATTGCGAGATTTACATAACAAAATGCGTGGGCGACGCTATGAATTTTGTGAAAAAGACTTGCGAGGAGCATAAGGGCGAGCAAATGCGTTTTATCGCCTGCGGAGGTGACGGAACGATTAACGAGGTCTTTAACGGCGCTGTTGGGTATGAAAACGTCAGCGTAAGCTGCTACCCCTGCGGAAGCGGCAACGACCTTGTAAAAAGCTTCGGCTCTGTCGAAAAGTTTTTGAATATTCCCGCTCTCATAAACGCGCCGGTTCAAAAGCTTGATTTAATTAAGGTAGGCGACAGGTACTGCGGCAACGTAACCAATTTCGGCTTTGACACAACCGTGGCGGAAACCGTTAATATTGACAGAGCCAAGAACGGTCACGGCAAAAAGAGCTCTTACGCAAAGGGCGTGGTTAAGGCTTTGTTTACAGCCATGAGAACGGATTGCACTATAATTGCCGACGGCGAAAACCTCACTCCCGACGGCGCCATAACCCTATGCACTCTTGCAAACGGTCAGTATGTAGGCGGCTCGTTCAAATGCGCTCCGAGGGCAAAAACAAACGACGGGCTTATCGAAGTTTGCGTTGCCCATCCCATATCAGCGTTAAAAGTTCCGTCGCTTATCCCAAAATACATCAAGGGTACGCATCTTGATAATTTGGATAAACTTGATTTTCTCGTATACAGGCAGGCGAAAAAAGTTGAGGTTATAGCTCACGGAGAGAATTTTGCCTATTCGCTTGACGGCGAAATAATACACACCGACCGTTTTACCGCGGAAATTGTCGAGTCTGCGCTTGATATAGCCGTTCCAAACTGAAAAACTGCATAAATTTCTTGTTGATTTTTTATAGAATTTTTTGAATCAATTTAGACCTCTTATTAATTTTATACAAAGATTATTTTTCTTTTTTATAACAATTGACAAATAAATTTTATAGTGCTAAAATACATCACATAAGAAGCGACAACGGGGCCGCAGATGATTTATTCGTCTGTGGTTCTTTTTTATAAGTTAATATTTCGACAAGGGCGCCGTGGGAAATAACCTCTGTGTTCTTGTCGTTTTTTATTATTCACTCGAAAAAGCTTGTCGGTAAATGTATTTTTTCGGTTGTCCGGACGTCGGGAAAATCATCTTTTAACCGTAAGCGGATTTTCGACGCGGAATAGACAGAAAGGATGATACATAAATGTCACAGGAAATTGCAAATATTTTATCCGAGGCTGTCGGCTCTCAAGTGTTCAGCGTGTGGTTCCTTATAGGCGCGGCTCTTGTCTTTTGGATGCAGGCGGGCTTCGCAATGGTTGAAGCGGGTTTCACCAGAGCAAAGAATACCGGCAATATTATAATGAAAAACCTTATGGATTTTTGCATAGGCACAATAGTTTTCATTTTGATAGGCTTCGGGCTTCTGCTCGGCGAGGATCTTTTCGGATTTATCGGTAAACCCGGCTTTGACATCTTTACGGCGTATGAGAATTTTGATTTTTCAAACTTCGTATTTAACCTTGTGTTCTGCGCCACCACCGCAACTATAGTTTCGGGCGCAATGGCGGAGCGTACAAAATTCATTTCTTATTGCGTATATTCGGGCGTTATTTCCGCGCTTATCTATCCTATAGAGGCTCACTGGATTTGGGGCGGCGGTTGGCTTGCGCAGATGGGCTTCCACGATTTTGCGGGTTCTTGCGCAATACATATGGTTGGCGGAATTTCCGCTTTGATAGGCGCAAAGCTTTTAGGTCCCCGTATAGGTAAATTCAAATACGATAAACAGGGCAAGGTAACTAAGGTAAACGCTTTCCCCGGTCACAATATCACGTTCGGCGCTTTGGGCGTATTTATACTTTGGCTGGGCTGGTACGGCTTTAACGGCGCAGCCGCAACAAACCTTGAGGAACTCGGTTCCATTTTCCTCACAACAACCGTAGCTCCGTCCGTTGCAACAGTCGTATGTATGATTTTTACCTGGATAAAATACGGTAAACCCGATGTTTCCATGTGCCTTAACGCCTCCCTTGCGGGTCTTGTCGGCGTAACGGCGGGCTGCGACGTGGTAGACGCTTTCGGCGCATGTATGATAGGCGCTGTTTCCGGCTTGCTTGTTGTATTCGGCGTATGGCTTCTTGACCATAAGCTTCATATAGACGACCCGGTAGGCGCTGTAGCGGTACATTGTCTTAACGGTATTTGGGGAACCTTGGCCGTAGGTCTTTTTGCCACAGATTCCGCTCCCGCGTTTGCAAGGGGCTACGGCGACGGAGTAAGCTTCGGAGCTAACCAGATAGCGGGCGAAGGTCTTTTCTACGGCGGCGGCTTTAAGCTTTTGGGTACTCAGCTTTTGGGCTTTGTAAGCGTTGCGGCGTGGACTGCCGTAACAATTACCGTAGCTTTCCTTATAATTAAAAAGATTTTCGGACTCAGAGTTTCGAGGGAAGAGGAAATTACGGGTCTTGACGCAACCGAACACGGTTTACCGTCGGCATATGCGGGCTTTGCGATGCTTCCCGAATACATTGACGAGAGCGACGAACCCGTAGTCGTAAGCGGTGACGTTCCCGTTGCCGAGGCGGTAGAGGTTAAGCAAATGCCGAAGGTTGCCGCAGAGAACGCTTCGGGACATAAGTTTACAAAGATTGAGATTATCTGCAAGGAATCACGCCTTGAAGCGCTCAAAAACTCTATGGTTAACATAGGCATAACCGGTATGACGGTTTCTCACGTTTTGGGCTGCGGCGTACAAAAGGGCAAACCCGAATATTACAGGGGCGTTGAAATCGAGGCTTCTCTGCTTCCCAAGGTTCAGGTCGATATAGTAGTAAGCGCAGTTCCCGTTTCCCGTGTTATTGCGGTTGCGAAGCAGGTGCTTTACACAGGCCATATCGGCGACGGCAAAATATTTGTTTACGACGTTGAAAACGTTGTAAAGATAAGAACGGGCGAAGAGGGCTACGACGCTCTTCAGGACGTTGAATAATATTTCGGTTTAGTTTATAATACTTTTTACCGTAAAAAGTTTTCCTCTCAATTTAACAATAACATAACCCTATCGGAACGCTTCGATTTTTGAAAATTCCGGTAGGGATTATGTAATATTCGGGCAAAGCGCTCGGGATTAATACATATTCCCCCTTATTTATTTCGCGTAGGGGACAGAAAGGATTTTGACCATGACAAAGTCACAGGAAAAAACTTTATATAACGAGGCGTTCGAGCATGACGCCTGCGGAATAGGCGCGGTTGTCAGCATAGACGGCAAAGCTTCGCACGGTATAGTGGACGACGCATTGTCAATAGTTGAAAAGCTGGAACACAGAGCGGGCAAGGACGCCGCCGGCGAAACGGGCGACGGCGTCGGCATACTGCTTCAGATTTCGCACAACTTCTTTTCACGCCTTGCTTTGGATTTGGGCGACGCAAGAGATTACGGAGTGGGTATGTTTTTCTTCCCGCAAAATTCCTTGCACCGCCGTCAGGCTATGAAGATGTTTGAGGTAATATGCGCCAAAGAGGGCGTGGAGTTTATTTCCTGGCGCGACGTTCCCATTGACAGCTCCATTTTAGGCGAAAAGGCAAAAAGCTCAATGCCGTATATTTCCCAGTGCTTTGTCAGAAGACCCGCCGGGCTTAAAAAAGGACTTGATTTTGACCGTAAGCTGTATGTGATACGCCGTGTTTTTGAGCAGAGTAACGATAACACCTATGTATGCTCGTTTTCTTCAAGAACAATAGTTTACAAGGGTATGTTCCTTGTAGGTCAGCTGCGCCGCTTTTATCTTGATTTACAGGATGAAGCTTACGAGAGCGCAATAGCTATGGTACATTCAAGGTTTTCAACCAATACGATGCCGAGCTGGGAAAGGGCGCATCCAAATCGCCTTATTTTGCACAACGGCGAGATTAACACAATAAGAGGCAACGCCGACAGGATGCTTGCAAGGGAAGAAACCATGCAGTCGGTATGTATGGAAGACGATATGGATAAAATCCTGCCCGTAATAAACGCTTCGGGTTCGGATTCCGCCATGCTCGACAATGCCCTTGAGTTTTTAACAATGAATGGAATGCCCTTGCCGCTTGCGGTTATGATAACCATACCCGAGCCTTGGAAAAACGACCCCAATATGAGCAGGGAAAAGCGCGACCTTTACCGCTATTACGCCACTATGATGGAGCCCTGGGACGGGCCTGCCGCAATACTGTTTTCCGACGGCGATTTGGTTGGCGCGGTGCTTGACAGGAACGGTCTTCGCCCTGCGCGCTACTATATAACAAAACAGCGCAGATTGATACTTTCCTCGGAGGTCGGCGTACTCGATATACCGCCGGAGGATATAGTTGAAAAATCACGTCTTCGCCCCGGAAAAATGCTTTTGGTTGATACCGTTAAGGGCGAGGTTGTTTCTGATGAAAAATGCAAGCAGTATTACGCCTCGCAAAAGCCCTACGGCGAATGGCTTGACAGCAACCTTGTAACCCTTTCGGAGCTTCCCATTCCGAATAAAAAAGTACCCGAATATACCGAGGAGGAGCGAAACCGCCTTTACAAGGTATTCGGCTATACATACGAGGATTTAAACGAAGCTATACTGCCCATGGCGAAGAACGGCATAGAGGCGACGGCTTCTATGGGCTGCGATATTCCGCTTGCGGTTCTTTCCGAAAAGCATCAGCCTTTGTTTAACTATTTTAAACAGCTTTTTGCTCAGGTTACAAATCCGCCTATCGACGCTCTCAGGGAGGAGATAGTCACCGACACCACCGTATATGTCGGCTCGGACGGAAATCTTCTTTCCCAAGAACCTGAGAACTGCGCGGTTTTACAGATACACAATCCCATACTCACCTCGGTTGACCTTATGAAAATCAAATATATGGACAGACCGGGCTTCAAGGTTAAAACCGTATCCCTGCTTTATTATAAAAACACTTCGTTGGAAAAGGCGCTTGACCGTCTTTTTGTCGATTGCGACAGAGCGTATAAGAACGGAGCGAATATAATTATTCTGTCGGATAGGGGAGTGGACGAAAACCATATTGCAATACCGTCCCTGTTAGCCGTATCCGCCATGGAGCAATATCTTATACGTACCAAAAAGCGCACGGCAATTTCGATTATTTTGGAAAGCGCAGAGCCGAGGGACGTGCATCATTTTGCGACGCTTCTCGGTTACGGCGCAAGGGCGATTAATCCGTATCTTGCACAGGAGTCGATATCTTCTCTTATTGCAAGCGGCAGACTCGATAAGGATTACCATACCGCAATAGAGGATTATAACAGCGCAATTTTGCACGGCATAGTAAAAATCGCCTCAAAGATGGGCGTATCCACGCTTCAGTCATATCAGTCGGCTCAGATTTTTGAGGCCGTCGGCATATGCAAGGATGTTATAGACCGCTATTTTACCAATACCGTAAGCCCCGTAGAGGGCATAGGCTTGCCCGAAATAGGCGAGGGAGTTGAGTGGCGGCATAACAAGGCGTTTGACCCTCTCGGACTCGGCGTTGACAAAACGCTTGAAAGCGTCGGTATGCACAAATTGCGTTCCGGCAAAAATGCGGAAGACCATATGTACGACCCCGAAACCGTAATAGCTCTGCGTGAGGCAACGCAGACGGGTTCATACGAACGTTTTAAAGAATATACCGACCGTGTTGATAACGAACGCAAACCGCATACTTTAAGGGGCTTGCTGGATTTTGTCTGGGATAAGAACGGCGGAATTGACATAAGCGAGGTTGAACCGGCGAGCGAAATAGTAAAGAGGTTTAAAACCGGAGCTATGTCGTACGGCTCGATTTCCGAGGAAGCGCATACCTGCATGGCGATAGCTATGAACAGGCTCGGCGGCAAGTCAAACTCGGGCGAGGGCGGAGAGAAGCCCGAACGCTTCAACACAGAGCAAAACAGCGCAATAAAACAGGTTGCTTCGGGACGTTTCGGCGTAACAAGCGCTTACCTTTGCAGCGCGGAAGAAATACAGATTAAAATGGCGCAGGGCGCAAAGCCCGGAGAGGGAGGACACCTTCCCGGTGAAAAAGTATATCCCTGGATAGCCGAAAACCGCTATTCAACACCCGGCGTATCGCTTATTTCGCCGCCGCCGCACCACGATATTTATTCTATAGAGGATTTGGCTCAGCTTATTTACGACCTTAAAAACGCCAACAGGGATGCAAGAATATCCGTTAAGCTTGTTTCCGAGGCGGGCGTCGGAACTATAGCGGCGGGCGTCGCCAAGGCGGGAGCCGGCGTAGTGCTTATTTCGGGTTATGACGGCGGTACGGGCGCCGCTCCGAAAAGCTCAATACACAACGCGGGGCTTCCCTGGGAACTGGGACTTGCGGAAGCTCACCAAACGCTTATCAAAAACGGGCTTCGCACAAGGGTTCGCCTTGAAACGGACGGTAAGCTTATGAGCGGACGCGACGTTGCTATAGCTTGCCTTTTGGGAGCGGAGGAATTCGGTTTTGCCACAGCTCCGCTTGTTACCATGGGCTGCGTTATGATGAGGGTTTGCAATCTTGATACCTGTCCCGCCGGTATTGCTACTCAAAACCCCGAGCTTCGCTGTCGATTCTGCGGAAAGCCCGAATACGTTATGAATTTTATGCTCTTTATAGCCGAGGAGCTTCGTGAAATAATGGCAAAGCTCGGCGTGCGTACCGTTGACGAGCTTGTAGGGCATACCGAAATGCTTAAAGTAAGACCTCACGGAATTACTCGCAGAGCCGATACCATTGATATGTCGCCGGTACTGGGTACGCTTCCGGCGGAGCATTACCGTGAAGAGGATAAATTCGATTTCGAGCTTTACAAAACGCTTGATGAAAAGGTGCTTCTGCCTGAATTTGAACCGTATTTCAAACGCAAAAAGCCGCATGAGACTTCGGTTGAGGTTTCAAGCACAAACCGTACCTTCGGAGCTATTCTCGGCTCGGTAATAACAAAAAGATTCGGCGACGCTCTTAAAGACGACAGCTACACGGTTAACTGTACCGGCGGCGGCGGGCAGTCCTTCGGCGCTTTTATACCGAAAGGGCTTACCGTTAAGCTTTGCGGCGACGCAAACGACTATTTCGGAAAAGGTCTGTCGGGCGGCAAGCTCACCGTAAGACCCGATGAAAAGTCAAGCTTTGAGGCAAAGGACAATATCATAATCGGCAACGTTGCGCTCTACGGAGCGACAAGCGGCGAGGCATATATAAACGGCATAGCGGGCGAGCGCTTCTGCGTTCGTAATTCCGGCGCCGTAGCCGTATGCGAGGGCTGCGGCGACCACGGCTGCGAGTATATGACGGGCGGCACGGTTGCAATACTCGGTAAAACAGGAAAAAACTTTGCCGCCGGAATGAGCGGCGGTATAGCCTATGTGCTTGACGAGGAACACGACCTTTATTTAAAGCTCAACAAAGAAATGATAAACGTAACGGGAGTTACCGAGCCGCACGATATTGCGGAGCTTAAAACGCTTATACAGGCGCATATCAGGGAGACCGATTCCGCTCTGGGTAAGGAAATTATGTCGAATTTTGAAAAGTACCTGCCTTTGTTTAAGCGTATAATTCCCAAGGATTATCAAAAGATGCTTGTAGCCATAAGCAGGTTTGAAGAAAAGGGCGTACCGCACAAGGACGCCGTATTACAGGCTTTTTATCAAATGAAAAAGGCTTGAACGGAGGTGTGAACTATGGGAAAACCAACAGGATTTATGGAGTTTGACAGGCTTGTAAACTCCTCTTTAAACGAAAAGGAAAGAATTAAAAATTATTCGGAATTTCATCCTCCGCTCAATAAGCAGGCGAGAATACAACAGGCGGCTCGCTGTATGAACTGCGGAGTACCGTTCTGTCAGTCCGGAGCAAATTTCGGCGGTATGGTAAGCGGGTGCCCGCTTCACAATCTGGTGCCCGAATGGAACGATGAAATATACAACGGACACTGGAAAGAGGCTCTTTTCCGCCTTTTAAAAACAAATAATTTCCCCGAATTTACGGGCAGGGTATGTCCCGCTTTGTGCGAAGCCGCCTGCACCTGTTCAATGAACGGCGACGCCGTAACCGTTCACGATAACGAGCTTTCAATAATAGAGGAAGGCTTTAAAAACGGTTGGGTTGTGCCGAGAATACCCGAGGTAAGGAGCGGTAAGCGCATAGCCGTTATAGGTTCGGGCCCCGCCGGGCTTGCCGTTGCGGATAAGCTCAATCAAAGGGGACACAGCGTTACCGTTTTTGAACGTGAAAGCAGACCGGGCGGACTTTTGATGTACGGTATCCCCAATATGAAGCTTGACAAGGAAATCGTCGCAAGGCGTATAAAGCTTATGAAGAACGAGGGCATAGTTTTTAAAACAAACGTCAATGTCGGGGTTAATATTCAGGCGAGGGATATAATAAACGATTTTGACGCCATCGCCGTCTGCTGCGGTTCTAAAAAGCCGAGGGATTTGAATGTCGGCGGCAGGAATGCCGAGGGCGTTATGTTCGCGGTCGATTATCTTACGGCATCAACCAAATGGCTGGTAGGCGAGAGCGACAATTTGAGCGTAACCGCAAAGGATAAAAACGTCGTGATTGTAGGCGGAGGTGATACCGGCAACGACTGCGTAGGTACGGCAATAAGACAGGGCTGCTCATCGGTAATTCAGCTTGAAATGATGCCGAAGCCTCCCGAACACAGAGCCGAAAACAACCCCTGGCCGCAATGGCCCAAGGTTTTGAAAACCGATTACGGTCAGCAGGAGGCAATAGCCGTATTCGGCGCAGACCCGAGAATATATACCGCGACGGTTAAAGAGATAATCAAGGATAAAAACAATAAAATCACCGCCGTAAAAACCGTTAAGCTTGCCGCAAAGCTTGACAAAAAGAGCGGCAGAACCGTTATGGAGGAAATTAAGGACAGCGAGGAAACGTTGCCGTGCGAGCTTTTGCTTATAGCGGCAGGATTTGTCGGCTGCGAGGACTATGTCGTAAGGGAATTTGACTTATCTGTAAACGGCAGAGGCTGTATAACCGTCAAGGACGGAACGTACCAAACGTCAAATTCCAAAGTCTTTGCCTGCGGCGACGCAAGGAGAGGGCAGTCGCTTGTCGTTTGGGCGATTGCGGAGGGCAGAAGCTGTGCCGATGAAATTGACGATTTCCTAATGGAATAATAGAAAACATAGATAAGAAGAAAAAAGGCCTTTGATTTTCATCAAAGGTCTTTTTTATATGCACTTGCTTTAAAATTAAAACAATCAGACTATTTTTTCCAAGCCGTCCGAAGAATACTTTTCGCCGTTTCTCTTTTTTTCAAGCTCCCCTAAAAGCTTGTTGAATTTTTCTTTCGTTATCGGGTACAAAACCGCGCCTATTACCGAAAGTACAAGGAATACGGCGGGGAATACGGTAACAATGTTTTCTATACCGTTTACCGTCTGCGTGTTTTGTACTTCGAGATTTCCGTCATAGCCCGTAATTTTAAGTATTAAGCTTACCGTCCAAACGCCTATTGCCGCGCCGAATTTTTGGAAGAACTGCGGCAGGGCGGTTATAACGCTTTCACGGCGCGAATTGTAGGCAAATTCATCAACCTCTACAAGGTCGTAAGCCATGGAGTAAAATACCGTCCAGAAATTTGCCATACCCATTCCCATAAAGAATGTAACTGCCAAAGCGGCGGGAATACTGCGAACGCCTATAATCCTCAGCACAAGAAGCCCTACGCTCATAATGCTCATAAAAACTATGCTTGAAAAACGTCTGTCTTTAATTTCGGATACCTTTGTAACAAGCGGAATAAACAGAGCCATTACTACGACAAGCTCAACAATTACAACCGTCATCCATGTTTCGGGGTCTGCCCCTACAAGGTCCTTAATCATATATTCAAACGAAGACTGTATCATACTCGAAGCCATAAGGAAGAACACTATAAACATCGCAAACCATTTAAAGGGCTTGATTTTGAGAACTTCAAAAAACTCGGAGAATATTTCCTTTATATTCTTTTTGTCCGTCGAATCGGGTTTTGCCTCCGCCTTTTGAAGCCTGATATTTTTTAAAGATTTTACGGTAATCAGAGCAAATATTATCGAAAGCACAGCCATAATCAGCGCCGTAAGCGTCCAGCCCGCGGAGTCGCCCATCTTGTTTCCCGAAATTACAAGCCCCGCAAAGAGCGCGGGCAAAACAGCCGGCAAAGCGTTTCCCAGGAAAATAGCGACCGTGTTGATAAGGGAGCTTGTGCTTCTTATTTGAGTGCGTTCGTCGTAATCCTCCGTAATTTCGGCTACAACCGCATAGTAGGGAATAGTGTAAATTGTGTACGCAAGCCAGAAAAGCATTGCGACGGCGGTATAGTAAATAAACTGCAACACAGACGATTTAACGCCTATATTGATAAACGCCGCAACAAACAAAATGCCGAGCGGAAATGCCGCCTTAGACATAAATCTGCGCTTATCCGCGCCGTTTCTGTCGGCAAACGAGCCGATAATCGGGTCGGTAACGGCGTCCCATATTATAGAAATAAAGCTTACCGTACCTGCCAAAAGCGGATCCATTTTAATTACGTCCGTAAGAAAAACAAGGTAATATGTATAAAACATATTGTAAAGCAGGGATTCGGTTATAATTCCCGAACAGTAACCGAGCTTTTGCCTTTTGTTAAGAGTACTTCCGCCCATTTATAACGCCTCCGTAAATTTTATAATTTCAGTCTATCAAAAATTCTGAAAAAAGTAAATAAAAACATTGAAAAATACTTTAAATATACTTTATGATATGGTACAATAGCCTAAAATTTAAAGAGGGGGCGGTTTTACGGTTTACGAGGAAGCTGTTTGCTACATACATTCGCTTTTAAAATTCGGAATTAAACCCGGGCTTGAAAGGATAAAAGCTCTTTTAAACGAACTGGGAAATCCCCAAAACGGTTTAAAATATATTCACGTTGCGGGAACGAACGGTAAGGGCACAACCTCGACTATGCTCTCAGAGATATTAATCGACTCCGGTATGAAAACCGGGCTTTTCACCTCCCCGTATGTTTTTGATTTTTGCGAAAGAATAAGAATAAACGGCAAAAATATCCCCAAAGACGACTTGGCGCAAGTTGTAAGCGAGGTAAAGCTTGCCGCCGACCGCCTTAAAAAGCGGGGAACGGAGCCCACCGAGTTTGAAACCGTTACCGCCGCGGCGCTTTTGTATTTTAAAAGGGAAAAATGCGACTATGCGGTTATGGAGGTGGGGCTTGGAGGAAGGTTTGATTCAACAAATGTAATACCCTGTCCCGAAGTCTGCGTTATAACCTCCGTAAACCTTGACCACACCAACGTTCTCGGCAATACCGTTGAGGAAATCGCCTTTGAAAAATGCGGTATAATCAAGGAAAATTCAAAAGTCGTTACAAGCTCTCTGCAAGAACCCGCCGCGCTTGAGGTTATAAAGAAAAGTGCGGCGGAGAAAAACGCAAGCCTTCAAATTGCCGATTATGAAAATGTTAAAATAATAAGCGAAAATATTTCGGGAACCGAAATACTGTTTGAAAACAGAGAATATTACATACCCCTTGCAGGCGCTCATCAGGTTGAAAACGCAATAGGCGTTATAAAGGCGGCGCGGCAGATTGACTCGGTCAGCTTTGAAAATATCCGAAACGGCATAAAAAACACGGTTATTCACGGCAGAATGGAGTTAATTTCTCCAAACGCGCTTATTGACGGCGGGCACAATGAGGAATGTTCGCTTGCATTAAAAAGCGTAATTCAAAAATATCTTAAAAACAAAAAAATCACCGCCGTAATAGGTATGATGGCGGATAAGGACTGCGAAAGCTATCTTAAAAACATACTTCCTCTTTGCGAAAGGGTTATTTTCACAAAGCCGAAAAATCCCCGCTCCTGCGAACCCGAAGCTTTAAAGGAAATTTCAAAAAGCTATATAAAAAAATCCGCTATTGAAATTGAACCCGAAACCGCATATAATAAAGCAGTAAAAGAGTCGGAATTTGTTTTGGTTTGCGGCTCGTTTTATTTGCTTTCAGATATTTTCAATAAACAAAGCGAGGAAAAATTATGACTGATTTTTACGAAGACAGAATGAAAGTGTTTTTTAATACATACCGTGATTATATGCTCGATTACGAGGAAGTCCTCGACGGCTTTATGTATAAAGAATGCGCTTACAAAAAAAATAACGAGCTTCCCGAAATTGATTCGGGCTTTCGTCCTTTCGGTTTAAACGACCGTTGGGGCGGCAAGCAGGACGAACACGCCTGGTTTTATAAAAAGCTTATTGTTCCTCCGCATTTAAGGGGCAGGAACGTCGAAATCGAAATTTCCACAAGCTCAGGCGAAAACGGCTGGGACGCCATCAATCCGCAGTTTATAGTTTACGTTGACGGCGTTTTAACTCAGGGACTCGATATGAATCATAGGGAGATTTTCCTCGATAACGCAAAACAGAGCTACGAAATATATATCTATGCTTATACGGGTATGGCGGGAGACGCTTATCTTGACTTTGACGCTAAAATGAAAGCGTATAACGAGCAGGCGAGGAAGCTCTATTACTCTTTGATTGTTCCCTTTGAGGTAACAGAGTACCTTTCCCCCGAAGAAAAGAAGTATATCGAAATTGAAAATTATATAATCAACGCCGTTAATATGCTTGATATGAGGGTCAAACATTCCAAGGAGTTTGACAAATCCGTTGAAGCCGCCTTAAATTACATTAATACGGAGTTTTACTCAAAATACTGTAAGGCGGAGGACGTAAACGCCGTTTGCATAGGTCACACTCATATCGACGTAGCCTGGCTTTGGACTCTTGCGCAGACAAGGGAGAAGGTTCAGCGCTCCTTTGCAACGGTTATAGCCTTGATGAAAAAATATCCCGAGTATAAATTTATGTCGAGCCAGGCACAGCTTTACAAGTACCTTAAAGAGGAGAGCCCGGAGCTTTACGAACAGGTGAAAAAACTTGTTAAGGCGGGCAGATGGGAAGTTGAAGGCGCAATGTGGGTAGAGGCGGACTGCAACCTTTCCTCGGGAGAAAGCCTTGTAAGGCAGGTGCTTTACGGCAAAAGCTTTTTTAAAGAAGAATTCGGGGTCGATTGCAAGGTGTTATGGCTTCCCGACGTTTTCGGCTACTCTGCGGCGCTGCCCCAAATTTTAAGAAAAAGCGGTGTGGATAAGTTTGTAACCTCAAAAATCGGTTGGAACGAAACCAACCGGATACCCTACGATACCTTTTGGTGGAAGGGTATCGACGGCACCGAGATTTTCGCGTATTTTATGACGGCGCAGGATAAAACAAGGGGAGTTCCGACGGCAACAAACAGCACTTACAACGCAAAACTCAATCCCTCCCAGCTTCAGGGCGGGTATGACCGCTATCAGCAGAAAAGCATAAACAACGAGATTATGATTACTTTCGGCTACGGCGACGGAGGCGGCGGACCGGTAAGAAAAGACCTTGAATATTACGATATACTCAAAAGGGGAGTTACCGGAGTACCCAAGGCAAAAATGGAATTTGCGGGTTCTATGCTTGAAAGGGTAAAAAGGAGAGCGCAGAAAAATCCCAAAACGCCCGAATGGCAGGGCGAGCTTTACCTTGAGTATCACAGGGGAACATATACCTCGCAGGCAAAAAACAAACGAAACAACAGAAAAAGCGAGTTCCTTTTTGAAAAGGCGGAAACGCTTGCCGTTATGAATGAAAAGCTCAATAATAAAAAATATCCCTCCAAGGAGCTTCACGACGGCTGGGAAACAATACTGCTCAATCAGTTCCACGATATTATACCCGGTTCTTCCATTAAAGAGGTTTACGAGGTTTCGTCAAAGCAATATGAGCAGATAAGAATTTCAGGCGAAAAAATAGCTTGCGACGCATATAACGATATAATTTCCAACGTAAATACGCAGGGCGGAATAATAGTCTTTAACCCCAATTCCTTTATGGGAAACGGCGCGGTTAAAATCGGCTCAAAAACCTACAGCGTCAAAAACATTCCCGCAAAGGGATACAAGGTAATTAAAAAGCCGGAAATTTCGGACAGCGTAAACGTAACGGATAATACCGTAGAAAACTCTTATTTCCGTCTTGTCTTTGACGAAAAGGGAACTCTCGCAAAAATTTACGATAAGAGAAATTCGAGGGACGTTCTCAAAAAGAACGCAAGAGGCAACGTCATTACGGCTTACGAGGATTTTCCGAGGGATTATGACAACTGGGAAATCAGCAATTATTACACCGATAAGTCGTGGGAGGTAGACAAGGTAGTATCGGTAAAGCAAATAAAGGACGGCGCAAGAGCAGGGCTTGAAATCAAAAAAAGCTTTTTAAACAGCGTTATAATTCAAAAAATTTGGCTTTATGACGATATTGAGCGAATAGACTTTGATACATATATCGACTGGAAAGAATCGCATATTATTTTAAAAACGGCTTTTCCCGTTGACATTAACGCCGATAAAGCGACTTACGATATCCAGTTCGGAAGCGTTGAACGTCCCACGCATTACAACACAAGCTGGGACAGCGCAAAGTTCGAGGTCTGCGCTCATAAATACGCCGACCTTTCCGAATACGGCTACGGCGTAAGTTTGATTAACGACTGTAAATACGGTCACAGCATACACGACTCTGTTATGAGCCTTACCATGCTCAAAAGCGGAACTTATCCCGACCCGACGGCGGATAAATGCGAGCATTATTTCACATATTCTCTTTATCCTCATGCGGGCGATTACAGGCAGGCCGGCACAATAAAACAGGCTTACGAGCTCAATAACCCCATGACCGCCTTTGAGATAGGAAAACGGCAGGGTAAGCTCTGCGACGAATATTCCCTCATTTCCTGCGCTGATGAAAACGTAGTGATAGAAACCGTAAAAAAGGCGGAGGACGGAGACGGAATTATCATAAGAATGTATGAAAGCTTTAACAAAAGGACAAACACGGTTATTACCGCGGGCTTCGATTTTAAGAGCGTAACCCTTTGCGATATGACGGAAAAGGATTTAAAGCTTATCAAAACCGGCGGCAGGCAGATACCCGTAAGCCTTAAACCGTTTGAGATAGTGACCGTTAAAATCAGATAATTTTTAAGGGCAGGGCAACCTGTCCTTATTTTTTTGAAAATTTTTAATTTTTGGTATTGACAGGAAATATATTTGGTGCTACAATTTAACCAACCTATTTGGTAGGTAAATAAAAAAGGAGCATTTTTCTTACATTTTCGGAGGTAACCGTGGCAAATTATTTTGAAAAACTCGTAAGGCAAAATTTCCGTTTCGGGCGAATGTGAATTATATTTTATAAAATCACGTTTTAATTCACAATTTTGTTATCGAAAGGAAATAAATATTATGTCTGAATATAAATTTGAAACTTTACAGCTTCACGTCGGTCAGGAAACTCCGGACCCCGCAACCGACGCAAGAGCCGTGCCCATTTACGCGACCACGTCATATGTTTTCCGTAATTGCGAACATGCCGCGGCTCGTTTTTCTCTTGCCGACGCCGGCAATATTTACGGGCGTTTAACAAATTCCACGCAGGACGTTTTGGAAAAACGTATAGCCGCTTTGGAGGGCGGCGTCGCCGCGCTTGCGCTTGCTTCCGGCGCTGCGGCAATTACATATACCCTCGAGGCTTTGGCTCAAAACGGCGGGCATATTGTAGCGCAGAAAACCATTTACGGCGGCAGTTATAATCTTTTGGCGCATACGCTTCCCAATTTCGGCATTAGCGCAAGCTTTGTAAATATACATAATCTTGCGGAGGTTGAAGCGGCGATAAAACCGAATACCGGGGCTATTTACATTGAAACTCTCGGCAATCCGAACAGCGATATTCCCGATATTGACGCTCTTGCCGAGCTTGCCCACAAATACGGCTTGCCCTTGGTGGTGGATAACACCTTTGCTACGCCGTACCTTTTAAGACCTATAGAACACGGCGCGGATATAGTTGTACATTCCGCCACAAAGTTTTTGGGCGGTCACGGCACTACGCTTGGCGGCGTTATAGTCGATTCCGGTAAATTCGACTGGGCGGCAAGCGGCAATTATCCGGCAATATCGGCTCCGAACCCGAGCTATCACGGCGTTTCGTTTGCCGAGGCGGCAGGCGCCGCGGCGTTCGTCACCTATATTAGGGCGATTTTGCTTCGGGATACGGGCGCTGCTATTTCTCCGTTTGCGGCATTCCTGCTTTTGCAGGGTATAGAAACCCTATCGCTTAGGGTTGAGCGCCATGCGGAAAACACAAAAAAGGTTATCGAATATTTAAGCTCCAATCCGTCGGTCGAAAATATAAATCATCCGTCCTTGCCGGAGCATCCCGACCATAAGCTTTATGAAAAATATTTCCCCAACGGCGGCGGTTCGATTTTCACCTTTGAGATTAAAGGAGGGGAAAAGGAAGCTAAAAAGTTTATCGACAGCTTAAAAATCTTTTCCTTGCTTGCCAACGTCGCAGACGTTAAGAGCCTTGTAATTCACCCGGCAACAACAACCCACAGCCAGTTGAGCGCAGAGGAGCTTGCCGACCAGGGAATTAAGCCGAATACTGTAAGGCTTTCAATCGGAACGGAGCATATTGACGATATTATAGCAGATCTTGAAACGGGCTTTAAAGCCGTTAATCAATAATTATAGAAACGAGGTACAGTAAAATGGCAATTTATAAAAGCGCGGCGGATATAATAGGAAAAACTCCGCTGCTTGAACTTACGAATATTGAGAAAAAGCTTGGGCTTAAGGCAAAGATAACGGCAAAGTTAGAGTACTTTAATCCCGCCGGTTCGGTAAAGGACAGGATTGCCAAGGCTATGATTGAAGACGCGGAAAAAAGAGGGGCGTTGAAGCCCGATTCCGTTATAATCGAGCCCACAAGCGGAAATACAGGAATAGGGCTTGCCGCCGTAGCCGCCGCAAAGGGCTACCGCATAATTATAGTTATGCCCGAAACTATGTCCGTTGAGCGCAGACAGCTTATGAAAGCCTTTGGCGCAGAGCTTGTGCTGACCGACGGTAAAAAGGGAATGAGCGGAGCTATACAAAAAGCCGACGAGCTTGCCAAAGATATTGAAAACAGCTTTATACCCGGGCAGTTTGTCAACCCCGCAAATCCCGAAATTCACAGGCTTACAACCGGTCCCGAAATTTACGAGGACGCGCAGGGAAAGGTTGATATTTTTGTAGCGGGAGTCGGTACCGGCGGCACTATAACGGGAGTAGGCGAGTATTTAAAGTCAAAAAATCCCGATATTAAAATCGTAGCCGTAGAGCCTGCATCTTCCCCCGTGCTTTCAAAGGGAACATCGGGAGCGCACAAGATTCAGGGTATAGGCGCGGGCTTTGTACCGGAGGTGCTTAACACCGAAATTTACGACGAGATTATACCTGTAGAGGACGCCGACGCATTTAAAACAGGTAAGCTGATAGGCAGAAGCGAGGGCGTGCTTGTCGGAATTTCCTCGGGAGCGGCGACGTATGCGGCTATTGAGCTTGCAAAACGCCCCGAGAACGAGGGCAAAAACATAGTTGTGCTTCTTCCCGATACCGGCGACAGGTATCTTTCAACGCCTTTGTTTGAAGATTGATAAAATTAAGCAGAAGAGGCTTTCGGGAGTTAAAAATGATGATTTCAACAAGGGGGCGTTATGCTCTCAGAGTTATGCTCGATTTGGCGCAAAACGGTCAAAACGAATATATCCCCATGAAAGAGGTTGCCGAGCGTCAGGAGCTTTCTCTTAAATACATCGAGCGTATAATGCCCTCCCTTGTCAAAGAGGGCTTGGTAGAGGGCGTCCACGGCAAGGGCGGCGGCTACAGGCTTGCAAAAAAGCCCGAGCAATACACCGTAGGAGATATTTTGAGAATATCCGAGGGCGACTTATCCCCCGTAAGCTGCCTTGAATGCGGAGCAGAGCCGTGCAGTCGGGCAGAAAACTGCAAAACGCTTCCCATGTGGAAAAAGCTTTACGAAACGGTAAACGGATTTTTTAATTCCATAACATTAAAGGATTTGCTTGAGGGCAAAAACTTTTAAATACGCGAACACGCAAAAACTCCCGCTTGAATCAAATTCAAACGGGAGTTAATTTTATCGGATTTAATTATTTGTTGAGTGAGTTGACAATCTCAAGCGTGTCCCTCGCAATAACAAGCTCTTCGTTTGTGGGTATAACGTACATCTTAACCTTAGAGCCGGGAACGGAGATTTCAACCTCCTCGCCTCTGATATGGTTCTTCTCCTCGTCAATATCCGTACCGAGGAATTTGATTTTTTCCGCAACCCTTGTCCTGTACTGCGGGTTGTTTTCGCCTATGCCGCCGGTAAATACAACAGCGTCAAGTCCGCCCATAGCCGCCGCAAAACCGCCGATGTATTTGGTAAGCTGATGGCAGAGCATCGACTCTACGAGCTTGGCTCTTTCGTCTCCGTCCTTTGCCCTCTGCTCAATGGTTCTGTTGTCGCTTGTGCCGGCAATACCGAGCATACCGCTTTTCTTGTTCATAAGCGTATCCATTTCGTCGGGAGTGAGGTTGTGCGATTTCATAATAACCGGAATAATGGCCGGGTCTATAGAACCGCAGCGAGTACCCATTATAATGCCCTCGAGCGGAGTAAGACCCATGGTCGTGTCAAAGCACTTTCCGTCCTTAACCGCTGAAATTGACGAGCCGTTGCCGAGATGGCAGGTAACTATTTTCGTTCCCTCCGCCTTGCCGCCGAGAAGCTCGATACATCTGCCCGAAACGTACCTGTGCGACGTTCCGTGGAAACCGTATCTCCTTATGCCGTCCTTTTCGTAAAATTCATAGGGCAGGGCATACATATATGCGTAGTCGGGCATTGTCTGATGGAATCCCGTGTCGAAAACGGCAACCTGCGGTACGTTCATAATTTTTTCGCAAGCTTCTATGCCTTTGAGATTTGCGGGGTTGTGTAGAGGACCGAATTTGAAGCATTCCTTAACGGCTTCCTTCATTTCCTCGGTAACAAGAACGGAGGATGAAAATTTCTCCGCGCCGTGAAGAACTCTGTGACCTACCGCACCTATTTCGTCCATAGACTTAATAACGCCGTATTCCTCGCTTACAAGGGTGTCGAGAACCAACTGTATAGCCTCGCTGTGATCCGCCATAAGATGAGGTTGGCTCTTAATTGTCTTTTCCGGGTTTGAGGGAACCTTATGCGTAAACGTTGCGTTATCGTCGCCTATTTGCTCGCAAATTCCCTTTGCAAGCAGGTTCTCGTTTTCCATATCGATAAGCTGATATTTAAGCGACGAACTGCCTGCGTTAATAACGAGTATTTTCATAATAAATCCTCCGATTGGTTTTTGTTGAATTTTTTTCTGTAATATTATATACTTAATATTGGATTTTTTCAAGACTAAAGATTAAACTTTAAGGATGAGGCATATGAACAGGCGTTTTTTAACGCATACGTTTGAACCTGTATTTGACGAAAATTCCGAAATATTAATACTCGGAACCTTTCCCTCCGTAAAATCGAGAGAAATCAATTTCTATTACGGACATCCCCAAAACAGGTTTTGGACTGTGCTCTCAAAAATACTGAAAACGGATTTACCCGAAAGCACGGACGAGAAAAAGCGCTTTCTGCTTTCAAACCGTATCGCCGTTTGGGACGTGATAAAATCCTGCGAAATATCAAATTCCGCCGACAGCTCGATAAAAAACGTCGTTGCAAACGATTTTACCGAAATACTCACAAGGGCAAAAATAAAAACCCTTTATGCCAACGGAAAAACGGCCGAAAGGCTTTATAATAAATATGTTAAAGAAAAGACCGGCAGGGATATAGTCGCCTTGCCGTCAACAAGCCCCGCAAACGCCTCTTTCGGCGTGGAAAGGCTCGTAAACGAATGGAAGATTATCGGAAAGGATTTGGAAATATGAGCGTTATAGGAATTGTATCCGAGTTCAATCCGTTTCACAACGGCCATAAATATCTTATTGACAGCGTAAAAAAAGACGGCGACGGCGTAGTTTGCGTTATGAGCGGCAATTTTGTTCAGCGCTGCGAACCCGCCGTTTTGGAAAAGCGTATGAGGGCGAAGCAAGCGCTTCTTTGCGGCGCGGATTTGGTTTTGGAGCTTCCCGTTGCTTACTGCCTTTCCGGAGCGCAGACCTTTGCAAGGGGCGGAGTAAGCCTGCTTGACAGCCTCGGTACGGTCGATACTCTGGCTTTCGGAAGCGAATGCGGCGACGTTTCAAAGCTTACTGACTTGGCGGAAAAATTGAAAAACACGCAAGTTCAGAACGGGATTTCCGAGCTTTTAAAAACGGGTATTACCTACGCTTCTGCGCGCCAAAGGGCTGTAGAGAATTTATACGGAAGCGAGCTTGCCTGCGTTTTGCGTTCTCCCAACGATATACTTGCCGTCGAATATATCGGCGCACTCAACGGTTTAAATTCGGGAATTAAACCCGGAGCCGTACTAAGAAAAGGAGCCGGACACGATGAAAACGAGCCTTGCGGTACGTTTGCGGGCGCTTCTTATATACGAAAAAAGATAAAAGACGGCGAAAAATTTGAAAAATATATGCCCGAATCCTCTTTCGGGATTTTAGCGCAGGCGTTAAAAGACGGCGCCGCGCCGTCCGAATACCGAAAGCTTGATATCGCCGTGCTTTCGTTTCTGCGTATGGCGGGCGGCGAAAGCTTCAGGGATACCCCCGATGTTTCCGAGGGCATAGAAAACAGAATACTTAACGCCGCCAAGGACGCTCGTACTCTTGCTCAGGTTTTTGAAAACGCAAAGACCAAAAGATATACCCACTCCCGAATAAGGCGTATAGTTTTGTGCGCTTTTTTGGGAATTAAAAAGTCGGATACCGCCGCGCTACCGCCCTATTTGAGAGTTCTCGGCTTCAACGGGAAGGGGAGGGAAATTTTGAAAAATTCAAAAAGCGCCTCAAAGCTTCCCGTTGTAATGAGAAGCTCGGATATTTCACCCTTGGGCGGGGACGCCGAGCGATGTTTTGAGCTTGAATGCAGGGCGACGGACATATATAACTTAACCTTGCCCGTTATACGTCCCTGCGGTACGGAAATGACGGATAACATAGCGTTCACTTAAGGCGAGGGGAGCCGAACCCACACCGGTTTTCAACGGCGGATTTACGCCCATGCTGTGTCACCGCCCTTGACAATACGACAGTATTTTCTTCGGACGCTTCCTTGCCTGAACGCAAATCCGCTCGGTGAAAACTGCTTTGCACTTAACGCAGAGCTATTTTTCGTGTGATTTTGCGTGCGGACGAGGAAGTCTTGCTGACGCAAGGCAACGAGGAGAAGCGTAAAAGCGCCGAAAAGAGCCTGCGTGAAGCGGTGTGTGTTCGGCTCCCCTCACCTTAAGATTTTCCGAATTGATTTTCAATAATTTTGCAGCTTTTCTTGCAAAAAATTTTTTAATCATTTATAATAAATGCAAGAATTAAAAAGGGTAAGTGTGAAAATGAAAAGCGATTTGTTGGATAAGCTCGAAAAAAATGCGGCTTCGTTGTCAAAAGGACAAAAGAAAATTGCCGATTACATTATGAAAAATTATGATAAAGCAGCTTTTATGACCGCTTCGGTTCTCGGCAAAAAGGTCGGCACAAGCGAATCGACGGTTGTGCGTTTTGCTTCGGAGCTTGGGTTTAAAGGCTATCCCGAGCTTCAAAAGGAATTGCAGCAGTTAATAAAATCCAAGCTGACTGCGGTGCAAAGGCTTGAGGTTTCACGTTCGCTGATAGGCGACGGCGATATAGTCGGAACGGTTTTGTCGGGCGATATGGAGCTTATACGGCAAACTGCGGAAGAAATCTCGAAGGAGGATTTCAAAAAATCGGTTGAAGCTATTAACAACGCAAAAAAAATTTATATTTTGGGCGTTCGTTCTTCTGCGGCGCTTGCGTCTTTTTTGGCGTTTTATTTTAATCTTGTGTTTGACAGCGTGGTTTTGGTTGACACCTCGTCCAATTCCGAGATGTTTGAGCAAATGTTCAGAATAGACGAAAACGATGTCTGTATCGCAATAAGCTTTCCGAGATATTCAAGGCAGACCGTAAACGCCATAAGATTTATTCACGACAGAAAAGCAACCGTAATTTCCGTTACCGACACCGTTAAATCTCCCATTGCTCCGTTTTCCGATTATCTGCTTGTGGCAAAAAGCAGTATGGCTTCCGTGGTAGACTCGCTTGTAGCCCCGCTTAGCCTTATCAATGCGCTGATAGTAAGCGTTACTTTAAGCAAAAAGGACGAGATTTACGGTAATTTCAACAAGCTTGAATCCATCTGGGACAAGTATCAGGTTTATGAAAAGGATGAAATAAATCCGGATGAGTAAAATTATTGTTATAGGCGCAGGCGCGTCGGGCTGCGTTGCGGCGGGCTTTGCGGCAAAAAACGGCGGCGACGTTACCCTGATTGAGAGAAACGATAAAATAGGCAGAAAGCTTCTTATAACCGGCAAGGGCAGGTGCAATCTTACAAACGCCGAAACGGATATCGACAAGCTCGTTTCAAACGTGCCAAAAAACGGCAGGTTCCTTTACAGCGCATTTTCACGCTTCGGCACGCAGGACACAAGAAATTTGTTCGAGTCGCTGTCCGTTCCCTTAAAGGTTGAGAGGGGCAACAGAGTATTTCCTCAAAGCGACAGGGCTTCGGATATAGTCGACGCGCTTAACAGGTTTATAACTCAAAACCGCGTAAAAGTAATTACGGGCAGGGTAAAAAGGCTTATTTTGGAAAACAATGCGGTTATCGGAGTTGAAACTTGGGACGAAACCAAATTTTTTGCCGATAAGGTAATAGTCGCAACAGGCGGGCTTTCGTACCCCAAAACAGGCTCAACGGGCGACGGATATATACTTGCAAAGCAGGCGGGTCACGAAATTGTCGAGCCGCGGCCGTCTCTTGTGGCGCTTATCTGTCGGGAGGGCTTTTGCAGCGAGGCTATGGGGCTTTCGCTTCGCAACTGCTCAATAAAGGTCATGGATACAAAAACGGGCAAGCAGATATATGAGGATTTCGGCGAAATGCTTTTTACCCATTTCGGAGCGTCCGGACCTATGATACTTTCCGCAAGCGCGCATATGCGAAATATGGAAAAGGGCAGATATGAAATTTATATTGATATGAAGCCGGCTCTCTCTATGGAAAAGCTTGATTTACGGCTGCAAAGGGATTTGGCGGAAAATTCAAACAAGGCAATTTCAAATTCGCTCGGAATGTTACTGCCCGGGGCGATAATCAATCCGGTAATAAGGCTTTCCGACGTCCGTCCCGCAACAAAATCCAATCAGATTACCAGGGAAATGCGGCAAAGACTTGCTCATACAATAAAAAATTTAAAGCTTACCGTGTTGGGCTTTCGCCCCGTGGAAGAGGCGGTTATCACTTCGGGCGGGGTAAACTGCAAGCAGATAAATCCCAAAACTATGGAGTCCAAGCTTTGTAAAAATCTTTATTTTGCCGGCGAGGTAATGGATTTGGACGCATATACGGGCGGCTTTAATTTACAGATTGCGTTTTCAACGGCATATCTTGCCGCCGTAAGCGCAAGTCGGGAATAAAAATTATATTTTGGAGAGGTTCATATGATAAACGTAGCCATTGACGGTCCTGCGGGCGCAGGCAAAAGCACAATTTCAAGGTCGGCGGCAAAGGAGCTCGGCTTCATTTATGTCGATACCGGAGCGCTTTACCGCGCGGTCGGCGTTTACGCTTTAAGAAACGGTATCGACTCAAAAAATGCGGATGAGGTCGGTAAATCGCTCGAAAAAATTACGGTGGAGCTTAAATTCGTCGGCGATGTTCAGCATGTCTTTTTAAACGGCGAGGATGTTTCCGAGGAAATAAGGCTTCCCGAAGCGTCCATGGCGGCTTCCAACGTGTCCGCCATTCCCGCGGTCAGAGCGTTTTTGTTTGATTTGCAGAGGGATATAGCCGCCAAAAACAACTGCATAATGGACGGCAGGGATATAGGCACGGTTGTATTGCCCGACGCACGGATTAAAATTTTTCTCACCGCTTCTCCCGAGATACGCGCTATGCGAAGGTATAAAGAGCTTGTGCAAAAGGGCGCTAAGGACACATACGAGGAAGTGCTGTCCGATTTGAAAATTCGCGATTACAACGATTCCCACCGTGAAATTGCGCCTTTAAAGCCTGCCGAGGACAGCGTTACGGTAGATACAAGCGGACTTGACCTCGAACAGTCCGTAAACAAAATTATAAGCGTTATTAAGGAGAAAATGTCATGAACTTCGATTATGACAAGGCTTGCGAATACAAGGGCTATTACGTTATGAGGGGAATGGTTAAGGCGCTGCTTCCTCTTATGTATAAAATCAAGTTTACGGGAACGGAAAATATACCGGAAAGCGGAGGGTATATAATAGCCTGCAACCATCAGAACGCTTTGGATCCCGCTATAATATGCGCCGGCGTTAAAAGACCCGTTCATTTTATGGCAAAGCAGGAGCTTTTTGAAAATCCCGTTGTCGGTTTTCTCTGCAAGCACTGCAATTCTTTCCCCGTAAAAAGGGGAGAGGGCGATATGTCGGCAATTAATTTTGCCGCACGGATAATCAAAAACGGCTGGCCGTTGGGAATTTTCCCCGAGGGTACAAGGTCAAAGGATTTTAAGCCCGCAAGGGGTAAATCGGGCGCCGCGTTTATAGCGAAGATGACCGGCGCGGATATTCTTCCGGCGGCAATTTACACTTCCGACGGGTTTAAAAAGGGCACGCCGCTTACCGTCCGCTTCGGAAAAATAATTAAAAACGAAGACCTCGGATTTACCCAAGACCATTCGCCTCGGGAATTGAGAAACGCCACAAAAATTATCATGGACGAAATTACCGAGCTTTGGGAGGAAGGACATTGCGCAAAATAAATCTTGCAAAAACCGCCGGCTTTTGTTTCGGCGTAAACAGGGCGGTTAATTTGCTTGAAAAGCTTGTAAGCGACGGTAAAAGCGTTTGCACTCTCGGACCGATAATTCACAATCCCCAAGTGATTTCTTCTTTTGAAAAAAGGGGAGTGAGAACGGTCGAAAGGCCCGAGGATTGCCGAAACGGCGACGTGCTTGTTATCAGGGCGCACGGTATTACAAAAGAATTGCTCGAAAAGGTAAAGGAAATTTCTCCCGATTACTGCGACACGACCTGTCCATTTGTTTCAAAAATACATAAAACGGTCAGCGAAAATTCCTCAAAAAACAGCGTAACTTTAATTGCCGGCGACAGCAAACATCCCGAGGTAATAGGTATCAGAAGCTACTGCAAGGGCAAATCTTTTGTGTTTAATTGCGAGCGGGAACTCGATGAAATTATAGAAAATAACCCCGACTTAGACAAAAATCATCTAATTGTGGTAGCTCAGACAACATTTTCAGTAAATTTTTTTGAAAAATGTGTAAAAAAAATTAAAAAAAACTATACAAATGCAATTATTTTTGATACAATATGTAATGCAACAGAAGAAAGACAAAAGGAAGCCGCCCGGCTTTCGCTTGAAAACGACGCTATGATAATCATAGGCGGTCGTCAAAGCTCGAATACCGCCAAGCTGAAAGCCGTTTGCCAATCCAATTGTCCCACGTTTCTGCTTGAAACCGCTGAGGAACTCAATGAAATAGATTTATCCCTTTTTGACTCAGTCGGTGTTACTGCCGGCGCTTCAACGCCCGACGGTATAATTAAGGAGGTACTTAAAACAATGTCCGAAAATTTGGAACAAACCAATGCAAATGCAGTAAAGGAGGAGGCAACAACGGCCGATGATACATCTTTTGCTGATATGCTTGAAGAATATATCGACGAAAGCACAGACCAAAAGGTTGTGGGCGTTGTCGTAGGTGTTTCTCCTTCTGAAATCGAGGTTGAAATAGTCGGCAGAAAGCATACCGGCTACATTCCCAAGGAAGAGTACAACAACGATCCTGCCGTTGACCTCACAAAAGAAGTAAGCGTTGGCGATAAGCTGGAGCTTATTATTATGAAAACAAACGACGCCGAGGGCACCGTTATGCTTTCAAAAAGGCGCTATGACGCGTCCAAAGCTTGGGAAAGAATTTCCGAGGATAACGACGAGGCGGTTGAAGGCAAGGTTATCGGCGTAGTCGGAGAGGGAAAAGGACTCTTCGTTCAATACAACGGTATACGCGTCTTTGTTCCCGCGTCGCTTTCAAAAATCAACCGTAACGATTCTCTTGAAGATATGGTTGGAAAAACGGTTAAGTTTAAAATTATCGAGGTCGATAAGAGAAGGCGCAGAGTTGTAGGCTCCATTAAAGCCGCAGGCAGAGATTTGCGCAGGGAACAGGCCGATAAGTTTTGGGCTCAGGCCGCTGAAGGTCAAACTTACACCGGAATTGTCCGTTCTCTTACAAAATACGGCGCGTTTGTCGATATAGGCGGCGTTGACGGAATGATTCATATTTCCGAACTTTCCTGGACAAGGATCAAGCATCCTTCGGACGTTGTCAATGTTGGCGACACCGTTGATGTTTACATTAAATCTCTTGATACGGAAAACAAAAAGGTATCGCTCGGATTTAAGAAGATTGAAGACAATCCGTGGGAAATTCTTAAAAGAGATTATCCTGTCGGCAGCGTTGTAAAAGCCGAGATAGTCGGGCTTACAACCTTCGGAGCTTTTGCAAACGTAATTCCCGGTATTGACGGCCTTATACATATTTCCGAAATTTCATATTCGCACGTTGCAAACGCTGCGGACGTACTCAAAATAGGCGAAAAGGTTGACGTTAAAATCCTTGACATTAACTTTGACAAGAAACGCGTAAGCCTTTCGATAAAAGCCCTTCTTGAGCCTCCGGTTGCCGAAGCTCCCATTGAAGAAGCTCCCGCAGAAGCCGAAGCGCCCGTTGAAGCAGAAACCGAAATTGAAGCGCCCGCAGAGGCAGGAACCGAAGTTGAAGCGCCCGCAGAGGCGGAAGCTCCCGTTGAAGCGGAAGCGGCGGAGGAAACGCAGGCTACGGCGGAGGAACCTATGGCGGAAGAACCTGTTTCGGAGGATACGCAGACGGTTGAAGAAACCGAAGAAAGCGCCGAAACGGCTCAGCCGGAAGAAGCAACCGAGGACTCCTCCGAACAGGAAAATTCGGCTGAAGAATAAATTTTGATTTTCAGAGTATAGTGGGTTGCATACATATTCACTATACTCTGTTGTTTTACGGGGGTTTATTATGTTAGGTAAAATTTTTTCCGCTGCGGTTGTCACGGGCGCCGTAGCCGCCGCAAGCGTTATAGCAAAAAAGAAAAGCTCGGATTTTTGTCCGGAATGCGATATTAAAAAAGCGATAGCCAAAGCCGGGCTTCATATTCAAAACGACGAGAAGTACAATAACGGCGCGGCTCTCACCCCACCTATGGGCTGGTCAAGCTGGAACGCTTTTCGCAATCACATTGACGAAAACAAAATACTTCAAATTGCCGACGCTATGAAAAAATCCGGTTTGCTCGACGCGGGCTATCAATATGTCAATCTCGACGACTGTTGGCACAGCTCAATGCGCGATGAAAACGGGAGATTACAGGGCGATCTTTCCGCTTTTCCGAGCGGAATCAAGTCGCTTGTCGAAAAGCTTAACGAAAAAGGCTTCAAAGCGGGTATCTATTCTTCCAACGGAACTCTTACCTGCGAGGATTTACCCGCTTCCCTCGGGCATGAGAGAATTGACGCGGAAACCTTTGCACAGTGGGGAATAGAATACTTTAAATACGATTTTTGCCATAATAAGCCCATCACTTCAAAAGCTCCGTTGATTATCGAAATGCTTATTTCCTCCAAAGAGGGCGACGTCGTATGCAGGAAAGAGGCGAAGGACTGTTCTCTTTCGGGAACCGCCAAGCTTTTTACCGATGAAAAGGGCAGCTATATCGGCAGGCTTGATTCGGGAACGGGAAGCGTAAGCTTCGCCGCGGACGGTATTGAAAACGACGGCGAATATATTTTAACAATCGTTGTCAGAAAAACCGGTGAGGTAGAAAAATACGCCTCGGTAAACGTAAACGGCACGGATTTTTATGAGGTTGATTTCCCGCCCACAAAGGCTTGGAGTACCGACGGCAGGGTTCAGCTTTATATTAAGCTTAAAAAGGGCTTAAACACCGTTGAAATTAAAAATCCCATAGGCTCTAAGGCGGACAGCGCCGCAACGCAGTATATTAAAATGGGCAAGGAGCTTAAAAGGGCTGTAAAGCTTTATGCCCGGCAGAATAATACCGAAGAAAAGCCCATAGTTTATTCTATATGCGAATGGGGTACGAACAGACCTTGGAAATGGGGCGCAAAAGCGGGAAATCTTTGGCGTACAACGCCGGATATAAGACCTGTTTGGGCTTCCGTAGTAGGCATTTATGAGGCTACTGTAAGGCTGTACAGTTATGCGGGAATAGGCGGCTGGAACGACCCCGATATGCTTGAGGTCGGCAACGGCAATCTTACGGTTGAGGAAAACAAGGCTCATTTTACCCTATGGGCGATGCTTTCCGCGCCTTTGATTCTCGGTAACGATATAAGGGAATTTATAAAGCCGGACGGTACTGTTGACAGCGATAACAAAGTTCTTAAAATCCTTACAAATAAGGATATTATAGCCGTTGACCAGGATAAAAAGGGCGTTGCGTGCAGGCGCATTAAAACAAACGGTATTACCGATATACTTGTAAAACCGCTTGAAAACAACGAAACCGCCGTTTGCTTCTTTAATAAAACAAAGGAAGAAAAGGAAATGAGCATATACTTTAAGGATATAGTAAATCAAAGCTTTATCGATATGCCCGACGCCAAATCATACGAATATACCGACCTTTGGACAAAGGAAACAAACGAATCCGCCGTTTCGTTAAACGCCAAGGTGCCCGCGCACGGAACAGCCGTGTTCAGGGTTAAGGCGGCAGTTGGCTGATAAAATCAAAAAGGCTTCAAAATCTTTAATATTCGGGGTGAGTTATGTACGGTAATAACAATGGGAATAGGGGAATTACCCCTTATATTCCGCCGAGAGTCGTTATTTATGAAAACAAAAAATTCAAGTACGACGAAACCGGCGCAATCAGAGCCATTGTCGATGTGGAAACAACGGAGCAAAAGCAGACAAAAGCGCTCGTCAGGGGTTTGGTAAAATTCTTCTTTACGGCGTTTGTTATATTGCTTGTTTTCCATATTGTCCGTATGACCTTCTTTACCTATACCTCGGAAAAATGGGTTGAACACCCGAAATTAAGAATATTAATCGTAAACAGTCTTATTAAAAAAGCAAGCGCTGCGCCCGGCGAAAATACGTTTATCGAGTATATCACTTTAAACAGGCTGTCCTTTACAGACGACGAACACAGGCAAAAGTATGAAAATATGAAAAAAGTACGCGAGGAAGGCACCTTGCTTTTCCAAACGGATAAGGAAATAAGCGCTATTTTGGGCGAACCCTACAGAACCGAGGAAACCTACGGCGATCTTTCCGATATGCAGACTTTGGAAAACGAAGCTATGTATAAGCAGGATTACGGCCGCTACAAAACCTCGTATTATGAAGCGTACAGTACGAAGAAGCATACTTATTCGCTCGTTGTGATATATTACGATAACATAGCCTTAACCGTAATGTGCAAAAAGGATATAAAATAAGTGAGCCGTTTTGCGGCTCATTTATTTTTTGTATAGGCTTTAACGCAGTTAACGAATGCGTTTGCCGGAATTGAAATCAAAAACCATAAGGCGCTGAATATCGGGCAAATTTGTCCCAAAATATTAAAAGGCATATTGCGGTAATCCCATACGTTCATTTTGAAAATCAAATTTACCAAAATTCCCGTAAACAGCTCGAGCATAGTAATAAATGCGGCGGAGATAAGGCATTTTACGGCGAGGCTTTTTTTGGGAAAAGAATTTGAAAATTCATAAATCGCATATAACGCCGTTCCGCCCAATATAAGCATTGACCAGTGCGTGCGGTTTCTGTAGGCTATTTCTATAAGCCCGTACAAAGTCGAGCCGAAAAGAAAATATATTAAAAACATTCTCGCTTTTTCCATTGTTGAAGCACCCTAAAATATTTTTTCTTTAATACATTTTCGTATTCAAAAAATTAACTGTAATTTATTTCTTAATAACTTGTCCGCGGCATTTTTAAAGCGATAATTTTTTATATACAAATGCAAAAAAATGTGATAAAATATAAAAAGGTAATTTATTTTGCCGCAGGGGCTTTTCGGCGCTTCGGGCGGTATTTTTGGTGGATATATGAAAGTTAAGCTTTATACGCTCGGGTGCAAAGTAAATCAATACGAAACTCAGGAGATAACCGAGGATTTAATAAGACACGGTTATGAAATCACTTTAACGGATTGCGAAGCGGATATTTTTATAGTCAATTCCTGTACCGTTACCTCGGAAAGCGACAGAAAAACAAGGCAGACGGTCAGGCGTTTAAAAAGAAATTATCCCGACAGCATAGTTATTTTAACAGGCTGTATGCCGCAGGCTTTTCCCGATATGGCGGGCGGGCTTGAAGCGGCAGACATAGTTATGGGGAATAAGGATAATATAAACCTGATAAACCGATTAAATTTGTATCTCGAAAACAGAACAAGGCAGGTAAATATAAATAAGCATATTGACGGCGAAAAGTTTACGGGTATGCCCATAGGAGATTTTAACGAAAGAACAAGAGCAATAGTTAAAATCGAGGACGGCTGCGACAGGTTCTGCTCGTACTGTATAATCCCGAAGTCAAGAGGTAGGGTACGCTCAAAGCCCGTTTCCGAAATAAGGAACGAAACTTTCGGGCTTTCAAAAAAGGGTTTTTGCGAGGTCGTGCTGGTTGGGATTAATCTCTCCGCATACGGTAAGGACAGCGGCGAAAAATTTTACGATGCGGTAAAGGCGGCCTGCGAACCCGAAAATATCAAAAGAGTCCGTCTGGGTTCGCTTGAACCCGACCACATAACCGACGAGGTTATATCGGAGCTTGCAAAGCTTCCGAAGCTTTGTCCGCAGTTCCATATCTCTTTGCAAAGCGGCTGTAACGGCACCTTAAAGAGAATGAACAGGCATTACACGGCGGAAGAATATTTCGCTCTGTGCGAAAAACTCAGAAAAAGCTTTACCGATTGCACCCTTACTACCGACGTTATGGTAGGCTTTGCGGGTGAAAGCGATAAGGATTTTATTGAAACAGTAGAATTTGTAAAAAAGGTGGGATTTGAAAAAATACATATTTTCCCGTATTCGGTCAGGGCAGGTACAAGGGCCGCCGAATTTGACGGACAAATTGAAAAATCGGTAAAAGAAAAAAGAGCTGCCGTTTTGAACGAAA
Source organism: uncultured Clostridia bacterium (assembly GCA_947630835.1). Classification (GTDB taxonomy): domain Bacteria; phylum Bacillota; class Clostridia; order Oscillospirales; family Acutalibacteraceae; genus Fimenecus. Next base: position 44,840 of record CANRIZ010000001.1, on the reverse strand, counting down.
CAGCCTGCGAAATCAGGCGCGGATTTTTAAAAAAGCAAATCGGCAGAACCCTTGAAATTATACCCGAATCCAAGCTTGAAAACGGCTTCGGCTTCGGCTATACCGCAAATTACACGCCGGTAAGGATAAAGGGAAATTTTAAAGAAGGAATACCGATAAAAGTTAAAATTACAGGAAGCGACAGTGAATACTGTTACGCTGAATAAAGGAGTTAAACACAATGAGAAAATTAATATCACTTTTTATGGCTGCGGCATTGCTGGTAAATATGTTTGCGTTTTGTTCTTTCGCCGCCGGGGACAGCGCCGAGGAAAAAGAGCTTTATAACATTGAAATATCGGGAACTGCCGATTATGAAACGTCTTACAAATTATTTGACCGCATAAACAATTATCGCACGGTAAACAGGCTCGATACCTTTACTGCGGATAAAGAGCTTATGGACGCCGCCATGCAGCGCGCGGCGGAATGCGCCGTATATTTGGGAAGCGCAAGACCCAACGATACGGAAAACAAAAATTCTTACGAAAGCGTAATGCCCGAAAAGTTTAAAAACGGAACTTATCAATACGCTTCTGCATTCGTTAACAGCCTTGAGGAAATATTCGGGGAAGAAAACGAAATGTTTTATAATTTCCTTAAATCGGATTACAAGAGCGTTGGCGTCGGCATAGTTTATCACAACGGCATTTACTTTTTCGTAATTTTGGCGTCAAATATCGAGGGAACTCCCGAGGAAACAAGAACCGTTAAAAAAGATACGGGCAATTTCAACATTTTGTGCGAAAAAAAGCTTGTTGAAAAAATAGTTACCGAGCCCGAAGCCTTAACAATAGAAAAGGGCAAAAGCGACAGCGTATTTTTTGAATGTGTAAACGCCGGCTGGACGAGCGTTAAGTTTATCATCAACCCCAAAAGCTTTACTTTATCCGACGAAAAAACATTAAGCGCCGAGCTTATGACAAATGCCGTAAAGCTTACCGGGCTTGAAACGGGAAGCTGCGAAGTCGCAACAAGCATAACCTCCGTTGACGGTAAGGGTACTGTAAGCGGAAAAGTGAAGGTAACCGTAACGCCGCCTGCGGCAAAAAAACTTCTCGGCGACGTAACGGCGGACGGCAATATAACGGTTGTCGACGCAAAATGGATGCTCCAAATCCTTGCGGGCACAAAAACCATGACAAACGAAATGACCTATGTTATTGATATGAATAACGACGGTAAGCTCTCCACGGTCGACGCAAAATATGTTTTGCAGATTGTTTCGGGTATGAAGGAACCCGTTGAGGTATAAGTTTATTTTTTAAAGTGCATAAAATCCAAGCGATTTTAAAAATAAATTATAAAGGAGATCCTGTTATTAAATCAATTTCAAAAAAGCGTATCTCGTTATTGTTATCGTTGATAATGATAATATCGTCTTTCCCGCGAAATAGACGGCCACAAGGTTGTAAGCCTTGCTAAAGACGCTTTTGTACCGGAAGCCACCGAGGGCGACGCAGCGGCGGCAGAACCCGTAAAATACGACCGCAGCGGCATAAAGAAGGTAATTATACCCGAAACAGTCGAAAGTATCGATGCCGGCTATGCGTTTGATTCTTTGAAACATCTCGAAAATATTGAGGTAAACACTGCCAATGAAAAATATTCTTCCCAAGACGGTATTTTGTTTGATAAAAACAAAACAGAGCTTTTAAGATATCCCGAGGGAAAGGCGGGGACATATGTAATCCCCGACAGCGTTACAAGCATAGGCGAGTATGCGTTCGGCAATTGCGACGGCTTAACCGATATTTATGTTTTGAACAAGGCTTGCGGTTTGGAAACGTCCGAAATACCCGCTCAAACCGTTATTCACGGCTATTCGGGTTCAACCGCCGAAGATTACGCAAAAGCTAAAGGCAACAAATTCGCGGAAATAGTAATCGGCGACGTAAGCGGCGACGGCAAGACTTTGGAAACGGTGAAATAATTAAACAATTTATTGCAAAAAAAGTTGCGACAGGTAACAAATTAAAGCAAAGCTAAAGCGGTTATACCGAGGTAAAACTTGGTATAACCGCTTTGATTTTCGTCGGCAAAAGGCAAAATTCAAGTTTTATACCCTGATCTCTCGGTCGTTTACCCTGATTGTATTGAAATTTAAATTTTTAAGTTGTAAAATCAAAAGTGTCAGAAAAATTTGCAAAATCGGCGGAGATAAAAAATAAATTTTATCTGAGCAAAAAACGCCGAGAGCAGAAATAAAAAACGAGAGGCGATACTATGAAAACAGGAACAAAAAAACTCATTTCATTGTTAATATCATTAGCTGTGATATTAACGGCTCTGCCATTGGCAGGGGTTACCGCATTTGCGGAGGTAAGCGGAGATTTCGGGTATAAAATACTTGAAGACGGCACAGCGAAAATTAGAAGTTATAACGGGAAGGCGGAATCGCTTGAAATTCCCTCAACTCTTGACGGCCACACGGTTGAAATTATCGGTGATAATTCATTTTCATATTGCAACAGCCTAACAAATGTAACTATCCCCGACAGCGTTACAAGCATAGGCGATAGCGCATTTTCACATTGCAACGGTTTAACAAGCATAACAATACCCGAAAGCGTTACAAGCATAGGCAATAGTGCATTTGAAAAATGCCACAGCTTAACAAGCATAACAATACCCGACAGCGTTACAAGCATAGATCTTATGGCATTTGAAGAGTGCGACAGCTTAACTAACATAATAATAGGTAACGGTGTTACAATCATAGGTGAGATGGCTTTTTACTGTTGCACAGGCTTAACAAGCATAACTATCCCCGGTAATGTTAAAAGCATAGGTAGTGCTGCATTTGGTCATTGCAGTTCTTTGAAAAGTATTAACATTTCAAACGGAGTAGAAACTATAGGCGAAAGAGCGTTTTCCGGAACCGCAGTTGAAAGCGTTACCATACCCGAAAGCGTTGTAAGTCTGGGTAGCATGGCATTTGGCAATTGCGATAATTTTAAAAAAATCGAAATTTTAAATGAGGATTGCGAATTAAACGTTATAGGCGACGACAGCAATTTTGAAGCGCATTTTACGATTTACGGGTATAAAGGCTCAACAGCCGAGACATATGCCGACGGTTGGGATTTGCAATTTATTCCGTTAAACGAAGAACAGTCAAGCACTCCCGAAAATCCGACGACGCCCGACGTATCGGGCGCAAAAGGTGACGTTAACAACGACGGCAATCTTTCGACCGTTGACGCTAAGTGGATTTTGCAGAACATAGCGGGGTCAAGGACTTTCAGCAACGCGCAATTCAAGGCCGCCGACCTCAACGGCGACGGTAAGGTTACCACGGTCGACGCGAAGTGGGTTCTTCAGACAGTAGCGGGAATGAGAACTGTTTAAACGGCAAAATCATTTAAGAATAAAAAGCATTTACAAAAAGTTTAAGTTTAAAAGTTAAAAGTTAAGTTAAAATTAAGCGGTTATACCTTGTATGTCTTGGTATAACCGCTTTTGTAATATAATGAAATTAAAAGGAATTTCGCAGTCTGCGGACTGCGACGAGGGCTTTGCCCCTCGACCCCACCGACTTTTGTAAAAGTCGGGGAAAACTCTGACTGTTGCCCGCCGAAAGTTTAAGTGGGGCTTTGACTGTTGCACTCTGCAAATTTGAGCGAAGCTTTGACTGTTGCACTCTGCAAATTTGAGCGAAGCTTCAATCGTTTTCCATTGTTATCTTAAACGCTATTTCTTCAAGCTGTTCGATACTTTCAAGCATTCCCGCTTCACGCCTGTACTTCGCCGCTCCTCTTATCCCTTTCATATACCAAGCCGCATGCTTTCTCGCTTCTCTTATCCCGACTCGCTCGCCCTTATACTCGCAAATTCGTCTGATATGCTTTACCATAACTCGCATACGTTCGCTTACGGGCGGTTCGGGGATAATCCTCCCGTCGCTCATATAGGCGTTAATCTGCCGGAATACCCATGGTCTGCCGAGCGCGCCTCTGCCCACAAGCAGAAAATCACAATTCGTTTTTTCAAACATTAACGCGGCGCTTTGACCGTCGGTTATGTCGCCGTTTCCTATAACGGGTATATCTAAATTCTCCTTTACCTGTCTTATAATTTCTGTGTTCACGGGAGGGGCGTACATTTGCAGACGTGTTCTGCCGTGTACGGTTACCGCCTTTGCGCCCGCCCTTTGCGCCCGCTTCGCCATATCAACCGCATTAACGCTGTCAAAATCCCAACCGGAGCGCATTTTAACGCTTACCGGCAAATCGGTTGAAGCCGCGACAGCCCTTATTATTTCCTCCGCCTTTTCTGGCTCTCTCATAAGCGAAGCCCCGCCGCCGTTTCCCGCAATTTTCGGCGCGGGACAGCCCATATTTATATCTATAAAATCCGGCTTTACTTCAAGAACGGATTTAACGCTTTTCGCCATAATTTCTGCGTCGCTTCCGAAAATCTGTACGCCCGCCGGTCGTTCCGCTTCGTTTAAGCGCATAAGCTCCTTCGATTTCCTGTCGCCCATGGTAACGCCCTTGGAGCTTATCATTTCCGAAACGGTATAAGCCGCGCCGTATTCACGGCAAAGCTCCCTAAAAGCTCTGTCCGCAACCCCCGCCATCGGTGCAAGAGCGGCGAAGCCTTCAATTTTTAAATCACCTATATACATAAGCTTTCCTTAAAATAATTTTTGATTTATTTTAGCACAGATTATACAAAAGCGCAACTTCGCTATTTTTTTAGTGCATTTTTCGTCGCGTTATGATATACTAAAAGTAATAAATGTAAAACGGAGATTTTCAAATGAACTTACTCATTTTAGACGGAAACAGCATTTTAAACCGTGCTTTTTACGCAATTAAACTGCTTACCACTAAGGACGGAAGATATACCAACGCTATTTACGGCTTTATGAATATGCTTTTAAAGCTTGAACAGGAGGTAAAGCCGGAAAGCGTTGCCGTTACTTTTGATTTAAAAGCTCCCACCTTCAGGCATAAAATGTATGCGGATTATAAGGCGGGAAGAAAGCCCATGCCCTCGGAGCTTGCACAGCAAATGCCTGTTTTAAAGGAGCTTATAACGGCTTTGGGCTATAAAATTGTAGAAAAGGAGGGCTATGAGGCGGACGACCTTATAGGCACTCTTTCCCTCCATTGCGGCGAAGGCAATACTGCGTATATCGCCACAGGCGACAGGGACAGTTTGCAGCTTATCGGCGAACATGTAAACGTGCTGCTTGCCTCCAACAAAATGGGCAGGGCGGAAACTGCTTTATACGACGTTGCAAAGCTGAAAGAGGAGTACGGCGTAAGTCCCGAACAGATGAAGGATATAAAAGCGCTTATGGGCGACAGTTCCGATAACATACCCGGCGTTCCCGGGGTCGGCAAAAAAACCGCCGAGTCGCTTATAATCAATTACGGCAGTCTTGATTATATTTACGAAAATCTCGACTCCATTGATATTAAAGACTCCCTGCGCTTGAAGCTTTCGCAAAACAAGGAGCTTGCGTATTTGAGCTATAAGCTCGGCACAATAGACAGGAACGTTCCCATGGATACGGACATTAACTCTTACAAAAAGGGCGAACCCGACGTTAACAAAGCCGTCGGCATTTTAACCTCGCTTGAAATGTTTAAGGTTTTGGAAAAGCTTAATCTGAATTACACCCCGGTAAGGGCTTCGGGCAAAACGGAGCGGGCAAAAAAGCTTGAAATCAAGGCCGACTGTTTTTCCCTCGTTTCGCAGTCCGTCAATGAAAATAAGCGCGTATATTTTAACTGCGGCTTCGACGACAGCGGTAACATTTCGGAAATATATGTTACGGACGATAACGCCGTTTATTTCTTAAATTCACCCGAGGATATAGAAAAATTTGAAAATATACTTTCGGACAAAGAAATTAAAAAATATACCTACAACGCAAAGCCCCTGTATTCCCGTTACTTTAAAGAGAATAAGGAAATCGGCGATATTGACTTTGATTTAATGCTGGCGGCTTATCTTTTAAACCCGTCTGCAAAGGATTACAGCGTTGAAAGGCTTTTAAAGGAATTTTCCGTTCCCGAGCAGGAGCTTGATTCGCGGCAGGAGAAAAACGCGGCGGGCTTTAAGGTATTGTGCGACAAACTTATGGTTGAGCTTGACAGAATGGGACAGCTCAAGCTGTTTGAGGAGATTGAAATGCCCCTGTGCAAGGTGCTTGCCTCCATGGAGGTGTACGGAATAGAGGTTGATAAAAGCGGAATTGAAAAATTCGGCGATGAAATGAAAGAGAAAATCGAGAAGCTTGAATCCGATATTTACGCTCTTGCCGGCGAGGAGTTTAATATCAATTCCACCAAACAGCTCGGCGTGATTTTGTTTGAAAAGCTTAAAATTCCGACAAAGAAAAAGACTAAAACGGGTTATTCCACAAACGCCGAGGTGCTTGAAGGCCTTGCCGACGAATACGAGATTGTAAGGCTGATACTTGAATACAGGACCTATTCAAAGCTTAAATCCACCTATTGCGACGGGCTTTTGAAAACTATAGCCGACGATGGCAGAATACACTCGAATTTCAACCAGACCGAAACGAGAACCGGCAGAATATCCTCTACCGAACCTAATTTGCAGAATATTCCCGTCAGAACCGAAATCGGCAGGGAAATGAGGAAATTTTTTAAAGCCAAGGAAGGTTACACTTTTATCGACGCCGATTATTCGCAGATAGAGCTTCGGGTTCTGTGCGATATTGCGGACGACCAAAATATGATAGAGGCGTTTAACAGCGGGGTGGACGTTCATACCGTAACCGCTTCGCAGGTGTTTAAAATGCCCGTGGATTTTGTTACGCCTTTAATGAGAACAAGGGCTAAGGCTGTAAATTTCGGCATAGTTTACGGTATAGGCGCATTTTCGCTGGGCAAGGATATTGGCGTTTCAAGAGCCGAGGCGGACAGGTACATCAAGGATTATCTGCACCATTATTCCGGCGTTGATAAGTATATGAAAAACGTAGTCGAAAGGGCAAAGGCGAACGGCTACGTTTCAACCCTTTTCGGCAGAAGAAGGTATTTGCCGGAGCTTTCCGCTTCAAACGGTATGATACGCTCATTTGGCGAAAGGGTTGCAAGGAATATGCCTATTCAGGGTACGGCGGCTGATATAATTAAAATAGCGATGATTAAGGTATATAACCGACTTAAAGCCGAGGGCTCGGGAGCTCGTCTGCTTTTGCAGGTGCATGACGAACTGATAGTCGAAAGCCCGAAAGACGAGGCTCAAAAGGTAAGGGATATAGTCAAAGAGGAAATGGAAAGCGCCTGTAAAATGAAGGTGAAGCTGTTAATCGACGCAAACATAGGCGAAACCTGGTACGACGCAAAGGGTTAATTATGAAAAAGGTTGTTTTTGTTTGTTCGGGAAACTCGTGCAGAAGTCCCATGGCGGAGGGTCTGTTCGGGGAATATCTAAAAGCCGAAAATATCAAAGGAATTGAAGCTTCGAGCGCAGGTATATTTTGCCGTGACGGCGGCAGCGTTACGGAAAACGCCGTGTATGCCGCAGAAATTCTCGGCGCAGATATTAAAAACCATAAAACCAAAGCTTTAAAAGTCGATGATTTTACCCCTGAAACCTATTTCATATGTATGACTTCGTCAATTTCAGAAATTATAAGCGCTTTTAATCCCGAAGCAAAGGTTATGGCGCTTGAAATAGGCGATCCTTTTGGCTGCGACGGCGACGTTTACCTTAAAACGGCTAAAGAAATCCGTTCAAATTTTCACAGAATTTTGCTCTTTGTAAGGGACGGCATCTTAATTTCGCCTATGGAAAAAGGGGATATACCCTATATCGCAGAGCTTGAAAGAGAGAATTTTTCCCTTGCCTGGAGCGAAAAATCCTTTCAAGAAGAGCTCGAAAACCTCAACGCAAGGTTTTACACCGCAAAGCTCGGTGATAAGCTTGTCGGGTACATAGGAGCGTTTAATGTATGCGGCGAGGTTTCCATAAGCAATATCGCGGTTAAAGAGAGCTTCAGAAACAGGGGAATAGGCGGCGGACTTTTAAGGCAAATCGAGGAAACGTCAAAATTCGAGCAGGCGGAGTTTATTACTCTTGAGGTAAGGGAAAGCAACGGCAGCGCAAGAAGGCTTTACGAAAAAAACGGTTACAGGGAAGTGGGCTTGAGAAAAGGATTTTACCAAAAGCCCAAGGAAGACGCGGTTCTTATGACAAAGTTTTTGAATGAGGACGGCCGGAAAGACAAAAATAAGGCGCAGTTTTCGTAAAAAACGGAAAATGCGCCTTATTTGATATAAATAAATTTATCTGTTAATTAAAAACAGACCGAGCCCGCATACGGCAACACCGGCGAGTTGACGCAGGGAAATATGCTCCTTATAAAGCAGAAACCCTATAAAAAGCAGCGCCACCGCAAGACATATGTTTGCGGTCAGAGCGCCGTTGCTTACCTTCCAACCGGCACGGTAAAGAAAAACATATCCCGCTTCAAGCCCTATAATCGACGCCGCCAAAACAAACGACGACCAGTTGATTTTGCCCAATTGCCCGACGGCATTAGAAGGACCTGCGCTAAATAAAAAAATAATCAATGAAATTCCTGCGCTTACAAGATATGTTACGGTTAATGCGCCGAAAGCGTTTGCGTTTTCGGGTACAGACTTCGTGCAGATGTTATAAACACAGTTGGACCCTACAATCAGCAACAAGGGCCATATCATATCGAACATATAAACCTCCAAATTAATGTGGCCTGTTTAAACGGTAGTATTCCGGCCGTGTATATTTAATTTTATAAATATTTGTTTATAAAGTCGGTTACCGCAGGCCAGTAAAGCTCCGGGTGGGCGCATACCGAACGTGCGTGCGGTGCGTCGGGTACGGAAAGCTTTTCCTTCGGAGCCGGGCAGGCTTCAAATACCGGGTCAAGCATTGAATAGGGAACAAAATCGTCATTTTCACCGTGAATGAAAAGCATGGGGATTTTGCATTTTTTTAGCTGTTCCGTGCAGGAAGCCTTCTTAAAATCAAACTTGGCTTTGCGCTTATTTACGTCGTTTGAGCTGTATAAAAACGGGAATTCGGGAATTTTCATCTGCGACATTTTGTGCTTCATAATATCCCAAACGTTGGTATAACCGCAGTCCTCTATGGCAAGCTTAACATTGTCGGGCAATTCCTCCCCGACGGTCATCATGGTAGTTGCCGCTCCCATGGAAACGCCGTGAAGCATTATTTTGCAGTCGGGATGCATTTTTACTATGTAATTTATCCAGTCGATAACGTCAAGCCTGTCGTTCCAGCCCATAGTGATAAATTCCTCTTCGCTGTCGGCATGCCCTCTTAGGCTCGGTGTAATTACATTGTAGCCCATATTTAAAAATTCTTTTACATAAATGCCCATATTCCACGGCGCAGAGGTATAGCCGTGAATACAAATTACATATACTTCGCTCTCTTTTTCGGGTTTGAAAAGATTGGCGTGCAGAGTTTGATTTTTTCTGTTGTAAATCGAGATATTCTCTTTTTCTGCGTCCTTAAACCAGTGAGCGCCCTCTTTGTAAATCTGCTCAAGGCGGTTCCTGTACTCGTCTTTTTTAATCTTTTCCGCGTCGCCGTTTACCACGCGGGCGGCTATCGGGCTGTTAAGTCCTTTTCTTGAAAGCACAAAATGATATGTAATCTCGCCGATAACTACAAATGTTGCGGAAAAAGCGCCTGCGGTAATCGCAAGGTATTTTATCAAACCTGATTTTTTCTTACCGGACATAATATCACTCCCCAAAGATTAATAAATTTATACTATTATCTTACTACGAATTTACTCAAAAATCAAATTTTTTACAAAATTAATATTATAGTTGTTTTTATTGAGTAAATCTGTTAAAATATTTACGGTTAATATAAAGAACTTGTGTCCGAGGTGTTAATATGGATGAAAAAATTATGAGGACAAGCGTTTTCGGCGGCTTCAAAAAAGTTGACGTTCTCGCCTATGTCGAGGAGCTTCAAAAGCAGATTGAACAGCTTAAATCCGACGCCGAATTAAAAGAAAAGGAAATTTCGCAGCTTAACGAAAAGGTTTCGGAGCTTACCTCCATGTGCGGGGAGCTTGAGTGCGAAAACGATGAGCTTACCGACGAAAACGATGAACTTAAAGCTTCCGTGGAGGAAAAGAATACTCAGCTCGAGGCGGTTAAAGAGCAAAACCGCGAGATGAGCGAAAGTATTGCCGAGCTTACCGAGATTAAAGAAGAGTACGCCGGCGTTAAAAAGAAATACGAGAACAACACCGACGAGCTTAAAAAGGCGCAATCAAGGCTCGGAGCGGCTTATCTTGACGCCCGCAAGTATTCCGAAAAAATCGTCGCTTCCGCAAACGAAAGGGCGCATAACGCGTCCAAGGCTGCCGGCGAAGATATTACCAGACAGGCAAACGAAATTTCACGGCTTTCACAGGATATCGAAAAGCTTTCCGCCTCGTTTACAAATTCAATAAACGAATTACAGGCGAATATTGCCGTGCTTTCTCAGAGAATGGCGGCTGCCGCAAAGAATTTAAGCGTTCGTCACGACGCTTCGTTTGAGCCGGATTTAACCCTGAATTTCGAGCTTGACGACGACGCACGGGGCGTCATAGAAACAAACGACGGAAGCGGACTCACATATATCCAGTATCCGCCGAATACGGATTTTAACGAGGACCTTAATATTCAGCCCGATTCAACCTTTGATTTCGGAAAAAACGGTGAACAGGCGTGAGCGAATACAGAATTACAACCGATGAAATTAAAACCGCCGCCGAATATTTAAAGGCCGGCGATACGGTATATCTTTCGGGTACGGTTTACACCTCGAGGGACGCCGCGCACAAGAAAATTTTTGAGCTTTTGGAAAAAGGGGAAAAATTGCCCTACGATATAAAAGGCGCGGTAATATATTATGCGGGCCCTACCCCGACCCCGGAGGGGCTTGCCATAGGTTCGTGCGGCCCTACAACATCAAGCAGAATGGACGTATACGCGCCGAAAATGCTTGATATGGGGCTTTGCGCTATGGTAGGCAAAGGCCCTCGCTCAAATGAGGTCTGCGAGGCGATAGTCAGAAACGGCGCGGTTTATTTCTGCGCTGTTGGCGGAGCGGGCGCTTTGGCTTCAAAATGTATTACCGAGTGTGAGGTTACGGCTTTCGAGGAGCTTGGCTGCGAGTCGGTGAAAAGGTTGAATTTTAATGAATTCCCCCTTACCGTGGCTATTGATTCTCACGGGGGAAATTTGTTTAAAAATTAAGTGGAGATATAAATTTAAAATGGATTTTGGCAGCTTTGCATGGTTGAGAAAACAGATAATTGAAAATGAATTTAAAAAAATGAACGGTATGCAGAAGGAAGCGGTCTTTAATACAAAAGGACCGCTTTTAATTCTTGCGGGAGCGGGTTCCGGCAAAACCACGGTTGTAGTAAACCGTATCGCAAATCTTGTTAAGTACGGCGACGCATACAACAGCGACAGGTTTGAGCGCACGCCCGACGATAACGATTATATTAATATGCAAAAGTACCTTGACGGCAACTCGTCGGTTTATCCCGAAATTGCCGACGTTTTAAGCGTCAACGCGGTTAAGCCCTGGCAAATTCTCGCCATTACCTTTACCAACAAGGCGGCGAACGAACTCAAGGAAAGACTTTCTCTGATGCTCGGGGATAGGGCGGAGGAAATATGGGCAAGCACCTTCCATTCAAGTTGCGTCAGGATTTTAAGGCGGGACGGAGAAAGAATAGGCTTTTCAAAGCACTTTACCATTTACGATTCGGACGACAGCAAAAGGGTAATCAAAGAGGTTCAGAAGCTGCTTAATATCGACGACAGATTTTTACCGCATAAATCTATATTGAGCGAAATCAGCAGGGCAAAGGATTCGCTTATATCTCCCGAGGAATTCTGCGAAACGAATAAGAGCGATTTAAGGCTTTCAAAAATAGGCGAATGTTACAAAAAGTATCAGAAGATGCTCTTTGACGCAGACGCTATGGATTTTGACGATATTATAGTGAATACCATAAGGCTTTTTGAAGAATGTCCCGAGGTGCTTGAATACTATCAGCGCCGTTTTCGCCATATTATGGTTGACGAGTATCAGGATACAAACTTCGCTCAGTATAAGCTCACCTCGATGATTGCGGACGGATATAAAAACATTTGCGTTGTCGGCGACGACGACCAAAGTATCTACCGCTTCAGGGGCGCAACGATTGAAAACATATTAAAATTTGAGATGCGCTATGAGAACGCCAAGGTAATAAGGCTTGAACAAAATTACCGTTCCACGCAGAATATTCTTGACGCGGCGAACGCGGTTATCTCCAATAATTCCGAGCGCAAGGGAAAAAATCTTTGGACTGCAAACGGCGACGGCGAAAAAGTGATATGGCACACCGCAGTCGATGAAACAAGCGAGGGAAAATACATAGCAAAAAAAATTTCCGACAAGGCTTCCGAGGGCTACAGCTTCAGCGATATGGCGGTTCTTTACAGGATGAACGCTATGTCAAACTCCGTAGAGCGCGCGCTTGTAAGGAGCGGTATTCCGTACAGGATTATAGGCGGGCACAAGTTCTACGACCGTATGGAAATTAAGGACGCTATGGCGTATTTGAGCGTAATAAACAATCCCGCCGATAAGGTAAGGCTGCAACGAATTATAAACACTCCAAAAAGGGGAATAGGCGACACCTCCGTAAGCTACGCTTCGCAGATTGCCGATACCCTCGGCGTTTCGCTCTACGAGGTACTTAAAACCGCCGACGAATACGAGATATTAAAGCGAAGCGCGGGAAGACTGCGGCAGTTTACGGATATGATGGACGAGTTAATTGAGCTTTCGGAAAATTGCGAGCTTGAGGAAATACTCGCAAAGGTGCTTGAAAAAACAAATTATCTCGAATACTTAAAATCGGAACCCGAAAAATTTGAGGACAGGGTTGAAAACTTAAACGAATTGGGCGCAAACCTTACACGCTTCAAGGAGGAAAACCCCGACGCGGCTCTCGGCGATTTCCTTGAAGACGTCGCGTTAATGACCGATATAGATAACTATAACGCCGACGCCGACGCCGTAGCTCTTATGACCTTACATTCGGCAAAGGGACTTGAATTTCCCGTAGTTTTTATACCGGGAATGGAGGAGGGCGTTTTTCCGGGAATACAGAGTATGTACAACGAAGCTGAGGTCGAGGAGGAACGCAGGCTTTGCTATGTCGGAATAACAAGAGCAAAGAAGGAATTATTTTTAACCAACGCAAAAACAAGGATGATATTCGGCTCTACAAATTATTACAGACCGTCCCGCTTTATTAACGAGATACCGGAGGAATTACTTGTCCATTCAAGCGAAACCGCGTTCTCGGGAGGCTTCGGAGGGGAGCGTTCCCCTTATGCGGCGAAAAATCCGTCTTTCTCCCAATTCGGCTCGTTTAACGGCGTAAAGGACGAAACCGGCGGCAAAAAAAGCGAAATTAGCAGCTTTGCAAACAGGAACAAAAAATCGGCGGCTGTCAATTTCGATTATAAGACGGGCGACTCCGTAAACCATAAGGTTTTCGGCGACGGGGTTATTATCTCTACCCGGGCTATGGGTAACGATATGCTTATCGAAATCGCTTTCCGGAAGGTCGGCACAAAAAAGCTTATGGCGAAAATGGCAAATTTAAAAAAGCTTTGATTTTAAAATAGACAAAAATTATCTATCACACAAATTTAAGCGTAAATTTACTTAGACCAAAGAAAAAACCATCGGTTTGTCCGATGGTTTTTATGCTGTTCGGCCGCGTTTGTGTTAAAAAGAGTTGTACAGCTTTAAGTTGTTTGCGCCCGGGTCGCAGTTGTGTCTGTAAATACTCAAAACAAGCCCTATGCCCAAATAAATACAGAGGTTTGAAGAGCCGCCCGAGCTGAAAAACGGAAGAGTTATGCCTACTACGGGAAGAAGCTTCAAGCACATTCCTATGTTGATAAGCATTTGACCCGCAATCATCGCCGCCATACCGCAGCAGATAAGGTTTGTAGACTGCTCCAAGGATTTTTTCCCTATGCTTATCATTCTGAAAGTAATAAGCACAAGTATAAGCAAGGCGGCGGTACAGCCTACAAGACCGAGTTCCTCGCCGATAACTGCAAAAATCATATCGTTTTTTCCCTCGGGAATCGCTCCTGCCTGAGTATATGCGCCGTGAAAAAGTCCTTGTCCGGTAAATCCGCCCGAGCCTATGGCGTTAAGCCCGCGCATCTGTTGGTATATCTCGTTGGGATAAAGATCCGGGTAAATAAGAGCCAAAATCCTGTTCTTTTGCAGCTGCTTTAATCCGTAAGTCCATATAAGAGGCGAAGCGGCGGCGGCGAGAGCAAATACGCCGGCAAAATAGCCCCAATGCACCCCCGCAATATAGAGCATAACCGCGGCTATTATAACAAAAACAAGCGAAGAACCCATATCGCCGGTAACGGCGACAAGCCCCATAGGTATTAATGCATGTATTCCGAGCTGAATAATCGAAAAAATATTATTGATTTTATATTTAAGCTTATCAAGATGAACGCTGAAAGTTATTATAAAGCCGACCTTTACTATTTCCGACGGCTGAAAGCTTATCGGGCCGAATTTAAGCCAGGTATGTACGTCGCTCCTTGCGGTGGGACCGGTACCCCATTTAAACAGCGCAATCATCAGCAACAGGCACACCGCCGCAATCACGGGCCACAGCTTGGTAAAAATCTGATAATCGAGCGAGGATATGATAACGGACATTATTAAACCGACGGCAACGGCGGCGAGAGTAACTATAAAATCCCTTGAAAACCTTGAGCCGTCCTCAATACTGTATTTAGTGGCGCTCAAAACCATTATAAGACCGAAAGCGGAGGCTAAAACGCATAAAAAGAAAAGATATAAATCTGTTTCTTTGATAAAGTTTAAAATAGGATTAATCTTTCTTTTCAATTTTTCACCCCGCATATTTTGATATTTTATTTAATTATATTATGTTATTGTATTAATTTCAAGTCAAAACTATTTACTCAAATAAATTTTAGTGGTACAATATTACAGGTGATTAAATGCAGGTTTTTAATACGCACGGTTACGGAGAAACCGTTAAGTTGGGCGAAAGGCTCGGCAAAGGGCTGAAAAACGGCAGGGTAATAGCTTTTTTCGGCGGCTTGGGTATGGGTAAAACCGCATTTACCACGGGCATAGCTAAGGGAATGGGACTTAATTGCGAGGTTTCAAGCCCAACCTTTGCCATAGTTAACGTTTACGGAAAAAACAGCGAGCTTTGCCATTACGATATGTACCGCGTTTCCTCCTGGGACGACCTTTATTCCACCGGATTTTTTGAGTATATTGATATGGGCAGCGTTTTGTGCGTTGAGTGGAGCGAAAATATCGAAAACGCTCTTCCCGAGGATTCAATAAAAATTTACATAGAAAAGGGCAAAACCGATAACGACAGGATTATTAAAATAGACGGGTGTGATTTTGAAATATGAAAATTTTAGCCGTTGAATGTTCCTCGCTTTCGGCAGGGGCGGCTCTTACGGAGGATTTTAAGCTCTTGGGCGAAAGCTACGCAAATACGGGGCTGACTCACAGCCGCACCCTTATGCCTATGGTTGAGAATGTGTTGAATACAACGGATATCAATATTAACGAGATTGATGTTTTCGCCGTTTCTTCGGGTCCCGGTTCGTTTACGGGAGTTCGTATAGGGGTTTCCGCCGTCAAAGGTATGGCGGACGCGCAGGACAAGCCCTGCTTTGCCGTTTCGGCTCTTGAAGCGGCGGCATATCCCTTTAAGGACTTTGACGCGGTTATCTGTCCGGTTATGGACGCGCGCTGCAATCAGGTTTATACGGCTATGTTTGAAAACGGCAAAAGAATTTCCGCGGACGACGCTGTTTTAATAGAGCAATTAAAGCGGAAAATAATCTCTTTAAATAAAAAAGTTATACTTGCGGGCGACGGCGCGGAGATGGTTTATAAAAAGCTTAAAGACGAAATAGACAATATTTATCTATGCAGTCCCCAGCTTCAATACGCCCACGCTTCAAGCGTTGCGCTTTTGTCATACGAAAAGCTGATTAACGGCGGGAAAACCTTAAAAGCAGGGGAGCTTTTGCCGGCGTATCTGCGGCTTCCCCAGGCGGAACGGGAATTAAACAACAAAAATAAAAACAAATAAGTGAAAGGAATTATATTTATGCTTTATTTGGGTGCTGACCATGGCGGTTACGCGTTAAAAGAGGCAGTTAAAACCTATCTTGACGAGAAAAATATAAAATATGTCGATTGCGGCACTTATTCTCCCGAATCTGTTGACTATGCGCTTATTGCGCAAAACGCTTGCAAAAAAATAGCAGAAAGCCCCGATAATATGGGCATTCTTTGCTGCGGAACGGGAATAGGCATATCCATAGCGGCAAATAAGGTTCACGGAATAAGGGCGGCGTGCTGTTCCGATTATTTCAGCGCAAAATATACGAGGCTCCACAATAACGCCAACGTCCTGTGTATGGGCGGCAGAGTAGTGGGCGTCGGGCTTGCTTTAGAGCTTGTGGACGTTTTTTTGAATACAGGTTTTGAGGGCGGGAGGCACCAAAGAAGGATAGACCAAATCACCGATATTGAAAAATCGCAGAAATAGCTTGTTTTTATGCCGAAAAAAGATGTATAATCTTTATATAAACAAACGGGGGTATTACTATGTCAAACGTTACTATTACCAATCATCCGCTCATTCAACACAAACTAAGCATTTTGAGAGATAAAAACACGGGCTCCAAAGAGTTCCGCGCTCTTATTTCCGAAATTGCCGCTTTGCTTTGCTATGAGGCTACAAGGGATCTGCCTTTGCAGGAGGTTGAGGTCGAAACGCCCGTGGCTGTTGCAAAAACCAAGGTGATTGCGGGTAAAAAGCTTGCGTTTGTTCCCATACTTCGTGCAGGTATGGGTATGCTTGACGGCGTATTGTCGCTTGTTCCGTCGGCAAAGGTCGGGCATATAGGTATGTACCGTGATCCCGAAACCGCACTTCCCGTACCGTATTATTGCAAGCTTCCGTCCGATATTTCACAGCGTGAAGTTTTTGTTATAGACCCAATGCTTGCTACGGGAGGTTCCGCCATAGACGCCATAAATCAGATAAAGACGTACAATCCCAAGTCAATCAAGTTTATGTGCATTATTGCCGCTCCCGAGGGAATTGAGGCTCTTACCGAGGCGCATCCCGACGTTGAAATTTGCTGCGCCGCCTGCGACGAGTGCCTTAACGAGCATAAATATATAGTTCCGGGGCTCGGCGACGCCGGCGACCGCATTTTCGGTACAAAATAAAATCATATTTAAGTTATAAAATCAAACCTCTTTAACATATTTATTAGTGATATGTTAAGGAGGTTTTAAATTTTGGATTATATTTTGGAAGAAAGAGCCGTAAGGCTCGGCGAATACATAGTCGAAAACAGAGCAACCGTAAGATCTGCGGCTAAACAGTTCGGAATAAGCAAAAGCACGGTTCACGCAGACGTTTCCGAAAGATTAAAAAGAATAAATCCCGCATTATACAAAGAGGTAAGAAAGGTTCTCGATACAAACAAGGCGCAAAGGCATTACAGGGGCGGTATAGCCACAAGGGAAAAATATAAAAGGCTGAAAACGCAGAAAAAACGCGGAAACTAAAGTATTTCCCCTACAGACGGCGTTTCGGCGTCGATTATATGCTCTAATTTGCTTACGCAGTCAAGACAGAGCTCGTCTACCTTTACGTCTCTGTTTTTGTCAAGATACTGTTCAAGCTCTATCGTTGCGTCTTGAATATCGTCAAGTTCGTCGTGGTTTATATAAACCTCAAATCTTGTTTTATACTTTTTCCAAAGCTCAAGCGTCGATTCAAGACTGCCGTTAATATCACCGCTGTTGACCTCTGCCCTGCTTTTAAATACTTTTGCAGTTTCATTGAAGGAAGCGGCAAGCTCGTTTCCCTTCGTCTTTAAATCCATATAT
This sequence comes from uncultured Clostridia bacterium, assembly GCA_947630835.1. Lineage (GTDB taxonomy): Bacteria > Bacillota > Clostridia > Oscillospirales > Acutalibacteraceae > Fimenecus. The sequence continues at coordinate 26,774 of CANRIZ010000001.1, read as the reverse complement.
CCGAGCAGTGAAAGCAAAACAGACGCCGCCAAAAGAGCAACGGCTATAAACAATCTTTTCATAGACAGTCGTCCTTCCTTATAGTGTAAATTTTTCCGTCCGTATCGAGAGTCATAAGGATTATATCCTTTACGTTTATATTTCTGTTTGTTAAAAATTCATTGAAGGATTTTATATCCGTGTTGCATTGGCGTAAATTTTTATTAATAATTCGTCCGTCCGAAATCACCACGGCAGGGTAGGTGTTTTCGGGCGCTTTTATATTTAAATCGTTTTTCCTTACCGTGTCGTAATCGGATTTTAACAGCACGCTGAGAGTTCCGTTCGTTTCTACAACCGCGCTTTGAACGGTTGAAATATCGAAAATATTTTTCTTGCGAAGCTCCTCAAGCAAATCGTCAACGCTGAAGCGCAGGTTTTTAAGCTGAGTTAAATCAAGCTTTCCCTCCTTTATAACGGTAATTGAATTTCCCTGAAGAAGAGAGCGGAATTTAATGCTTTTAAGGCTTATGACGGAAACGAGAATTTCAAAGCCTACAAGCAAAAATACCGGTATAAACGTGTTTAAAAGCGGCAGCTTTGTATCCTGCATGGGTATTGCGAGTATTTCGGAAATGAGTATCGTAATAACCAATTCCGTAGGCTGCAATTCTCCTATCTGCCGTTTTCCGAGTATTCTCATAATAATTATAATGGCAATGTAGAGTATTATTGCCCTTAACAAACCAATCAGCATAAAATCACCTTTTATATAATTTGCAGAAAAATCGGGAATATTACTGCTTTTTATGGCAATACCAAATATAACATTTAATAATGAAAGGCATAAAAATGTTTGATTTTATAAAAAAAGATATATATAACATTACCGACCCCTTGGGCGAGGAAGAGCCCAAATTGCCATTGTTTGAAAATCTACAGATGAATATAAGCTATTTGAAAATGCAGTTCGGCGAAAGCTTCGATATACTTTACAAGCAGATAAAACTCGACGGAACCGATATTTGCCTTGTTATGGCGGACGGAATGTGCGAAAACATTTTGGTGGTTGAGCAGGTTGTAAAGCCCATAGTAAACGAGAAAAAATATCCGCTAAAGAACGAAAAGATGCTCGAATATATAAGCAAAAATGTTGTTGCGGGAATTGATCAGACCAGAGCGGAAACCTTGCAGGACGCTATGGCGAACGTGCTTTCGGGACTTGTTGTGCTTTTTGTTGACGGAGTAAAATATTGCGAATGCTTCGGCGTTCAGGGCTTCCCGAAAAGAAGCATAGAGGACGCAATTTCCGATAAGGAGGAAAAGGGAGCGCACGAGGGCTTTACGGAAAGCTTTAAGGACAACGTGGCTCTTTTAAGGCGAAGAATAAGAACTCCCGTGTTAAAATGCGAAATAACAGAATCGGGCAGGACAAGCAAAACAAGGGTTTGCGTTTGCTATATGTCCGACAGAGCCAAGCCCGAGACCGTTGAGGATATTAAATCGAGAATAAAAAACGCAAAGCTTGACACGGTTTTGGGTTCGGGATATTTAAGACCGTTTCTAGACAGTAAACGCTTTTCTTTTTTCTCCGCCTTGGGTACGACGGAACGGCCCGACGTAGCCTGCGCCGAAATGGCGGAGGGCAGGGTAGTGGTAATCGTTGACGGAACGCCCTTTGCGCTTATTGCTCCATATCTGTTTTCTGAAAATTTCCAGACTATGGACGATTATAATTTCCGCCCTTTTTACACTACGCTCATAAGGGTTTTAAAATTTGCTTCGTTTGTCATAGCCGTTTTTTTGCCCGGACTCTATATTGCAATTTGTACCTTCCATCAGGAAATAGTCCCTGTGTCCATGATTTATGACCTGGCAATTCAGGAAAGTATAACGCCGTTTCCGGTAATGCTTGAAACGATTTTTATACATTTTGTTTACGAGATAGTAAGGGAAGCGGGTTTGCGAATGCCGAAATCCGTCGGGCAAACGGTAGGTATTGTAGGCGCTCTTGTAATAGGCGACGCCGCCGTAACCGCGGGCCTTGTTGCCGCTCCTATGCTGATAGTAGTGGCGCTTTCCGCCATAACCTCTTTCGTAGTGCCGCATTTGTACCAGCCGGTTGCGTTTTTAAGGTTCGTTTTTATGGTTATAGGCGGTACTTTCGGAATTTACGGCATAGTTATAGGCGCTACGGTACTGCTCGTAAACATTTGCGCCGCCAATCCCTACGGGGTTCCGCTGCTTTCTCCGTTAGCTCCGTTTTCGCTCGGCGCTATGAGGGATAACTTTATAAGGGAAACTTGGTTAAGGCTCGGAAAACGGGAATTAAAAATAGACAAAATGGAGAAATAAATGAATACTAAGTCACAAATAAGCTCTTGGCAGTTGTTTTCTCTGCTGCTTCTTTCAAGGCTTTTAACAACAATTACTTTTATGCCGGTGCTAAATTTGAATATAGGCAATACGGATTATATTGTTTCAACGGCGCTCGGCGGAGTATTGAGTATTCTGTTCTTTATACCCTCGTTTATATTTATAAAAAAGAACAGGGGAATTACGCAAATAAGCGACGGCGTTTCAAAAAAGCTCACAAGGCTTATTGCGATAATATACGCATTGTTTTTCCTGATGTATATATTTTCGACGCTTACAAGAATTAACCTGTTCGTTTCCGCCGTTGTGTTCCCGCAAAGAAGCACGGAGCTTTTTATGGTGCTTTCCATAGCCGCCGCATGCTATGCCGCCTCGCACGGGCTTGAGGCTCTGGGTCGGGTAGGCTCGGTGACGATGCTGTTTTTTATACTTTCGTTTATAGTAATACTTTTTTCGTTAAGAGAAAGGTTCGATATTAACAATCTTTCGCCCGCTTTGTACGACGGAATCAAGCCCTTGGGCGTTTTGATTTGGGGTACGATTATGAGTACGGTTGAGCCTGCGGCGCTTATGATTGTTTTGCCAAAGGTTTCGGGAAAGCTTATGAAAAGCTTTGTAATATGGATAATCTGCTTTATCTCGATTGCAAGCCTGATTTTTCTTTTCCTTATGAGTACCTTGGGCGAAGCCGCACTGTTGGAGCTTTTTCCTTTTCATTCTATGGCGGTGCTTTCCCAATTCGGCGTTTTTGAAAGAATGGACGCGCTTCTAATAGGAACTTGGATTATGTCGGCGTTTGTAAAATCAAGCTTTTTGATATTGATAATTGCCGACCTTTTATCGGAGAATATCAAAAAATTAAAGCGCGGCACGGTAATAATATCTATGTTCCTGATAATTTCGGCGGTAATATTGGCGCAGTCAAAATCCATAATGTATTTTAAAGCAAACTTGTCTTTAATTTTAAACAGCATTTTGTTTTTGCTTTTTGTTGTGGTTATACCCGCCGCGCTGCTTATAATCGACAAGCTGCGAAACAGAGGTGCAAAAGAATGAAAACCTTATTGAAAATCACGGCTCTGCTTTTATTGCTGTGCCTTTTTTGCAGCTGCTCAAGGGTAACGGAAGCCAATTCAAACGAATTAAAAAACAGGCTGATTATTCTTGCGCTCGGTATAGATAAGGAAAAGGACGGTCAGCTTAATGTGAGCGTTCAGGCGCTTAATACCGACGTAAGCTCGAACGCCTCAAGCGAGAGCGCTCCGGAAAGTATGGTAAAATATTATTCTCAAAAAGGTTCTTCGCTTTATGAGGCAATAACAAAGCTTTCCAATTTAACTGGAAAACAGCCGCTTCTGTCGCAAAACAGAATAGTCGTCTTCGGTTGGGATATTGCAAACGACGGCGTCTCGGACTGCCTTGACGATTTTATAAGGAATATAGAAAACAGAACTTCGGTTTTGGTTGCCGTCGCGCAGGGAAAGGCGCAGGATATTGTGTTTGCAAAGGCGGGCGAAAACGTAATACCCGCAAGAATGGCGGAGCAGATAATCGAGCGTTCGGCTGAGCAGAGCAGCGTGTTGTCTACCAGAGTTTACGAGCTTGTAAACAGAATAATAGATGAAAAATGCAACGCGACCGTTCCCCTTATAAAGCTTAAAGAGGACGAAAAGGAAAATAAGTTTATTGCGGACAATGTAGCCGTTTTTAAAAAGGACAAGCTTGTGGCGGTCAAAAACAACGATGTGGCGGTCGGCATTTTATTTATGCGAAATCAAATAAACAAGGGCGTTATACCCGCAGAGTTTGACAATAAAAATATAGCTCTTATAATTCTAAAAAGCAAAACCAAAACCAAAACGGAAATAGAAAACGGAAAACCCAAGTTTACAATCAATATTAAAACTTCGGTTAGCCTCAGCGAAATAAACGAAAAGCTCACTTCAAAGATTACGGTAAGCGATTTGGAAAAAATTAAGGCGGCGGCGGAGAAAAAAATTAAATATTATGTGGAAAATTCCATAAATGAGTGTATAATGAAATCAAGCTCCGACGTGTTCTGCTATGGTAAAAGACTAAAAAGAACCCAGCCCGAATATTTTAAAAACAATATTAAAAATTGGTCTGAGGATATGAAGTCGGCGGAATACTCGGTTGTTGTAAACGTCAATCTGAAAGGAATAGGAGACTCCGCGGCAATTCTCTACGGATAGAGCAGATATGAATACGTTTGATTTGATTTATGAAGCGGTTAAAAAAATCCCCTGCGGCAAGGTCGCAACCTACGGTCAGGTGGCGCTTATGGCGGGGAATCCCCGATGGGCCAGGGTGGTAGGCTATGCGCTGCATGTAAATCCCGATCCGTCCCATATACCTTGCTACAGGGTGGTTAACCGTTTCGGCAGGGTTTCCGACGCATTTGCGTTCGGAGGCAAAAATCAGCAGATTGAGCTTTTGCGGCTTGAGGGCGTAAAGGTGAGCGACGAAGGAATCGTCGACCTGAAAAACTATTTGTGGCAAGGTGAATAAACGTAAAAAGAGCCGAATCCTCATTTTGAGATTCGGCTCAAGCTTTATTTGTTGCTTCTGTCCACCTTCGCTTCGGCTTTCATAAGAAAGTCGTAAATCGGTTTCATTTCAATAAACCTTTTCCCCATTTCGTCCGCAAGTATTTGAGTGTCGCCGAAAAGCAGGTCAAATTCCTTGCTTTCGACTATTACGCAAAAATCCCTGATGTTTACCCACTGCAGGTCTTTTTCGCTTACAAGCGGAAACCGGTTCTTCTTGTAAGGGTTACAGTCAAGCGAATATTCCTTGTGCGCTTCAACGGTTTTTCTCGCCTTTAAATAAGCCTTATCGTGCTTCAAAACGAGCGAGCGCAGAGCCTCTATGCTTTTTGAGCTTGCCTTGTAGTATCCGCAGCCGTACATAAAGCCCCTCGGTGAAGCGTCAAAAAAGTAAACGGGATAACCCTCGTACAATTCTTTTCCGTGCATAAAGCTGTACCATACGTTGTCCCGAAAAGTGGATTTATCCTTGGTAAACCTCGTATCCCGGTAAATTCTCGAAATCCTTTTCGGCTCGCAGCTTAAACCCGGGTCAATTTCGTTTATATAGGGCTGCATTTTTGCTATAAAATCCCTGAACGGCTCAACTACCAGCTTTTGGTGCGTCTCTTTGTGTTCCCTGTACCATTCCTTGCTGTCTTTTAATCTGTTTTCCAGAAGAAAATCAAAGGCCTGCGGCGTTAAATTCATTTTATCATTCCCTTTAAATGCTTTTATTAAATTATAAATGCAAAATATAAAAATAATCAAGCTGTTTTTGCAAAAAAATACGGTTTTAGTCAAATCAAAGTGTTGAATTTTTTACATTAATATGATAAAGTAAATTATAAATATTTTTTGGAGGTTTGGGTAATGGATTTATCAAAAATTATCGGCAAAAAGGACGAAGCCGCCCGGTATATGATTGACGAAATCACTCATATATGCAAGGATTTTGAAAAAAGAGATCCCGGCTCAAAAGGCGAGCTTCAGGCGTGCGAGTATATGGCGGACGTGCTTAAAAAGGACTGCGGCTGCGACTGCGCCGAGATAGAATCGTTTAAGGAAAACCCCGATTCTTTCTTCGGTTGGATTTATTTTACGATAAGCTTTGTTTTGGCGGCAATAGCTTTGTATTTCATAGCTCCCGTCGTATCGGCTGTGCTTATCGTCGCGGGTCTTGCCATAGTATTTATTCAGTTCGGTCTTTACAAAAAGCTTGTCGACAGGTTCTTCCCCGAGAAAACCGGTCATAACGTTACCGCAATCAAAAAACCTAAGGGAGAGGTTAAAAGGCGTATAATGTTTAACGGACATCCAGACGCATGCTGGGAATGGCCCGTAAACTATGCTCTCGGCGGCGTAGGCTTTGAGGGACACGCCGTAATTTGCGGAATAGGCGCGGTTTATTATCTTGTCCTTTCGATTATCGCCTGCGTAAATAACAGGGCGGTAGGTATGTTTTCCGCAAACGGTTCTTTCTCCGAGTGGGATTTATGGTCGAAAATGGCCGTATGCGGTTTTATTTTCATTCCTTTTATGATTGGGCTTTATTTTATGTGGAATAAGCACAGAATAGTTGACGGCGCAAACGACAACCTTTCCGGCTGCTATATGGGTATTGCAATTCTCAAAGCCTTGAAGGACGAGGGGATTGAGCTTGAAAACACCGAATTGGGCGTAATCCTCACAGGCTCGGAGGAAGCTGGACTCAGAGGCTCTATGGCTTGGTGCGAGGCACATAAGGACGATTTTAAAGACGTGCCTACGTTCATCATTTCCTATGATACAATTCACGACCCCAAGTATCTTATGACAAATTACCGCGACCTTAACGGTACGGTAAAGGTTGACAAGGACGTTTCCGACCTCTATATGGAGGCGGCAAAGGCTGTTAACGTACCCTGCAAAAAGGGCTGGGTTCCTCCTCTCGGCGGCGCGACCGATTCCGCGGCTTTTGCCAAAGCGGGCTTCCGCGCGACGGGTATAACCGGTCTTAATCATAAGCTTGAAAATTATTATCATACAAGAAGAGATACATATGACAATATGAACGCCGAGGGACTTGCAAATTGCTTTGCGGCGTCGGTAAAAGCTCTTGAAATGTTTGATAACGGAGCTAAACAGTAATAAAGAGAACAAACGGTTAAAAGCGGAGTGGTTTTCACTTCGCTTTTTTCACTTCTTTATATACGGCGGAATATTATGGTACAACACTGTTTGTAAAGAGGTGAAAAATGAAACAGTTAATAACAGTTTCGGTTATTATATGCTCGGCGTCGTTTTTGGGCAGTCTTACAGGTTTTACCGTCAAAAACCTGCCCGTTAAGCTAAACGATTTGCTTACGGCGTTTTCTGCGGGTATAATGCTTTTTGCGGCGGTTGTGGGGCTTATAGAACCCGCAGTCGGAATAAAGCCCGGAATTTTAAATATTTTGCTTGCCTGCCTCGGAATAATATGCGGAGCTTTTTTTATAAAGCTTATATCAAAATCAATCCCGAGAATTGAAAAAATGATGAATATAAGCGGCAAAAATTCGGAGGAAGAGGCGAAAATCAAAAGTATTCTTCTGTTTGTGCTTGCGGTTGCCGTTCATCATTTGCCCGAGGGTATTGCAACCGGCGTGTCTTTCGGAACAGGTGAATTTTCCGACATAGTAACGGTTACAAGCGGAATTGCAATTCAGAATTTCCCCGAGGGAATGATTATTATACCGCCCATGCTTTCGCTCGGAATAAAAAAGAGCAAGGTGCTTGCGGTTGCGTTTATTTCCGGTTCAATCGAGATAGCAGGCACTTTTACGGGCTTTTTGCTTGTTAATATTTCAAGCGTTATTTTGCCTTTTATTTTGGCTTTTGCCGGCGGAACCATACTGTTTGTAATATGTGAGAATATGATTCCCGAAATTAAAAGAAACATAAATTCGTCCCTGCCCTCGTTTGTTGTTTTACTCGGCTTTTGCTTTATGTGCGTAATAAACGGCGTTATATGATTTTTTTGTTGCCGTCAATTACATTATTTGCTATAATAAAACCAAATAAGACTTACGGAAGTAAACGCTATGAAGAAGAAAAATACGCAAAATACCAAAAAGAAAATCGTTTCAGCGGCGTGGAAGCTGTTTTACGAGCAGGGATACGACGACACAACCATTGACGATATCGTTTTTGTATCGGGAACGTCTAAGGGTTCGTTTTATCATTACTTCAGCGGCAAGGACGCTCTGCTTTCTTCCTTATCGTATCTTTTTGACGACAAGTATGAGGAGCTTGCCGACGTGCTGACCGACGAAATGTCCTGCGCCGATAAATTGCTGTTTTTAAATAAAGAGCTTTTCAGAATGATTGAGGACAGTATTTCCCTTGACCTGCTGACTCAGCTTTTGTCGTCTCAGCTTATCACAAAAAGCGAAAAGAGCCTGCTCGATCATAACAGAACTTATTTTAAGCTGCTTCGCTCAATAGTAATCGACGCGCAGAAAAAAGGCGAAATTTCCGAAAGTTGGTCCGTAAACGATATAGTTAAAGCTTACGCCCTGTACGAAAGAGCGCTGCTTTACGACTGGTGCCTTTGCAACGGCGAATACTCGCTGTGCGCCTACAGTTGCAAGATACTTCCCGTGTTCTTGAACGGGTATTTTGCCGAAAAATAAAAAATTTATTTTTTGACTTAAAAAAAGTCTATACTTTAGTCTAATAACAACGTCATAGTAATCAATGTAAATTGACCGCTATGGCGTTAATTTTTATTAAAACCGGTTTAGACTTTATTCTCTATTCCATTCTTTAAAAAAGTATGATAAAATATTCCCATTCGTATAAAAAGGGGAGTGTTATGATGACATTCAATATTGTTATCATCATTGCCATTGTCTTGTATATGGCTATGATGGTAGGGATAGGTTTTGCGGTTGCGGATAAAAACAAAACCTCCGGCGACTTCTTCCTCGGCGGCAGGCATTTGGGTCCGCTTGTTACCGCAATGAGCGCAGAGGCTTCCGATATGAGCGGCTGGCTGCTTATGGGACTTCCGGCAATTGCGCTTATGGGCGGCTTGGCGGAGGCTTCGTGGACCGCTATCGGGCTTGCCGTCGGTACATACATTAACTGGCTTATTGTTGCAAAAAGACTTCGCGTTTACAGTCAAAAGATTGACGCTTTTACAATTCCCGACTTTTTTGCAAAGCGTTTCGGGGATAAAACAAAGATTTTAACGGTTATAGCCGCGTTGATTATTATTGTATTTTTTATCCCTTATACCGCTTCCGGATTTTCCGCCTGCGGAAAGCTCTTTTCTTCGCTTTTCGGTATGGATTATTTAAAAGCTATGATATTGAGCGCAGTGGTAATTATAGTTTACTGCACTTTGGGCGGATTCCTTGCGGCTTCTACGACCGACTTCATTCAAAGCATTGTTATGACCGTTGCGCTATTTGTTGTTGTCGGCTTCAGCGAAGGCGCGGCAAAGGGCTTCGGCAATGTCTTTGCCAATGTTCAGAGCCTTAACGGTTATCTTGACTTGTTCAGGGGCTTTGACGTGGCTTCCGGCACAACGGGAAGCTACGGCGCTTTGCCCGTTGCTTCAACCCTTGCGTGGGGTCTCGGTTACTTCGGTATGCCTCATATACTTCTTCGCTTTATGGCGATTGAGGATGAGAAAAAATTAAAGCTTTCGCGCCGTGTTGCCTCCGTTTGGGTAACTATTTCAATGGGTATATCGGTTATCATAGGCGTTATCGGATATTCACTTATGAAGTCGGGTATGATTCCGAGCTATGAAAACGCTTCTGCCGCCGAAACGATTATCGTTGACATAGCAAAGGTAATTGCGAGCTACGGCTACGTTCCCGCTTTTGTAGGCGGCGTTATACTTTCGGGTATATTGGCTTCCACTATGTCGACGGCGGATTCACAGCTTCTTGCGGCGGCGTCGAGCATTTCGCAAAATATTGTACAGGAAAGCTTCGGCGTTAAGCTTTCGCAAAAGAAATCCATAATTCTTGCCCGTGTATCCGTTGTTATAATTTCAATTATAGCGATAATACTCGCAAGAGATCCCAACAGCTCCGTATTCAGGATAGTTTCCTTCGCATGGGCGGGCTTCGGAGCTTCGTTCGGACCGGTTATACTCTGTTCTCTTTTCTGGAAGCGCACAAATAAATGGGGCGCTGTTTCGGGTATGCTTGCAGGCGGTATAATGGTATTCGTATGGAAGTTCGTTATTCGCACAAAATTTGCGGGTACAGTACTCGATATTTACGAGTTGCTTCCGGCGTTTATTGTAGGTCTTGTATTTATCATTGCGGTAAGCCTTCTTACAAAAGCTCCCGAAAAGGAAATTGAGGAAAAATTTGAAGAGGTAAAGGCTTCGATATAATTAATACGATTTGAAGTGCAGGCGGATTTTTATCCGTCTGCTCTTTTTTGTACCTTTATTTGTATATAATTGCTTTATAACGATTGAAGTTTAATATAATTCGTGATAAAATCTGTGTATTAATCAATTAAGGAGTTTTTTAATAATGGACAAGAATAAAGTTGCCCTTACGCCGCCTATGGGCTGGAACAGTTGGGATTGCTACGGAGCGGCGGTAAACGAGGAACAGCTTATCGGAAACGCCGAATATATGAGAGACAAGCTTAAAAAATACGGCTGGCAGTACGTAGTATGCGATATTCAGTGGTATGAGCCCAAGGCTAAGGATAACGATTACAATAATTTTACCGAGCTTTGTATGGACGAGTATTCAAGGCTTATACCTGCCGAGAACCGTTTTCCCTCTGCGGCAAACGGCGTCGGCTTTAAAAAAATAGCCGACAGAATACATGAAATGGGGCTTAAATTCGGCATACATATAATGAGGGGAATACCGCGTCAGGCGGTTCACAGGAACACCAAAATACTCGGTACGGACGTAACCGCAAGGCAGATTGCGCATCATTTTTCGGTCTGCCCTTGGAACACCGATATGTACGGCGTTAATACCAAGTGCGAGGCGGCTCAGCTGTACTATGATTCGATTTTTGAAATGTACGCCCGGTGGGGAGTGGATTTTGTAAAGGTCGACGATATAGCAAATACCGAATTTCAACCGCACAATCCCTATTCCGCAAAGGAAGAAATTGAGATGATAAGGCGGGCTATAGATAAATGCGGCAGGGATATGGTGCTTTCTCTCTCTCCGGGGCCCGCGCAGCTCAGCGCCGCGGAGCATCTTTGCAAGCACGCCAATATGTGGAGATTGACCGGAGATTTTTGGGACGATTGGAATAAGCTTTACGATATGTTTTCACGAACACAGCAATGGTATCCATATGTTTCCGAGGGTTGTTGGCCCGATTGCGATATGCTCCCGCTCGGCAACATCTCAATAAACGGTTCTTGCCACGGTCCCAAGAACAGATATACGCAGTTTACAAAGGACGAGCAAATTACGATGATGACGCTTTGGTGCATATTCCGCTCGCCCTTGATGTTCGGCGGCGAGTTGAGAAATAACGACGAGTGGACGCTCGGCATTATTACAAACGGGGAGGTTTTGGACGTTAACCAACATTCCCGTTCGGCTCATCCCGTAAAAAGCGACGGCAGGGAAATTGTTTGGGAAGCCGAAAGCGACGAGGGCAAAAAAATAGTTGCGCTCTTTAATGCGGACGATACGGAGAAAATCATAAGCGTCGGCTTTGACGAGCTTAAAATTACGGGCAAGTTTATTTTGCGCGACCTTTGGAAAAGAGAAGATATAGGCGAAATAACGGATAAAATAGAGGCAATGCTTAAACCCCATTCGGCAAAATTGTATATGCTTAAATGATTATCAGAAGTGAAAAAATATGCTCAATCTTGTTTTTGGAAGAAACATAAGTAAAAGAAGCGAATACCTTATAAATCTGGCAGCGCGGCAAGTAAAGGCGGGAAAGGACGGCTTTATTTTCATCGTGCCGGAGCAGTTTTCCTATGAAACGGAAAGGGCTATACTTGAAAAGGTGGGCGCAAAGGACGCTTTAAACGTTGAGGTTATAAGCCTTTCAAGACTTGCGGAGCTTGTTTTGGAGGAAAACGGACTCGTTTCCGATAAACAGCAGGTTGACGACGCAATCAAAATGATGACCATGAGCCTTGCGCTTGAAGCCTTGAGCGACAGCCTGAACGTATTTAAAAAATACATAACAAGACCGGCGCTTATTGAAAATTTGGTTTCGTTTGCCACGGAGCTGAAGCAATGCTCCGTCACCGTCGCGGAACTCGGCGAGTATGCCGAGAGCTCGGAGGAATCGTCGTTAAAGCATAAAATCGAGGAGCTTGTTTTGATAATTTCCCTTTACAACGCTATGCTCGACAAGGATTATTTCAACAACGACGATACGCTTGACATTCTTTGCGAATTTTTCAACACCCATAAATATTTTGAAAACAAAACCGTTATTATCGACGGTTTTACGCGCTTTACCAAGCAGGAAAGCAAGGTAATAGAAAAGGCGATAGCTCAAAGCGATGAAATCTATATAGCCTTTAATACCGATAAAAACAGCTTTAACGACGATTATTCCTTTTTTGCAAACGTCAACAGGCAAGTTAATCGGCTTAAAGACGCAGCCGCAAAATGCGGTGTGAAAATTGCAAATCCGATTACAGTTGACGAATACGAAAACGGAATAGATAAAAATCTTCTAAGGCTTGAAAAAAATATTTTTTCGCTTGAAAAAGAAAGCTTTGAAAGTGAAATTCCCGAGAGTATAACGCTTTTGTCCGCCAAAAACAAAGCGGAGGAGTGCGAATATGTCGCGCAAAGCATAAAGCGCCTGATGAGGGAGGACAACGTCAGGTGCAGGGATATAATCGTGTTTGAACGCTCGAAAAACAGCTATGACCGCGAGCTTGCGTCCGCATTTAAAAAGTACGGAATTCCTTTTTTTGAGGATAAACGCCAGCCTTTGGATAACCAACCTCTTGTTGTGCTTTTAAAGTCCCTTTTCGATATTACCTGCGGGGAAATTAACAGCGAATCGATTTTTCGCTATTTAAAAACCGGGCTTGCCGGCATTTCGCCCGAAGAAACGGCTAAGCTTGAAAACTACGCTTATATTTGGAAAATAACGGCCTCGCAATGGAAAAATGATTTTACGGAAAATCCCAACGGCTTCGGCTCGGAGCTTAACGATTTCGATAAATTAAAGCTCGACGAGCTGAACAGACTCAGAAAAAAGGCGGTAGCTCCCGTACTTGCTTTCAAAAGGGATTTTTCTCAGGCGCAGTCCGAGCAAAAAACCGTTGTTTTGTATGAGTTTATAAAAAATAGCGGTATAAGAGAACGGCTCAAGGAAATGGCGCAGGAATTGTTTAAGGGCGGAAACCCTGCGCTGTGCGAAGAACAGGAAACCGTATGGTCGCTTATTATGGATATGCTCGATAAGCTTTACCTTGTTTCAAAGCACGCGAATTTAAGCGACAAAAGATACTGCGAGCTTTTCAATATCCTGCTTACAAAGAGCGATTTCGGAACCTTGCCGAGGGGACTTGACGAGGTTACGATAGGCGTTGCCGACAGAACCAGAACGTCTATGAAAAAAATTGTTTTTGTTATGGGCGCAAACGAGGGCGTGTTCCCGTTAAACCCGTTAACGAGCGGGCTTTTAAACGATAAGGAACGAATTAAACTGCGGCAGGCGGGTATAGAGCTTGCCGAAACCGCCGAATACAAGCAGACCGAGGAAAGATTTACGGCTTACTGCGCCGTAACTTCTGCCGTTGATAAGCTTTATGTAAGCTTTTGCGAATCCGATTACAACGGAGAGGGCAAAAGCGAATCCGTTATAATCGACGAGATTAAGGAGATTTTTCCGTCAATAAAGGTTTTGGGTTACGACAGCTTAGACCCGTTGGAAAAAATAGAAAGCGATTATTCGGCTTTTGAGGTGTTTGCTCAAGAATATAAAAACAACAACGCCCTTACCTCTACTCTTGAAAGCTATTTTGACGGCAAAGCTTTGTTCAGGGGCAGGGCGGAGGCTTTGAAAACAGCGGTGAAGCGCAAGCGCTTTTTAATTGAAAACAAAAAGACAGCGGTTGACCTTTTCGGCAGTAATATCAATATGTCCGCCTCCAAAATACAGGCTTATAACGAATGTCCGTTTAAATATTTTTGCAGGTACGGTATAAAAATAGAACCTTTAAAAGAAGCGCAGGTCGATCCTCTTTTAAGCGGCAGTATTATCCATGAGATTTTTGAAATTATACTCAGGGAAAACACGCCCTCCGAGCTTGCAAAGATGTCCGACGACGAAATTAATAGTAAAATTTCCGAAATTCTGCAAAACTTCTTGAATGAAAAAATGGGCGGAGCGCAAAACAAATCGAAGCGTTTTTTACAGCAGTATTACGCTATTGAACAGCAGAGCCGTAATATTTTGAAAAGACTTATCGAGGAGTTCGGCGTAAGCGAGTTTACGCCTACGGATTTTGAACTGCGTATCAGAAACGACAGCGAAATACAGCCTTATATTTTGGCTCTTTCGGACGGCGGCAGTATCAGAATAACCGGAAGCGTCGATCGTGTGGACACCATGGATAGGGACGGTAAAAAGTATTTGCGGGTTGTAGATTACAAAACCGGCGGCAAAACCTTCAGACTGGGCGACGTGCTTGAAGGTTTAAGCACGCAGATGCTTATATATCTTTTTGCCATTGCCAAAAACGGCAGGGAGAAATACGGCGAAATAGTGCCTTGCGGAGTGCTTTATATGTCCGCAAAGCCCGAGCCTCCGAGCCTTAACCGTAATGCGGACGCTTCGGAAATAGAAAGTATGCAGAAGCGGAAAAATAAAATGAGCGGTATCATACTCGACGATATAAACATCGCGGAGGCTATGGAAAAAGACCTGATGGGGTATTATATTCCCGCAAAGAAGAAAAAGGACGGTTCGCTTTCGGGGAATCTTATAAGCGCCGAGGAGCTTAAAAGGCTTAATAAAAGGATAGATAAAATTATAACAGATACAGGCGAGGGCATACATAACGGAAGGATAGAGGCAAGACCCGTCGACCCGTCAAAATGCGACGGCTGCGATTATAAATGTATTTGCCGCTTTGAGGACGGCGACGAAGTCAGGGAAATCAGAAAAATGAGCCACGCCGAAGCGCTGAACGAGCTTATGCGGGAGGGTGAAAACGATGAGTAAGGTTAAATGGACGCCCATGCAGGAGAAGGCGATAAAATCCCGTTCAAAGAGCTTAATTGTGTCGGCGGCGGCAGGTTCGGGGAAAACCGCGGTGCTGGTAGAGAGAATTATCAATAAGCTGTGCTCCGAGGAGAACCCGCAAAAAATCGACAGATTGCTTGTTGTCACCTTTACCAGGGCCGCCGCAAACGAAATGCGGGAAAGAATAGGTAAGGCGCTTGACGAAAGAATAAAATCTGACCCCTCCAACAAATTTCTTTTAAGGCAAAAAATGATGCTTCCTCTTGCGGATATCTGTACAATAGACCAATTTTTTAACTCGATAGTTAAGGAAAACTTCGGCAGGCTGTCGATTACTCCCGATTTCAGAATACTTGACGACAGCGAATCGAAGCTCATTTCAAACGAGGCCGTAAACGAGGTTCTGGACGAGTATTATGAGAATTCCGACGAGGATTTCAACAGGCTGCTCGAGGTTACCGGCTGCGGAAAGAACGACGATACGCTTGCAAAATCAATCATTCGCTTTGCAAAAAACTCGGAGGCTTATCCTCAGCCCGAAAAATGGCTTGAGGAAATAAAGAGCGTTTATTCCGAAAAGCAAAAGCCGCAGGATACGGTTTTCGGTGAAATAATTTTAAAGCAGATTGCCGACTGCGCCGAGTACGCGGGCGTGCTGCTTAACATGGCAATAAGCTTCGCAGAGGGCGACGAGGGGCTTGAAAAGGTTTATATCACACTTAAAAACGACGAAGAAAAAATAAACGATATTATCGAAAAGTGCAAATCGAAGGATTGGGACAGCCTTAAAACCGGCTTGGAAAGCCTGTCCTTTGAAACATTCCCGAGGTTAAAAGGCGATTATCAATATTGCTCACAAAAAATCTTTTCCAAAAAATACAGGGATAAGATGAAAGACGTTATGGAAAGCGTAAAAACCGTTTTAAGCGCAAGCGAGGAGGAATATTGCGAGGATATTGAGCTCTTAAAACCCGTTGTAGCCAAGTTTACGGAGATAGTGCTTGAATACAAAAAGCGTTTTTATCAAAAAAAAGCGGAGGAAAACAGCTATGACTTTATCGACATAGTTCATTTTGTGCTGAAGCTTTTGCTTTGCGACGGAAAGCCTACGCAGACCGCGCTTGAAATCAGGGAAAAATACGACGAAATCCTTATTGACGAATATCAGGATACCAACGAAGCGCAGGATAAAATTTTCAGCTTGCTTTCAAACGATGAAAAAAATATGTTTCTCGTCGGCGACGTAAAGCAGAGCATTTACCGTTTCAGGCTCGCTATGCCGCACGTTTTTCTCGAAAGAATAAACAGGTGGAGGGACGGCAAATGCGGCTATGCCGATTATATCAGCCTTGACAGCAATTTCAGAAGCAGACCGGATATTTTAAACGCCGTCAATTATATTTTTGAAAGGATTATGAGCAAAGAAGCGGGCGAAATCGACTACGATAACACGCAATCTCTGAAAGCGGGCGCCGAATGTTATGAAGACAGCGACAAAAAATGCGTCGAATTTCTTATGCTTGACGACGAAAGCGTAAACGACAAGGAATATACCGAAACGCAGATGATAGCGGACAAAATCGAGCAGGTAATTAAGAGCGCAAGGGTTTACGACAAGAACATAAATTCAACAAGACCCGTGAAATTTAAGGATATTTGCGTCTTGTTGAGGCAGAGAAAAATGGGCGCGGAATTATTAAAGGAATTAAAAAAGCGTGAAATCCCCGCATATTTCGAGGAGGACGAGGGCTTTTTTGAAAATCCCGAAATTTCCGTTATGCTTTCCCTGCTTTCCGTTATCAACAATCCCTTGCAGGACGTTCATCTTGTCAGCGTGCTGATGTCCCCGATTTTCGGCTTTTCCGCAGACGAAATATCGCTTCTCAGGATAAATTCAAGAAAAAGCGAATTGTACTATGCCGTAAAAAATTCCGAAAGCGAAAAGTGCGGGTATTTTATTGAAAAGTATAACGAATACAGAAGCTTGAGCTGCGTTTTGAGCGTGCAGGAGCTTTTGCGGACGATTTACGAGGATTCCGGTTATCTTTCCGTAGTCACAGCCTTAAATAACGGCGAAATTAAAAAGCTCAACCTTTTGCTTTTGCTTGAATATGCCGAAAAATACGAAAGCTTCGGAAAATGCGGACTCTCCGGCTTTATCAGGTATATTGACAGAAAGAGAAAGAACGGCTCGGATTTTAAACCCGCCGGAACGGTGAGCGAGTATTCCGACGTTGTTAAGATTATGACCATACATAAAAGCAAGGGACTCGAGTTTCCCGTTGTTTTTCTCTCGGATTGCTCAAGAACGCGCCGAAACAATGCAGACAGCCTTTTGATACACGAAAAAATCGGAATGGGCATTAAAATTCACGACAACAAAACCTTCAGAAAATACAGTACTGTTGCATATGAAGCGGCAAAAATACTCAACAGGAAAAGCGAATGTTCGGAGGAACTCAGAGTGCTTTACGTTGCCTTGACAAGGGCAAGGGAGCGACTGATAATCACCTGCGAAGAGTCGAACGCCGCCAAGGCCGTAGAAAGCGCTTCCGGCGACTGCGTTTCAACGCCTTTAAACCCGGTTGCGGTAATAAATTCGCATAATTTTACCGACATTTTAATAAAGGCGTTTTTAACGCACAAGGACGCTTGCGTATTAAGGGATAACTGCAATTTCTGCGGGAAAATCGACGAAAACGCGGATTTTGATTTAAGCGTTGAAATTGTTGGGGAAAGATTAAAAACCGCTTCTTTTGAACAAACGGAGAACGCCGCCGAAAAGGCCGATACCGACCTTGAGCTTTTGAAGAAAATCAGAGAAAAAACCGAATTTTCTTACAAATACGGCGAGCTTTCAAACTGCGCCGCAAAGCTTGCCGCTTCCTCTTTTAACAGGCTTGAAAACAATATGCGGTATTTTGCAAGCGACGTTCCCAAATTTACGCAGTCGGGGAATATGACCTCGGCGCAAAAGGGCACGGCGGTTCACAGGTTTATGGAAACCTGCGATTTTGAAAAAGCAAGCAAAGACGCTCGGGCGGAAAAGGAAAGGCTCGTTTCTCTTTCAATGCTCGGTGCTCGGCAGGCAAACAGCCTCGACCTTGAAATGATAAGCAAATTTTTCAAAAGCGGGCTTTACAGAAGAATTGCCGCTTCCGAAAGGGTAGTCAGGGAACAGAAGTTCAGAATAAGCCTACCCGTCAACAAGGCTTTTCCCGAGCTTAAAGAAAATTTTGAAGACGAAAGCATAATCGTTCAGGGTATTATAGACTGCGTCTTTTTTGAAAACGGAAAGGCTGTTGTTTTGGATTATAAGACCGACAGGGTGGCGGACTGCGACGAATTGGTTACTATGTATCACAGGCAGCTTGAGGTTTACAAGGCGGCGGCGGAGCAAATTTTTTCCTGCGAGGTCGACGAATTATTGCTGTATTCCTTTACTCTGGGAGAAGAAAAGTCCGTAAATTTGTAGATTTATAAAAAAACACTTGCTTTTTTCTTTGCTTTATGTTAATATTTTAAAGCTATATTATTACTTACGGTATATAAAAGAGGTGACAGTTAATGAAAGACGGTATCCATCCCGAATATAAACCCACAACTGTAAAATGCGCATGCGGCGCTACGTTTGAAACAAGTTCAACAAAGCAGGACATTCGTGTTGATATTTGCTCTAATTGCCATCCGTTCTTTACAGGCAAGCAGAAGCTTGTTGATACGGGCGGACGTGTTGACAGGTTCAACAGAAGATACAATCTCGGTAAAAAAGACTGATATTTTCAAAAGCGGTACTTATGTGCCGCTTTTTAATTTCCGTATTCGGAGGGCGCAAAATGAATTCATATAAAACCGTTAAGAACAGGGGCTTTGACGAGTTTACCGAAAAGCGTTCAAGGTTTATAGGGTACGTTTCTCCCGTTAAAACCGCGCAGGAGGCGAACGGTTTTATCAATGAAATTCGACAAAAGCATTGGGACGCAAAGCACAACGTCTACGCTTACATACTTAAAGACGGAAATATTAAAAAGTTTTCCGACGACGGCGAGCCTCAGGGAACGGCGGGTATGCCCGTTTTGGACGTGCTGGAAAAGTCCGGCGTAACCGACGTATGCGTTGTGGTTACAAGGTATTTCGGCGGCGTCCTTTTGGGCGGAGGCGGTCTTGTAAGGGCTTACTCAAATTCCGCAAAAATCGCCCTGGAAGCGGGTAAAATTATAACCATGCGTCCCTGCGCGGAATTAAAGGCTGTTTGCGACTATTCCTTTTACGGGAAGCTCAATTCTTTAATAGAAAATTTCGGCGGCGTTATACGGCATACCGATTTCAGCGAGAAAACGACCGTAAGCTTCGGCATACCGTCTGAAAAAGAGGAAAGCGTAAAGGAAAAAATCTTTGAAGCGTCCAACGGCAGAATTATGCCCGAAAAGGTCGGAGAAGGTTTTGAAGAAATGAATTTGTAATTTTTTTGAAAAAATTAAAGGGTTTTTATATTTTTTTGAGTATATACTAATGTAAAGCGCTTTTTGCAGGGGGTGTTATTGTGCTTGTAAGAGAAAATACCGAGCTCTTTGAAAAAGAAATGCTGTCGCCCTACGCCGTGCTTTCCGTAAACTCAAGGGGTAGGGAACGAAAGGAAAACGAATGCGACGTAAGAACCTGCTTCCAAAGGGACAGGGACAGAATTATACATTCAAACTCCTTTAGGCGGTTAAAGCACAAAACCCAGGTTTTTCTTTCGCCGGAGGGCGATCATTACAGAACAAGGCTTACCCATACGCTTGAGGTTTCGCAAATTGCAAGGACAATTTCAAGGGCGCTGAGGCTCAACGAGGACCTTACGGAAGCCGTTGCTTTGGGGCACGACCTCGGGCATACGCCTTTCGGCCACGCAGGCGAGAGGGCGCTTAACGAGGTTTTTCCGGGCGGTTTTAAGCATTACGAGCAGAGCCTTCGGGTTGTCGATAAGCTTGAAAAGGGCGGCAACGGATTAAATCTTACATACGAGGTACGGGACGGAATTGTGTGCCATACCGTCGGTAAGGAGGCGGACAGTTTAGAGGGCAGAATAGTAAAGCTTGCAGATAAAATCGCCTATATCAATCACGATATTGACGACGCTTGCCGTGCGGGCGTGCTTTGCGAAAGCGATATACCAAAGGAAATTTTAAATACTCTCGGCGATACAAAATCAAAAAGAATCAACACCCTTGTGGTTTCCGCCGTTGAGAACAGTAAGGATGATATTTGCCTTTCCGGGGAAATACGGGAGGCTTTCGACGAGCTGCATAAATTTATGTATAAAAACGTCTACACAAACAGTGTATGCAAAGGCGAGGAAAGCAAGGCGGAGGCTTTGATAAAGACGCTGTATTTTTACTACAGGGACAATTACGGCGAGCTTCCCGAGCTTTATAGGAGCATTGCCGAAAACGAGGGCAGGGAAAGAGCGGCATGCGATTATGTGTCAAGCATGTCCGATATTTACGTTTTAAACGTATATAATAAGCTGTTTATTCCGTCCGCATGGATAGGAAATTAGTATTATACGGTAATTATGATATAATAAAAAGGAGGTATATATGGCTTTTGACGATTTGTTTATTTCCGAGCTTCGGAGCAGAAACGATATAGAGAGCGTTGTATCTTCTTATGTCGGCTTAAAAAGAAAAGGTAAGCTGCTCGGCGGTTTGTGTCCGTTTCACAACGAAAATACGCCGTCCTTTTACGTTTATCCGGACACTCAGTCGTATTATTGCTTCGGCTGCGGCAACGGCGGGGATGTTATAACCTTTATAAAGAATATCGAAAATCTCGATTATGTCGAGTCCGTTAAATTTTTATGCGACAGAAGCGGTATGGCTTTGCCTACGGACAATTACGACAGCGGTATTTCAAAAACAAGGACGAGAATTTACGAAGCAAACCGAGAAGCGGCAAGGTTTTTTAACAAACAGCTTTTTGCTCCGGGCGGCGAAAATGCAAGGGAATACTGTAAATTAAGGCAGCTTACCGCGGAAACCGTAACCAAATTCGGCATAGGTTTTGCTCCCTCGGGGTGGACGGGCCTTAAAAATCATCTCAACAGTATGGGCTTTTCCGATTCGGAGCTTTATGCGGCGGACCTTGTAAAAAAGGGAAGCTCCGGCTCATATTACGACACTTTCAGAAACAGGCTCGTTTTTCCGATAATTGATTTAAGAGGAAACGTTATAGCCTTCAGCGGAAGAAGGCTTGATGAAAACGACAGGGCAAAATATGTAAATACCGGCGATACTCCCGTTTATAAAAAGGGCAGGGAAATTTTTGCGCTGAATTTCGTTAAAAAAAATAATTTTGAAAATATTATCCTTTGCGAGGGCAATATCGACGTGGTTATGCTGCATCAGGCGGGCTTTACCAATGCCGTGGCGGCTCTGGGAACGGCCCTTACTCAGGAGCAGGCGCAGGTTCTTTCAAGATACACGGGAGAGATGTTGCTTTGCTACGATTCCGACGAAGCCGGTCAAAAGGCGGTCAGAAAAGCTATAGATATATTTTCGCATACAACGCTGAGGATTAAGGTAATCAATATGCGGGGCGGAAAAGACCCCGATGAAATAATCAAAAAATACGGCGCTTCAAGGTTTAAAACGCTTATCGACGGAGCCGCCAACGATACGGAATACAAGCTTATGCTTGAGCGTGAAAAATACGACGTTTCCACCTCCGACGGCAAGGTAAACTTTTTAAAAGCCGCCGCAAAGGTGCTTGCGGGCGTTTCGAGTTCTGTTGAAGCCGATATTTACGCTGCGAAAATTTCGGACGAGCTGTCCGTAAACAAAGAAGCGTTTACAAAAGAAATAGAAAAGAATTTGAGAATTTCAAAAAGTCAAAAAAGCAGGGAAAATTTCAGCAATATTCAAAAATCATTTAACAATCCCAAGGATTTAATTAACAGGGTTAATCCCGACAGGCGCGAAAATCTGCATGCCGCAAAAGCGGAGGAAACCATAATAGCCTGCCTTATGTCGAACCCCTCCTATTACAAAAGCGTTAAAAGTAAAATCGGAGCGGACGATTTCGTTACTGATTTTAACCGACGCGTTTATGGCGAAATATCCGCAAGGCTCGATAAGGATATGCCCGTTGATTTGTCGTTTATAGCGCCCGATTTTTCCGACGACGAGGTATCGGTTATCACAAGAATAGTCTCGTCCTCTCGTCTTATAAGCAATACTTTTTCGGAAATTGAAGATTGCGTCAAAGTTTTAAAGGGCGAGAGCGGGAAGAATAAATACGACAGCGCGTCGGGAATGTCCGATTCGGATTTTTTGAATTTGTTTAATAAAAAATAAAATACATAATGTGTGAAGGTGAAAAATATGGAGAACAACAATGCAACGGAAAAGAAAAACCCGATTTCCGAGCTTGTGGAAAAGGGGAAGGCAACAGGTAAGGTAACAACCCAGGAAATTGACGCCGCAATGCTTGAAAGCAATCTGGATATGGAGGATCTCGAAAAGGTTTACGAGACTCTTGAAGGCTTTAATATTGAAATTGTAGATGATTTTGATATTGACCTCGACGCGGCGGAATTCGACTCGGAATTGCCCAAGGGGCAGGAGGCGGCCGAGCTTGCCGCCGACGGTCATAACGGCGCCATTGACGACCCGGTAAAGGTCTATTTAAAGGAAATAGGCAGAGTGCCTCTTTTAACTCCGGAGGAAGAAATCGACCTTGCAATGCGTATAGCCGATAATGATCCCCAGGCAAAGCAACGTCTTGCAGAGGCAAATCTCAGGCTTGTCGTAAGCATTGCAAAAAGATATGTAGGCAGGGGAATGCAGTTTCTTGACCTCATTCAAGAGGGCAACCTCGGTCTTATAAAAGCGGTTGAAAAATTCGATTATACCAAGGGCTTTAAATTTTCAACCTACGCTACCTGGTGGATAAGGCAGGCAATAACAAGGGCGATTGCCGACCAGGCGAGAACCATTCGTATTCCCGTTCATATGGTTGAAACCATTAACAGGGTAAAAAAGACAAACAGCCAGTTGCTTCATAAAAACGGCAGAGATCCCTCGGCGGAGGAAATAGCCGAATACCTTGATATGCCGGTTGACAAGGTTCGCGAAATATTGAGAGTTGCGCAGGAGCCCGTTTCGCTCGAAACCCCGATAGGCGAGGAGGAGGACAGCCACTTGGGAGATTTTATCCCCGACGACGACGCTCTTGCCCCTGCCGACGCGGCGTCGATGCTTCTGCTTAAAGAACAGCTCGAGGAGGTTTTGAAAACGCTTTCCGAGAGGGAAGCGATGGTTTTAAAGCTTCGTTTCGGGCTTGAGGACGGACATCCCAGAACACTTGAGGAGGTCGGCAAGACGTTTGACGTTACCCGTGAAAGAATACGTCAGATTGAAGCAAAAGCGCTCAGGAAATTAAGACATCCGTCAAGAAGTAAAAAGCTCAAGGATTTCCTTGATTAAATCACGGAAAAACCCGCTGCGGCACGTTTTACGCAGCGGGTTTTTAAATATTCCGATTTTATCGGGTTTTACAGGCTTTTCTTTTCAACGGTTTCGCTTTAACGGTTTCATCGTCATCGTCGTAAATATCGTCGTCCAAATCGTCCGATTCCTCAAATTGCTGCTCCTCGTTTATCTCGCTTGCAATGTCCTTGGTAAAATCGGTTTTGTTGACCATTTCCACAATCGCCAAATACATGGTTACCATAAACAGGTACGGAACCGGGCAGAAAACTCCGGGATTTACAAGCGACATCATTTCAAGCCCTATGTAGGAAACGAGGATTGTAATATTGAATACGGTTTTCTTTTTAAGGAAAATATAGAATCTCCACATAAGCTGTATTGCAAAGGCGACTATTCCGAGCGTGCCGAGGCTCGCCATAATTTGCAGCGGTTCGCAGTGATACCAGCAAAGCGCAAATTCCTTGGAGGGGTGAACGTCTCGGTTACCCATGTAAGCAAGACCCGTTCCGAAAATGGGGTTGGAGTTAAAATCGTCAAAGGCTCTTGCAAAAAGCTTAAGTCTTACCTCTTTTTCCGAACCCGAAATGCCCATAAGCCCGGAAATGAGCCTGTTAATCGTTTCGCTGAAAAAGCCGTAAAAATCCTGAAAATAGAAGGCTACAGAGATTAAAATACCCATAGCTATCGCTATATAAGTCCACCTGTGCCGCTTGTCAATGCCTATCAATATGCTTATAGTCATTACAAGCTCAATTCCGCCGAAAATCAAACCGCCTCTCGAGCCCGCAAGCAGCATGCAAAGGTAGTATATCAGAACAAGGAAAATATACGAAGGCTTTTTTACCGCTTTAAACGCCGCAAAAGGCATCGCAAGCATTAAAAAGGTTGAAATGTTGTTGCGCCATTGCATATAAAGTATATGCTTTGTTTCAAGAACAAGGTTGATATTCGCGGCATAAAATTCAATCATCATAAATACGGCGAACAAGCCCATATAAATCATTATATCCGTAAATTTTTCCTTAACGGAATAATCTCTTTCGCCGTTTAGGTAGGTTGTAAGCAGTATGTAAATTATGACCATGCCGAAGCCTAATCCGAATACATAGTAAAAAGATACAAGATTAAAGTATTCTTTAAGCGAAAGGAAGCCCACGCCGCCGAGAGTAACGGCAACCGAAACGCCTATCATCGGGTACAGCGCCTTGCCTAAAACGATTTTTTTACGGTAATATACGAAGTGAAAAATCAGGGCGGCAAGTATTACGACGATAAAGCCGATATATTTAATAAAGATATGAAAAGAATCGTTGCATTTTATGGCGGTCAATGAAACCAGCAAAAACGGCAGCGTTGTCGCCAAAAGGTCGTCGCATATTACAAGCAGAGCAGAAACAATAAAAATAAATATTATTACTCCCGGCACTTCAAGATGAAAAACAGTTATCAACGCGGCAAGCAAAAACATAATTATCATAAATTTTTCCGAAATGAAAAATTTACGCATTTTCTTTACTGCGTCGCTTTCCAAAAATTTTATATTCAATGTATTACCTCGTTTACAAAATAATATATCTTCTGCATAAATTATCTACATTATAATACTTTAACGTTATATTTTCAACTGTAATATTTTTATCGGCGGAATACGTGGATTTTTTTTTGACGGGAACGGCGTTTTTCAAAAAAAATTCGGTTTTATGCCCTGATTTTTCGGTCGTTTACCCTGAAATTGTTGAATTTTCCGCAATTTATGTATATTATATGTGTAATTTAATTTTTTTATGAGGGGTCGAAATTATATGCCATTGCAGATTGTACGAAACGATATAACCAAAATAAAATGCGACGCCATTGTGAATGCGGCTAATTCTTCTCTGCTCGGTGGCGGCGGAGTTGACGGAGCGATACATAAAGCGGCGGGTAAAGGTCTGCTTTTGGAATGTATAAAGCTTGGCGGCTGTAAGGTTGGGCAGGCAAAAATCACGGGCGCTTACAAGCTTCCCTGCAGATATGTTATTCACACCGTCGGTCCGAAATGGAAAGGCGGGGAAAACGGCGAAAAAGAAGCGCTTGAAAGCTGTTACCGGGAAGGCTTAAAGCTTGCGGCCGAAAACGACTGCGAATCCGTGGCGTTTCCGCTTATTTCTTCGGGCGTTTACGGTTACCCCAAAGCACGGGCGCTGAAGGTTGCGGTTGACATAATCACGGAATTTCTTATCGACCACGATATGCTTGTTTATATAGTTATCTTTGACAAGGATTCCTTTGAAATCGGCGAAAAGCTTTTTAATAACATAGCCTCTTATATCGACAATAAATACGTTGACGATAACTTTGAGTTTAATCGTACCTGGGCGGATAATATGGGCGAAAGCAAGATTTTGACGACAGCTGCCATTCTTTATCCCGGGATAGAGAAAAGCGACGAAGCGCTTGCCCCCGCCTTTGATACCGGAAGCTTGAAAGACGAAGTCGACAATATTGACGAAAGCTTTTCGCAGATGCTTTTGAGAAAGATTGACGAAAAGGGCATTACCGACAGCGCCTGTTACAAAAAGGCGAACGTTGACCGAAAGCTTTTTTCAAAAATACGCGGCGATATTTATTATCATCCGAGTAAAGCTACGGCATTGGCTTTTGCAATCGCTTTGGAGCTGAGCCTTGAAGAAACCGAGGAATTGCTGCTTAAAGCGGGCTTTGCGCTCTCACACAGCAGTAAGTTCGATATAATAATAGAATATTTCATAACGCATAAAAATTATAATATCTTTGAAATAAACGAGGCCTTGTTTGCTTTCGACCAAGCCCTTCTCGGTTCATAAGCACAATATTTTATATTTTGGCGAACAAAACAAAAGAATTCATCAAAAAACGGCGTGCGTTATACGGTCGGCGCACCGTTTTTTTGTATGCATATAGGTATGAATTTCGACAACAAAAAAAGAACGCCCGGCGGCGTTTTAAAAAACCGAAAATTTTTTGAATTTTTTTAAAAATAAGTGTTGACATTTGTCGCCGTATTTGATATGATATCAAAGCACTCAACGAGTGCGTATTCTTGGACCTTGAAAATTAAACAACGACTTAGAAAAAAGGAACCCTGAGATTCAAGAATCGCAAGTAGCCGGAAGAGTGGTGAAAGCGAAAGAAGCACGAGGGAAGCGAGAGCAACCCGAGTGAGAAGAAGCACAGTGAA